>CAIXCS010000001.1 GCA_903918025.1 uncultured Actinomycetes bacterium
CAAGATCCCCGACATGAAGAGCAAGGTCGACCGAGCATTCTTCCCCTCGGGCTTGCGGAAACTTGCAACCCCATTCGAAATTGCTTCAAGTCCGGTGAGCGAAGAGCCGCCGTTGGCATACGCCCGCAGGAGCGTCAAGAACGCAAGACCCATGAGCACACCTGAGCCCCCCTTCCCAAGGTGATGACCAATGAGAAGTGACTCTTGGGGAACAGGAAGAACCGTCAAGGATCCCGAGAGGTACTGCACCACCCCAGTAACGATGGTGATTGAAAGCATCGTGATGAAGAAGTACGTCGGAAACGCGAAGTACGACCCAGCTTCACGAACGCCTCGAAGATTTCCGATGAGGAGCACCAGCACCACCCCAACGGTGATCTCAACCGTGAGCGGGGCAAGTGAGGGGAAGGCAGACGTGAGGGCAGCGGTCCCTGCAGAGCATTGAACGGCGACCGTCACGGTGTAGTCAATGAGAAGAGCTACCGCTGCAATCTGGGCGACCTTCGGTCCGAAGTTCTCGCGCGCCACGACGTAGGAACCACCGGCAGAGGTGTAGTGCTTGATGACGTCGAGATACGACATCGTCACGAGGAGTAACACCCCAAGAATCACGAACATGATCGGAACGACCATGGCAAACGCCGCGAGGCCAATGACCGGCGTCAGTTGAGTGAGGATTTGCTCAGCGCCATAGGCGGACGAAGAGATGCAGTCCGATGCCAGGACTCCAAGCGCAATTGGTCGGTTGAGACGTTCACCCTGGAGCTGCTCAGTGACGTAGGGGGCGCCGAGTAGTACCCGTTTAAACCGATAGGTCAACGTCTCCGGGTACACACGATCAACATCGGCATGACTCGTCAGTGCCTCTCGCCGATCGGGAACTGGGGGTTGGGTGGTTGTCATAGGACCGAACCTACGCGGGCCGCTGTTACGAATCCGTTGACGGATTCGGGCCACGCGCTAAGAAATCGCTAACGTTTTCCTTCTTTCCCTAACCTGCGAGAGACTTCCCCTTGGAGGATCGATGAGCCATCGATGGGACGAGTTGAAGCGAGACGGCGCCACTCGCCTGGCGGTGCGCCTGCCGTCTCGGAGGCGTGTGATCACTGCGGCGTGTGGCGCACTTGTTCTCCTACCGCTCGTGACCCTGGGGCTGAACCAATTCACGAGTTCCTCGCCTCTCACGTGGGTGCTTCCTTGTTACCTCATCCTCGTTGTTGGCCTTGCCGCGCGTGGTGGACTCGTTGTCGGGATTCCCTCGGCAATAGCCGCCACGCTTCTCGAGAACTTCTACTTCGTTCAACCCGTCCACACGCTCTCAATTGCGCACTTCGCCGATGTCATCACGCTCGCAACGTTCCTGATCTTCTCGATTGGAGCGAGCGTCATCGTGGAGGTATTGGAACGACGATCAAGCCAAGCAGAACGTGCTCGGGCGGAAGCCCAGATCTTGACGAAAGCTGCGGCCACAGTCGCCCTCACTCCTGCAGACTTGAAGCCGGTGTTTGATTCCTTGGCAACGATCTTCGATTTGGCAAGCGTGGCACTCATTCATTCAGCTTCAGGAATCGTCTTGGTTGAATCGACTCGCATAGACGCCTCAGGGGTTCGAGCCACTTCGCGATTGTTCTCTGTCGATGACGATCACAACCTTCTCGTGCAAGGTGGAGATCTCGATGGTGAGGTGGAGTCGCTGCTTCGAGCATTCTCGACGCAATTGGCGAGAGGTCTTGCCGGCCAACGTGCCGAACGTGAATCTGCTCGTCTTCGAGCGCTGGACGAAGCAGAAGAACTACGAACGGCGTTGCTCCGAACAATTTCTCATGATTTGAGAACTCCTCTAGCTACGATTTCTGCCAACGTATCGAGCTTGCTTGAACCAGATATTTCCTGGAATCAAGAGTCCGTCGAAGAGTTCTTGCTTGGCATTCAGCGAGAGGTCTACCGACTGACCGACCTCATTACCAATCTCCTCGACGCAGGCAGGCTTGAAGCTGGCGTCGTTCACCCTCAGTTGGCAACGGTTGACCTCGATGAGGTGCTTGCGAGCGCAGTTGAGACCATCGACACGCAAGGTCGCCAGCTCGACGTCCAACTTCCTCTCGATCTTCGATCAATAGAAACGGATCCTGCGCTGCTTGAACGCGTCATTGCCAATCTTTTAGGAAATGCTTGCCAAGCGAGCCCTCTCGATCGCCCTGTTGAGGTGCGGGCAGACGTCACGCCGGGCCATCTGAATCTTTGGATTGTCGATCGGGGGGTCGGGCTCTCGTCGAACGATGCCATTAAGGCGCTCAAGCCTTTCGAACAACTCCGAAGCGATGACCGAGGTTCGGGACTCGGACTCACCGTCGTCAACGGGCTCCTCAAGACCTTGGAGGGAGACTTAACGTTCAGTGAGACTCCTGGCGGTGGCCTCACGGTTCGAGTTGGCCTTCCTCTCAGGACGTCCAGGTCATGACCCAACATCAGATTCTGGTTGTTGACGATGAAGTCCAACTCGTCAAAGCCCTGAGGAGCAACCTTGAAGCCAGAGGTTACAAAGTTGCGGTTGCGTACAGGGGGGATGAAGCGGTCTCGGTTGCCGCCGACGTCAACCCAGATCTCATTGTGTTGGATCTTGGATTGCCTGGCATGAGCGGCCTCCAAGTCCTTGCATCGCTTCGGCTGTGGACCGATGCTCCGGTCATTGTCGTTTCTGCGCGCTCCGGCGATCCCGACAAGATTCTGGCGCTCGATGCCGGAGCAGATGACTACCTGACGAAACCATTCTCGATTGGCGAGTTACTTGCTCGCGTTCGAGCGGCCCTCCGGCGGAGGGTCCAGATCAATCTCTCGCCGATGTATGTAACCCCGGACTTCCAAATTGATTTTGCGGCCGGGACCGTAACCCGAGGAGAAGACTTCGTCCACCTAACGCCAACAGAGTGGAAGATCGTCAGCCTCCTCGTTCACTCTGAGGGCCGTCTTGTGACACAGCGTCATCTCCTCGATGAGGTTTGGGGATCGGATTTCGACAATGAGTCGGGCTATTTGCGTGTGCACATGACGCACATCCGTCGAAAACTCGAACCCCAGCCCGCACGACCTCGCTACTTCAGGACTGAACCTGGAATTGGCTACCGATTCCATGGAAATGATTCGCCCATTGAGCCATAGGGACTTCAACGAGGCCGCTCCTGCCGTTTATGCTCGAAGGGTGACGAGCCTTCAGCCAACCCCCCTCCTGCCTCAACCGTTCATCTTTGGTGTTGCGACGGCGGGTTTCCAGATTGAGGGGGGTTATAACGGCCCAGGCGAGCCCACCAATAATTGGGCATCCTGGGAGACCACTGGTCGAGTCGAGCCATCTGGGTGGGCTGTTGGCTTCTGGGAGGACTTCGAACAGCATCTCGATCGAGCCGCAGCGATTGGTCTCGATTCCTTCCGCCTCTCAATCGAGTGGGCGCGCTGCTTCCCCGAAGATGGCATTCTCGACAACGGAGCAGTGGCGAGATATCGAGAGATTCTTGGAGCGATTCACTCGAGAGGGATGACCCCGCTCATCACCCTCCATCACTTCACGCACCCAGGCTGGCTTCCAGTGGAGTTCTGGACCGATCCAGAGTCACCATCAACGTTCCTCGCTTGGGTCACGTTCGCTGTGACCACCTTCGGAGATCTTTGCAACCAATGGATCACGTCCAATGAACTCAATATCTACTCCGTTAATTCCTTCTTGACCGGTATCTTCCCTCCCGGCTGGCGAGGAAAGTTCCAGGCCACCATGCGCTCCATTGATCATCTCCTAACGGCTCACGTCCTTGCCTATGCCGTTCTTCACCACCTCCAACCTGAGGCTGTTGTTGCGACCAACAACTACTCGTTGTCCATCTACGAACTCGACCGCATGCCGCTCGATCTGCTGATGGCGAGACGACAGGGCATTCCAGAATCCGACCTCGGCAAGTGGCTCGAAATGAGGAGGCGTCAGCACTACGACCTCGTCCCAAAAGGACCGGGACCGATCTATCCCTACCTTGAAGAAGGACTTCGACAGCTAGCCACATCCAAGGTGGACCTCGCAGCGGCGCTGCCTCGAGCTCGCGCCGCAATCTACGCCAGCGAATTCGACTGCACGCTCGATGTTGCACAGCTCGATTACTACGCACCGGTTGCTGCCGAGCATCTCGTCCTTCCGGGATCGCCGACTACCGGTGGGCGAAACACCCTGCCTGCTCGTTCTCTCTGGGATGACCGTCCGGATCCCGCGATGTTCACGACGTACTGCCTAGAAGCACGCGATCTCGGAATGCCCGTGTGGGTGGTCGAAAACGGTATGTGCAACCGAGTGGTGAACGGACGGAGTTACCCACGGGCTGACGGATGGGATCGACCTCGCTACCTTCGAGAGAACCTTGGTGCACTCATTGATGCGGCGACACAGGGAGTAGATGTTCGGGCGTACTTCCACTGGACGCTCGTTGATAACTACGAGTGGGGCAGTTACGAACCCCGATTCGGCCTGTATGGCTGCGATCGCCCTCGGGGCAACAAGATCTCTGAGTTCGATGCAATGGGCCGAGACAGTGCCGGGGCCTATCGGGCGATGATCTCGGCCATTCGAGCGGGCGATGCCGCGGCGCTCGGGCGCTGAAGTGACTCGAAGGACTGCCCGAGCTCCAGGAAGAGTCAACCTGATTGGCGATCACACTGACTACACCGGAGGCCTTGCGCTTCCAGCGGCTCTCCCGTGGTCAACAACGGTTACCTGGGAAGAACACGAGGACCTCGTGATCGTTGAAACAGCCTTGGATGGCACTGCTCAACGTGGATCGATTGGTCTCGATCAGGATCCCGTCGACGAGCCCAGCTGGCTCATCATTGCTCAACACCTTGCGCGCCTCGTCGGGACGGGTGGATCTCTCAAGGTGACCTCTGATCTCCCAATAGGAGCGGGACTCTCTTCCTCTGCTGCCTATACCGTTGCCGTTGCGCTGGCCTTGGGCATTACTGGGGATCCATGGTCCATCGCGAAGCGCTGTCAAGAGGCAGAGGCAGCAGCTGGGTCCAATGTTGGGCTCCTCGACCAGATGGCGTCGCTTGCCGGAGCGTTTGAGCATGCAGTTCTTCTCGACTTCACCAAGGAGCACTTCGACCTCGTGCAGCTTCCCGAGGGAACCGAGGTCGTGATTGTTGACTCGACAGAACGACGGAGCCTCGCAAATTCTGCCTATGCAGACCGACGGCACGACGGTGACGCAGTCGAGCGAGAAATTGGACCCCTCTCCTCAGCAGGGCTGGATCTGCTCGAAAGCATTCAGGATCCCCAACTGCGCCGTCGAGCTCGCCACGTCATTTCCGAGAATCACCGAGTTCGAGCGGCAGTCGAGTTCGCAAGAAGCGGAAATGCTGTTGAGTTTGGTGAAGCCATGAACGAGAGCCACCGAAGTTTGGCCGAGGACTTTGACGTTTCCACTCCCAAACTCGATGCGGTGAGTGCTGCCCTCCGCTCGTCGTCAGGTGTCTTCGGAGCGCGAATGACCGGCGGAGGGTTCGGGGGTTGCGTCGTGGCACTTGCCGAACAGGGTGTTGGAGCGAGCATTGACTTGGGTCTGCCAACCTGGGTGGTCGTGCCAGGCGACGGTGCGGTACTCGTTGATGGGGAATGAACACAAAGTTCCCGCTAACCTCCGTCCGATCCAAGGAGCACGATGAGTTTTGACGATCTACTCAAAGCAAATACCACCTATGCCGATGGCTTCGTCGACTCTGGAATGGCCGGAACGGCAGCCCGTGGGCTTGCGGTGCTCACGTGTATTGATTCAAGAATTGATCCACTCAAGATTCTCGGACTCGAGCCCGGTGACGCGAAAATCATCCGCAATGCCGGAGCACGGGTTACTGATGATGCACTTCGTTCGCTCGTTCTCGCACATAACCTTCTCGGCGCCAACCGGATCTGTGTCGTCACGCACACTGATTGCGCCGTGGCGGGCACGACAGAGGCAACTGTTCGCGCGAACGTTGAACGCGTTACGGGGATCGACGCTGGAGCCATGAAGTTTCTGCCGGCTGAAGATCAACTTGAGACGCTTCGAAGCGACCTCGATCGCATCCGCACTTCTCCCCTGATGGCAAACCTCACCGACCTCGGTGGCTTTCAGTTCAATGTCAGAACTGGCGAATTGCACCAGGTGCTCTAAAAGACTTCAAGATTTCCCAAAGGCGCTGCTCGTCTCGACAAGGCGCCGAAGTACCGATGCCGCAGCACCACTATCGATCGATGTGGCAGCGATTTCAATGCCATCTTCAATCGAAGGTGTGACGCCAGCATCGACGAGTGCTGCCGAAGCGTTGAGGAGCACCACATCTCGATGGGGGCCTTGAACGCCGTCGAGGACCGCCCGGACCGCTCCAATATTGACCTCGAGGGATCCACCGCGAAGCGCCTCAGGTGCCACCAAGGTGAAGCCAAGATCTCGTGGATCAAACCGTCGCTCGGTCAAGGTTGCGGAAGTCCCATTATGGGTGAGCTCAAGAATCGTCGTCGGTCCGGTGAGAGTGATCTCATCCATCCCATCATCAGCAAAGACAATGCTGGAACGAACCGAACCGCGGCGAGCGAGAACCTCAGCGACAACTCTGGCGCGTTTTGGATCGGCGACACCGACCAGTTGTCGGAGCGGTCGAGCGGGATTTGCCAGTGGTCCAAGGACATTGAAGATCGTTGGGGTGGCAAGTTCTCGGCGGACTGCCCCAACGAATCGCATTGCTGGGTGAAACCGTTGCGCAAAGCAGAATCCCATGCCCGCGTCTGCAAGACAGGCTTCAACGCCCTCGGGACCTAATTCAATCTCAACCCCAAGACCCTCAAGTACGTCCGCAGCACCGACCGACGAGGAGATTGCGCGATTGCCGTGTTTCACCACCGGCACACCAGCTCCAGCCACCACGAAAGAGGCCATGGTTGACACATTGATGGACCCACTTCGATCTCCACCGGTTCCAACGATGTCGACTGCACCTTCAGGCGCACGTACTTCGGGTGAGTGCCGAAGCAGCGACGCAACGAAGCCATCGACTTCCTCCGGCGTCTCCCCCTTCATCTTGAGCGCGATCAACAGGCCCGCAATTTGGGCATCGGTGGCAGAGCCACTCAGGACCTCATCGAGGACACTCGTCGCTTCATCAAAACTCAGGTCTTCCCGTGAGGTGAGGTGCACGAGGACGTCACCCCAACCTCCAAACTCGGTTAGTCCCACCAGAGATCCTGAGCCAAGACACCTCGCCCAATGAGTCCAAGCTGCACCTGAGAGGTCCCTTCCACAATGGTGAGTTGGCGAGCATCTCGATACCAAAGTTCCGTCGGGTGTTCTTCCATGTAGCCAGCTGCCCCAAGCAATTGCACGGCAAGGCCTGAAGCCCGAACGGCCATCTCCGTCGCGTAGTACTTGGCCATGGACAACTGAGGAACATACGCCTTGGTGAACTTTCCTTCATCAGCCAAGCAAGCAGCTCGGTAGGTCAGGAGTCGAGCTGCTTCAATTTCGGTTGCACACTTGGCGATTTCCCACTGAATGCCTTGAAAGTCAGCAATGGTTCTTCCAAATGCCGGTCGGGCCTTCACGTACTCCGTGGCATACATGAGCGCACCTTCGGCCAGACCAAGACCTCTTGCGGCAACGATCGGCCGCATGGCGTTCAGCCCCTCCATAACCAACCGAAAGCCACCGACCTCGCCAAGCACGTTGGCGGCCGGAACTGCCACATCTTCGAGCAGCAGGTCTCCAGTATCAACACCGCGGACGCCCATCTTCTTGTCGGTCCGAGGAACCGATACTCCGTCCCACTTCCGCTCAACAATGAATCCAGTGATCGAGTTGTGGGCACGAGAACTTGGGTCACCAGTCTTCGCAAAGACGATGTACCAATCAGCCTGGGAAACACCGGACATCCAGCACTTCCGCCCATTGAGGATCCAACCACCTGGATTTGCAGGGTCAGGCGTCGCCCGTGTCTGCATGCCGGCGACATCACTCCCCGCACCTGGTTCGGAGAGACCAAATGCGCAGCGTTCTGTGCCTTCGGCAACTCCTGGAAGATACCGACCCTTTTGGTAGTCAGTCCCAGAAATCATGATTGGACCCGTCGGCAGACGAGTCAGCAGGAGCATGAGTGCCGCAGTATTCGAGTACTTCGCGACCTCTTCAATGGCGATCGTGAGACCCAGAATTCCCGCTCCGGCTCCGCCGAACTCCTCCGGAATGCAGAGAGCTAGGAGGCCAGCAGCTTTGAAGGCATCGAAAATGTCCTGCGGATACTCCCCCGAGGCATCAATCGCTCGAGCTCGAGGCTTGATCTTGTCTTGAGCAAGCCTCCGAACAGAGTCGCGAAGTTGTTCAAGTTCAGGAGAGAGTGTGAAGTCCATCGCCCCACGCTAGCGGTGGAGGACAAGGGGGTCACCAACTGCGTCAGGCAGACTTCCGACGCTGACGGACCATCCTGCGACGCTCGCGCTCGGTCATTCCGCCCCAAACACCTTCACGCTCGCGATTGTTCAGCGCGTGCTCGAGGCACGGTTGCTTCACCGGGCAGGTCTCGCAAATTGCCTTCGCCGGAGCTGAGGCGGCATCGTCCTCGGATGCTGGGTAGAAAATGTCAGGGTCGAGACCCTCGCACGCCGAACGGGTGCGCCAAGTGGTGGGAGTGGTGGTCATGGTCGTGGTCATCTGCTGTGCTTTCAACTCGTGGGTTCCGACAACCCGTCAACCGCAGGACGCGCACCGACGGAGCGCTTGATTGCGGGAGTCCTATTCTGCCAGACCAGATAGACGCTGTAAAGGGTTCTAGCAGAGATTTCCCTGAGTGCCGTCAAAACCCGGCGACAACCAGTTCCTCAGCAGCCGTCATCCGCCCTGCATCCTTGGTAATAAAGGTCGCAGCGACGATTGCAGCGAGTACGAGGGCAATCGAACCACCAAGAAAACCAACTTGGAAACCACGAACCGCAGCTTCATGCAGGAGTTCTGGCCGCAGTTGCCCGGGAGGTGTTCCAGGAGCGACTGGTGGCCCGTGGAACGTTCCCTTCAGGTAATTCACGCTTGCGGTGTGCGCAAGGGTGTACAGCAAAGAGAGCCCGAGCGCTCCACCGACCTGCTGTGCCGCGTTGAGCGTTGCCGATGCGACCCCAGCATCGTGATGGTGGACGCCGTAGAGCGCAGTTGAAGAAAACGCTACAAACGACAGTCCCATACCTCCTGCAACCAAGACACAGGCGGGAAGAATGTGGGTGAGGTAGCTCGACGTGACCTCGATGTGACTCAGCATGAAGAGCCCCGAAGCACCGGAGAGAAGTCCGAGGACCATGAGGGGACGAGGGCCGACTCTCGGAAGCAACTTTGAACTGACCGTTGCCATGGTGATCACCATGAGGGAGAACGGGAGAAACGAGAAACCAGCTTTGAGAGCGCTGTAGCCAAGAACATCTTGGAAGTAAAGCGTGAGAAACAGGAACATGGCCATCATCCCGGTGCCAACGAGGAACGATGCCAAGAAGGAACCCCCACGATTTCGATTGGTGACAATCCGAAGTGGCAACAACGGTTCCGCTGCTTTGCGCTCGTAGGCAATGAACGCGATCAGGGCAATCACGCCGCCGCCAATGGAGAGCAGCGTCGACGTCCCACCCCAACCGTGGAGCTCTGCGAGGGTAAAGCCGTAGACAAGGGCCCCAAGACCACCCGTCACGAGAATCGCTCCAGGCAAGTCATAGGAGTTTCCATCCTTTGCCACCGATTCGTGGAGCACTGAACGGCCAGCGAACCACGTCGCAATCGCGATCGGGACGTTGACGAGTAGACACCAACGCCAGTTGGCATATTCAGTCAATAGCCCGCCCGCAATGAGGCCGATAGCGGCTCCACCACCAGAAATTGCGCCGTAGACACCAAATGCCTTGGCCCGTTCCTTTCCTTCGGTGAAGGTGGTGGAGAGGATGGAAAGGCCGGCAGGTGCCATGAAGGCGGCAAAGGCTCCTTGGAGTCCACGTGACGCAAACAACATCGCCCCATTGGTTGCAAGTCCACCAATGGCCGAACTCACCGCAAATCCGAGGAGACCGATCAGAAAGATCCTCCGTCGACCGAGGTAGTCCGAAACACGGCCACCCAAGAGGAGGAGGCTGCCAAAGGCAAGTGTGTAGGCCGTCACGACCCACTGTTGGGACGTCGCGGGAATTCCAAGGTCGAGACTCGCTTTTGGCAGTGCGATGTTCACGATCGAAGAGTCGAGAACCATCATCAGCTGCGCCGTCGCGATGATGGAGAGTGCCCTCCATCGTTTTGGGTCGAGAGTGAGTTGATCGACAGACATAGAGGCTCCACGAGGCATTGGGGGGACCCTTGCAGGTTAACGGTGAGCCCTCTCGGTCCAACCCCTCGTTGTGGCAGGCTGAACGAACGTTCACGAACAGGATGATGATGGCTGCCTCGGACAGAAAAACCGCCCTCGTAAACCTCAGCACCAAGCACTTTGACGTGCTGGTGATTGGCGCCGGCATGACCGGAGCTGGCATCGCGGTCGATGCCGCTGCTCGAGGTCTCTCTGTGGCGTTAGTTGAGAAGATGGACATTGCCGCAGGCACTTCGTCAAAATCCTCGAAGCTTGTCCATGGAGGGCTGCGCTACCTTCAACAACGCGAGTACCGGCTTGTCTACGAGAACCTCTACGAGCGGCAACGACTGCTTGAGAACGCGCCACATCTGGTCTCACCATTGCCATTTCTCATTCCATTGTTCGGAAAGAACGGCATCGTTTCAAAGACGGTTGCTCGCTCCTACGCGACAGCGCTGTGGCTCTATGACTTGACGGGCGGACTCCGGATTGGCCAGCGTCATAAGCGAATCACGAAGGATGAGGCAGCAACGCATCTCTCCTCGCTTCGTCTTGACCGCTTAGTAGCAGGGTTCTTGTACTACGACGCTCGGGGAGATGATGCCCGCGTAGCGCTCGCACTCGCTCGAACCGCAGCCGACCATGGGGCGACGATTGCAAATTACGTTCAGGTCGACTCCATGTCACTTGACGCCGCAGGCAAGGTGACTGGCGTGATCGCCACGCCTTGTGGTCCAAATGACGAAGGAGCGTCATCGCTGACCATCCGTGCCTCGGTGGTCGTCAATGCTGGTGGCGTCTGGGCGGATGTGATCCGAGACCTTGAAGCAGCAGGACAGCGACCGAGCCTTAAGCCTGCCAAAGGTGTTCACGTTACGGTTCCCGCTCATCGACTCCCCTGCGATATTGCCGCCGTATTGCCCGTTGTGGCCGACCGTCGATCGATCTTCGTCGTTCCGTGGCGCGAAGTTCCCTACGTCTATATCGGGACGACCGACACTGAATACGACGGCCCGCTCGATGATCCAAAGTGCACGTCCGAGGATGTTGCCTACCTTCTTGATGCCGTCAATCTTTTGACGTCTGCTGACCTCACCCCTCAAGACGTGACTGGAGTTTGGGCAGGTCTCCGCCCGCTGCTCTTACCCGATGAGGGAGCAAAACTGAAGGAGAGGACGGCTGACCTCTCGCGTCGCCACAAGGTGTCAGTCACTCGTCAAGGGGTCGTCACAATCACCGGCGGCAAATGGACCACGTATCGGAAAATGGCTGAAGACACGGTCGATGTTGTTGTTGAACAACTTGGCCGCGGCGGATCATGTTCAACCAAGCATCTCCGTCTCCATGGGGCCACCAAGAATGCTCCGAAGCCCTCAGAACACCTCGCCAATCGTTACGGAACTGACACGCCAGCAGTGGAAGCGCTCGCCCGGCCCGACGATGCGTTGCTCGAAGACGGACTGCCCTATCTCGCCGCAGAACTTCGCTATGCGGCAAGGGAGGAATTCGCCCAGAGTCTCGGTGACGTCCTAGCTCGTCGACTTCGGCTCAGTATCCAGAACGCCTACATCGCGGCTTCGATCGCCCCACGCGCGGCTCAAATCGTCGGCGAGGAGCTGGGTTGGGACGCCGAGCGTCAGGCGGCCGAAGTGCTGACCTTTCGCGCTGAACTGAATGCTGACCTCATCGCCGCTGGACTAACCGAGACGGAGAATTCATGACTTCCTCCCCCACCCCACCAACGCCATTTGACGTTTCACCAAGTGAACTCACCACACGCCTCACCGAGACACCCATCGTCATTGCTCCTTCGGTGCTCGAAGCGCTGAGTGGCGTTGCCCCGGTCAGCGAAGAGATAGGTGATCGAGCTGAACACGGGCGTGACTGGTGGCCAATTGCGATTGGTTGGGCAGCTAATGGACAGGTCCCAGCGCTACCGGGAGTGGTGATTCGGCCAACGACCGCAACGCAGGTTGCGGAGATCCTGAGCATCTGCTCTCAATCTGGGACTCCTGTAACACCAATGGGTGGTCGTTCCGGGGTGTGCGGAGGGTCGATTCCGGTCTTTGGCGGTGTCGCCCTCGATCTCTGTGGTCTCAACGCAATTCACGAAGTCGATGAGACGTCGCTCACGGTCACCGTCGACGCGGGAATGTTTGGTCCTGATCTCGAGCGACACCTTGGAAGTGTTGGGCCTGGTTACAGCGTTGGACACTTTCCCCAGAGTTTCGACCTTTCAACGGTCGGTGGGTGGCTTGCATGCCGCGGAGCGGGTCAGTACTCAACTCGATACGGAAAGATTGAAGACCTTGTGGTTGGACTAACCGTCGCCCTCCCTGACGGTCGACTCATCACCACTGAAGCAAAATCACCACGGGCTGCAACTGGACCAAATCTCACCCAGCTCTTCGTTGGCGCCGAAGGAACACTCGGC
>CAIXCS010000002.1 GCA_903918025.1 uncultured Actinomycetes bacterium
ACTCGGCGTCATCACCTCGGCAACACTCAAAATCCATGTGCGGCCGAGCGCCGAGGCTCGGCGTTCGGTCTCGTTTGCCACGTTCGACGAGGGACTCGAAGCCTGTCGGCGAATTCTCCAGAGGGGTGCAACCCCTGCGGTTCTTCGGCTGTATGACGAAATTGAATCCAAGCGATCATTCGGGATCGAGCGTTGCGCGTTGATTGTGCTCGATGAGGCTGATCTCCATCTCCTCAATGCCACCATGGCAATCGTTGACGAGGAACTTGGAACCGCAAGTCCAGAGGACTTGGCCCATGTTGAGCACTGGTTGGAACGACGTAATGATGTCAGCCAGTTGGCGCCACTCTGGCGGAATCACGTTGTCGTCGACACCATTGAGATTGCCGGAAGCTGGAGCGATCTCGGCGGAACAACCTCCCGTCTCCTTGCCGCTCTCCGCGCGACTGAAGGAACATTGACGGCGTCGGTGCATCAATCCCACGCCTATAGCGATGGAGCATGTTGCTACTTCACGTTTGCCGGACGTCCAACCAAAGCAGATGGTGAGGACCCAATGGAAGCGGAAGCTCGCTACTACGAACGGGTGTGGAACGTTGCCAACGAAACGATCGTTGCGGAGGGCCGGGCAGTGAGTCATCACCATGGGATTGGGCTCCATCGTTCCAAAGCTCTGCAAGCGTCGCTTGGCTCCACCTTTGACGTACTCGAAGCGATCAAAGCCACGCTCGATCCCGCTGGGATCATGAACCCCGGCAAGCTTGGCTTCGGAGGTCCACGTCAATGAGTGGCGCTCTTCTTGTCGTTGATGTTGGAACCTCCTCGGTTCGTTCGTCGATCGTCCGACCAGATGGAACCGTCACCAACACGGTCCAGGTCGCCGTGCTTCCTCAGAGCCCTGCGCCAGGAATGGTCGAATTGAATGCTCGGTCTCTTGCTGACGCAGTTCGTTCAACTGCGGCAACCGTGCTTTCAGAAGGCGGCCCCGTTGCAGGGGTCGGGATAGCAAATCAACGTGCGTCGGCGATTGTTTGGGACGCCACCACAGGAGAGCCCCTCGGACCAGCGCTTGGATGGCAAGACCTGCGCACGGTCATTCAGTGCTTAGTGCTCCAAGGTGAAGGCCTGCGCCTTGCCCCCAATGTCACCGCCACAAAGCACCAAGCAATCCTCGACGAGGTTGATCCCGATCGAGAGCGATCACGACGCGGTGAACTTCGGTGTGGCACCGTCGATAGCTTCGTTGCCTGGGTGCTCTCGGAGGGAACCTGCTTTGTCACCGATGCGACCAACGCTGGAGTTACTGGTCTCGTGCTCCCCGATGTCTCTGACTACGACGATCGCACCCTTGCACTTCTAGGAATCGACCGATCAACCCTTCCTCGGATCGTCGATTCCTCCGGCATCGTCGGCGTCGCCAGCCTCCTTCCTGGTGCTCCCCCGATTTGCGGCATCGCAGGTGATCAACAGGCCTCGCTCATTGGTCAAGGTTGTATTGCTCCAGGAGATGCAAAGATCACCTTTGGAACGGGCGGGATGCTCGACATGGTGCTCGGTGTCGATCAGCCTTCGGCTTCGGTCAGAGGAGCCAACGGAACATTCCCCATCGTCACGACGCAACTCGGCGGAGCGAAAACTTGGGGACTCGAAGCAGTCGCTCTCTCGGCCGGGACGTGCGTGGAATGGCTCCGCGATGACCTGGGATTCTTTGACCATGCGGCCGAGAGCGATGCCCTTGCGTCCAGTTGCGCCGACAGCGGTGGTGTGACCTTTGTCCCGGCATTCGTTGGGCTCGGCACGCCGGTCTGGGACTTCGGGGCACGAGGTGCACTTCTTGGCTTGACGAGAGGAACGGGACGGGCGGAGATCACGAGAGCAGTTCTCGAGGGCATCGCCCACCGAGGAGCTGACCTCGTCGACGCGGCAGAAGCGGACGGTGGCCTCAAGTTGCCACGTCTGCGAGTAGACGGCGGCATGTCACGAAACACCACCTTCGTGAACGCCCTAGCCGACGCTGTCGGTCGACCAATAGAACTCAGCCGGGAACGTGAAGCCACGACTCGAGGAGCCGGTTTCCTCGCTGGGCTTGCGGTCGGCACATGGAAGAGCCCGCAGGAATTCGTCGAGATCACTAGTCCCGAACAGCGCGTCGAGCCCACCATGGACGAGTCGACTCGGCGAGCATCGAGGGAACGCTGGCTTGACGCAAGAGGCCGGGCGGAGCGAACGATCCCGGACCTCTCTGGAGTCGAGTTCTAAGGGTTCAAGACCTTCAGGGCGTCAGGAAACAAACAACCATCCAGGAGCAGCTGGCGATATGCCATGACCTGTTTGGGCTTTGAAATCCCGAAGACCGCACTCAGTGCCTCGCCACGACGAAAGAGTGCCAGCAACCGCCCCTCATCATCTTGAAGGGCAATGGTGACCTCGTCGGTCGGTTCGGGTCGACCAAGCATTTGCAGCTTCAGTCCATACTGGTCCGACCAGAAATACGGCAGCAGGTGGATTCCTTCTGCAGATGCTCGACCTTTCAACAGAGCCGTCGCAGCAAATTGGCCATGATCGGCAGCCACCTGCCAATGCTCAATTCGGGTCATCATGGTCTCTCCAAGACGTGTCCAGGCAAACCGAGCGACGTCACCAATTGCCATGATCGAATCTGTTGCAAAGAGCGCCTCGTCGACCACCACGCCATTGTCGAGTTCAAGTCCGCTCTGCAGGAGCCAATCGGTATTCGGCACGACGCCAATACCGATCACCAAGACATCAGCAAGGTGGCTGGTGCCATCACCAAGTACCACGGTTGCCACGCCCTCGCCGGTTGCGTCGATGGAGGAGATGGAGACCCCGGTGCTCAGTTTCGTGCCATTGCGTTCATGCATCGCTGCACACAACGACCCGAGTTCCTCGCCGAGAACAGGTGACAGCGGAACCGAGAGGGTTTCAAGCACGGTGACGTCATGACCGAGAGACCGAGCCGATGACGCCACTTCTGCACCAATAAATCCGGCCCCGATGACGACCACCCTCTTTGGTGCACCACTCAGTGCTTGCGCCAATTGAAGACCATCTTCGTAGGTCCGAACGTAGTGAGCAACGACTCCCTCGCCAGTTTCGAGCCTCCGCGGCGTCGCCCCGGTCGCGATGACGATCCGATCAGCGACAAGCACACTCCCGTCATCAAGCGTGACCTCTCGGTGAAGCGGATTCAAATGAATGGCCTTCTTCCCAAGGACAAACGTCACCTGAAGTGCGGCACGGCGATCTGCATCGACAAGATTCGTCTTGTCAATCGACCACTTCCCGGTTGCTACTTGCTTTGAAAGTGGAGGACGGTCGTACGGAAGGTGTTCTTCGTCACCAACAATCGTGAGGTCACCAACGAAACCTTGATCTCGAAGTCCTTGAGCGCAACGAAGTGCCGCGAGTCCTCCACCCACAATGAGCACCGAGCCGTCAAGAGCAAGCGGCTCGGTCATGAGAACGCCTGCAACCATTGTTCTTGCGTTCTCGGTGCCAAGACGTAGTTGTACGCCCGGGTGTCTGCCATCAATTGACTCGGCGCCTCTGAGTACAGGTGACCAGGGAAGAGCCTTGTTGAGTCGGAAATCCCTCGGAGTCGCTCCGTCAAGGTTCGATACATCTCGGCAGGATCACTTCCGGGCAGGTCCGTCCGACCACAACCTTCCAAGAACAGCGTGTCGCCGGAGAGGAGACAGCCTTCGACCAAGAAGCACTGACTTCCGGGAGTATGCCCAGGCGTATGGAGCAATTGGACCTCAAGTTCCCCAACCATCACCACATCACCTGAAGTATGGGCAACGAGCTCAGTCGTGACACCTGTCGTCCGTTCAACCCAAGGAACCTCTGCACTCTGCACATGGATGGGAAGATCCACCAACTCAAGCAATTGGGCAATCCCATCAATCGGATGTCCCCCAAGAGAGCCGCCAACGTGGTCTGGGTGATAGTGCGTCGCCAAAACGCCGACTGGTCGCATCCCGTCTTCAGCCAGAGCATTGAGCAGATCCTCAACTCCGTAGGTTGGGTCCACGAGGAGTGCCTCTCCGGTCAGTCGGTCGCCAATCAGGTAGGAGAAGTTGACCATCTGCTTCGCAATCGGGTTGGTCTTCGCGAAATCTCGGCCTGATAACAATTGTCGAAAATAGAGGCGTTCTTCGGTCATTCAACAATTTCTCCTGTTTCAAGGTCCACCGCAATGCGATGCAGCATGGGCGTCAACTCTTCAACCTTGAGCCGAGTAGAGGTGATCCGACGGTCAAGTTCAGCAGCGAGCTCGGTTGCACGTTCGAGCTTCTCGACGAGTTGATCGAGATCAGCGGACGGGCTCTCAAAGAACGCAACGATCGCGTCAAGTTCATCCCGGGCTTCGTTCGACGTCAAACCGGCGACGGGGGCATTGCTCTGCGCTTTACTCATCGTGTCTCCTTGGGCTTTGGCTCTGCATCGACCGTGAGCACCGTGGAGGTGACCGTACCGGAAGCAAACTGTGTGGTGAGCACCTCGCCCTGCTTGAGCTCAAGAACGTCGTGCACAATCTGGCCAGATTCACGGCGAGTGATGGAAAATCCTCGTTCTAATTGCTGGTTCAGCCCACTTGCTCTCGCAAGGCGGGTGGTATGAACGAGGTGCTCTGCCGCTCGGTCGACCACGTGCTTCACCGCACGTTCAATGCGCTCAACCGAGGCTCGAATCGAACGCCGAGCCCCCTCAAGAACGGCAACCGAAAGAGCAACGACCTCTGACCGTCGTCGCTCGATGTCGACTTCAGCGTCTCGAAGCAACGATTCAGAACCTCGGAGGACCTGCTCCGCCGCGTCAATCACCTGATGATGAACGAACGCAACTTGTTCAACCAGTGCACCCCCGCATGCCGTTGGGGTGATGTGAGATCGCCCTGCAGCGAGATCGGCAATGGACTCGTCGCCGGTGTGGCCGATTCCAGTCCAAACTGCAACGGGAGTTGCCGCAATGGCGCGTGCGAGGCGTTCATCGTCAAACGCGGTGAGATCGGTCTTCGCTCCCCCGCCTCGCACAATGACGATGACGTCGAGCGGTGGAGCAATTGCACCTAGTTGGTCAAGTGCCGCTACGACTGATTGAGCCGACGTGGCTCCTTGCATCAGAGAATTGACGAAACTGACCTCAAAACCAAATCGCGAGCTAGCAAGTTGACCAAGAAAGTCTGAACAGCCTTCGGTTCCTCGTGAGGCAATCAGCCCGATCCTCAGCGGCAGATCTGGAACAGGGCGCTCGGCGTTCTTGCCAATCGTTCCATCTCGCTTCAGCGTCTGAATGAGCTCAGCTCTTGCCATCGCCAACTGCCCGAGAAGTGACGTCACGTCGAGTTCTGAAACGACGAACCCGATCTGGCCACGGGGCCGATAGAGGTCAACCTCACCACGAACGCGAATGGTCATTCCGGCTCGAAGGGTGATTCCTTCTCTCGAAAGCGAACGTTGAATTCCTGTCCACGTTCGCTGCCAACATTTCGCCCCGAGGACACCCGGCGTCCGAGACCGATCGCCAGGATCAACGAGATCTAAGTAGCAGTGGCCACTCTTCGACGTCACTTTGACGAGTTCGCCCTCTACCCAGAGTGTCGTGCCAACTGGGAACGTGGCGTTCAAGGCCCCATCGAGACGGTCGTAGAGCTGCCCAATTGACAGAGCAACCGGACTTCCTGTCAATTCCTCGTTCACCTCGTCATCGTAGAACGAAGGTGGAACGCTGCTAGAGAGGGATGGCCTGAACAGCTCGTCCAGTGAGCAAGGTAACCCAGAGTCTGCCGCCGACGATACACATGGCTGAGGGCGTCGATCCGGTCCGGTGACCTCGAATGATGCTTCCATTGCTGGCTCGAAGTTCCATCACCAAGCGTGAAGCCCCGTTCGCAACGAAGAGTCGACTCCCACTTGCTGCCAGGCCGTCTTGACTGAGTCCTGCCGTCGGAAACGAGCCAGTCGATTGGAACGTGTCCGCGTCAACCCTCCCAACGAGATTCTCTGATGGCAGTGTGTACCAAATTTGCCCACCGTGAACGAGGATGACTCCAGGGTGACCACTTAACGACACTTGCATTCCGACTTCTGCCGAATCCAGCGAGACCTGTGTCAGGTCTTTGCTTGCACCGTTGGCCACGATGAGATTGTCGCCGGAGACGCCGAGTGCAACTGGACCGGTTCCCCCGGTGCTGAACGCACCGACATAGTTGCCAGTGGCACGATTCATGATGCTGACGGTTGAAGCCGCCTTATCCGCCACCCACAGTCGAGGACCGGAGACGGCAAAGGCGATTGGTGTGGTGAACCCGGTAGCCGAGTCAATGAGGCGGTTGGTCTTCGTGGAGTACCAAGCGACGGTTCCATCAGACTCGCCTACCCAGAGCTTCTTCCCGTCGGCAAGAAGTGCAATCGGCGGGGCATCGGTATAGAGCGTCGCCAAAACACGCGCTCGAAAGACGTCAATAACGGAAATTGTCGACGAAATCGTATTGGCTACCCACAAATAGTGGCCATTGGAGGTAATCGCACTTGGGGCTATTCCAACCCCGATCCTGCTCCCTGTCACTCGCATGGCGCCTGCAGGGACGGCGAACGACCCGAAGGTCAGGGCGCTCGCCAAGATCGCAATGGTGAACTTCCCTCTCCGCATGGGCATCAATCTACCGAACGGACTGTTGAAGCGCCCCGCGGAACCTGAGGATCATCCCTGACGCACAGGAGTGCAAGACTATCGACGACGGTGAGCCGACTGGGTGGCCGCGGGGATCTTCGGAGCCCTGAGGAAGGTCGGGACTCCATAGAGCAGGATGCTCGCTAACGGCGAGTCGGGGTGACCCGCAGGACAGTGCCACAGAGAACAGACCGCCGATGGCAGGGCAACCTGCACAGGTGAGGGTGAAACGGTGCGGTAAGAGCGCACCAGCGGCTCCGGTGACGGAGCTGGCTAGGTAAACCCCATTCGGAGCAAGACCAAGTCAGCAGGTGGGCTGCTCGTCCGCTGGAAACAGCACTGCTGAGGTGGGTCGCATAGATGGATGGTCACACAGCCCCGAAAGGGGTGGACAGAATCCCGCCTATAGGTTGGCTCACCGTCGCCTTCAACTTCGAAAGCAACTGAGGTACTAC
>CAIXCS010000003.1 GCA_903918025.1 uncultured Actinomycetes bacterium
CGACGTAATCACCAGGAAGAAAGCTATTCACGTGATCTGGTCCAAGCTGGTAACTCGGGCGGTGACCGGCGGGTGCATTGTTGTGAACCGTGACTTTGGTCGTAATGAAGGCATTGCCTGAAGCATCAATGTTCACCAGCATGGCTTCGGTAGTTCTTGTGTAGTAATCCAACTTCGCCGCCACACCACTTTGAACCGAGACATGGAAGGTCGATTCCGGGTGACTCGTTGCAAGTTCACCGCTTCCTCCCCATGAGACCACGAGGCCCTGCCGGGCCGGAGAGGCATCCCAGAGAGTGAGATGTCGGGCTTGGCTGGTGTTCGCCAATGCCTTAATGAGTCGAGCCACATCAACATGTGCGGAATTCATCTTCTTGATGGCAGCTTCCGCAACCGCCGCAATTTCATCGTGGCGGAGGTCTTGACTCTTGCCACGGTTGTCGAGATAGAAGCGGTGGAGGAGGACATTCACTACGTTGCCTGAATTCACCGGCCCGCGATAGGCGCCGATGTGGACGGAACCCGTGAGTCGAAGCAGTGACTGAAGGACTGAAACATCCATTCCAATGACACCATCAACATGTCGACCTGTCGCTGCGGTGAACATCGACGACATGATCTGTCCAGAGAGCGCGAAATCTGCAGTGGCATTGGTTGATTGCCACACCTGGGTTGGTTGTAGTGGTCCGAAGACCTTTGCTGTTCCCGGAGGAAGGCGGAAAGGAGCTGGATGATTGAGCTGGAGCCGACCAACAGACTGGGCCAAGTTCACATCGAAGTGACCATCATGGGTTGAGAGAATTGCCCATGAAAGGACAGCTCCTCCGTCGCGCATTTCAGCTTGGTTCTCTCCTGCAAGTAAGTAGTTCTTTGAGCCGAACAGTCCGAGGAAGCGTTCCGCGTAGTCCAGGCCACCGGCACCCTTTTGAAGGAGTTGAACCACCGTTCGATTGATTGCGTTGAACTTCCGCCGTGCGTTACCAACTGGGCCAATGAGAGAGTTCGGTGAGCGGGTGAAGGATCGGTAGTAGATCGCGTTGATGCCAACCTGCTTGCGGAGATCGT
Organism: uncultured Actinomycetes bacterium; assembly: GCA_903918025.1. Lineage (GTDB taxonomy): Bacteria > Actinomycetota > Acidimicrobiia > Acidimicrobiales > RAAP-2 > CAIQEU01. The sequence continues at coordinate 1,066 of CAIXCS010000003.1, forward strand.
CGAGTTTACGGAGGTCGACGTAGGTTCCGGTAGAACTGCTCGCAAGGTTGTCTGCGGCGACCACCATCGACACTGCGCCGTCACTGAAGTGAGCGACGTCATTGACCAGATCTTTCGCTCCTTGAATCTGGGTACCGAGGAAAGGGAACACGCCGTAGAACTTCAGCCCCACCGAAGTTTGAAGGGTCGAATCTGCAGCATTCGCTGCATTTGCTATCTCCGAGAGATCCGACGCGGCACGGGCTCGACCTGATGGAGTAAGCAGCGTTGCTTTGTCTTCGATGAGATGGGCAAACGAATGCTGAGCTACGGCCACCTGGTGGTTTGCCTTATTGAGTGCGTAGGCACCTTGCAGTGCTAGGAGCACGAACACGATCCCGACACCGCTCCCAATGAGCACGAGCGTGCGCTTTTCGGGAACCTCAATGCGACGCGACTTCCTCTTTTTTCTGCGACGGTGAGGGTGGCGCACGCCATCTTGGTGCTGTGCCCAGTGGCGGTAGCCATAGCGCAACGTGTGGAATCGCCGTTGGGTTCGATGACGGTACGGAGGCATGAGTCAGTGCCTAGAGCTTTCGATTGGATCATTCGCCACCATCAGGGTCGCGAGGGTCACAATCCCAGCGAAAGAGCTACTCCCTTGACTCGGAGCCATCAGCGAGACTGGCAACGACCGGCGGCAGATCACCGCTTCGCTCTTTGTTTCCGGTGCTACCGGTTCCATACCCGTACCCATAGCCATACCCGTACCCGTACCCATAGCCATAGCCGTACCCATAGCCATACCGGTAGTAGATGTAGGAATCGGATTCTGGAGCCCGGTTGAGCACAAGGCCAACCACGTTCGCATCAACTTGCTTCAACATTTCGTAGGCGCGTAAAGTGTTTCTCCGAGTCGAAATCGACGCAGTCGCAATGAAGATCGTTGCGTCCGCATTGCCGGCAAGTACGAGTGCATCGGTGACCGGAAGGATCGGGGCCGAGTCGAGCACCACCAGGTCGTACTCCTCGGAAAGGCGTCGAATGATGGCTCGTGCCTTCGGGCCGGCGAGAAGTTCGGCAGGGTTCGGAGGAATAGGTCCAGAAGGGAGAATGAAGAGGTTCTCTGAGCCTTCAACTGGCAAAACGGCATTCTCGAGTTCAGCTTCGCCAAGCAAAACCGTCGTGAGACCAACCTCGTTCGACAAGCCAAAGAAGTTATGCACACGGGGCTTTCTCAGGTCACAACCAACAATGATGACCTTTTGGCCCGCTGAGGCAATGGTGAAGCCGAGATTGGCGGCCACGGTCGTCTTTCCGTCAGTGGCTGCAGCAGAGGTAACGAGGAGTGTCTTAATTGGCTCATCGAGCGACATGAATTGGAGCGAGGTCCGGAGGCCTCGGAATGCCTCTGCCGTCGGAGATTTTGGCTGTTCTGCCGTGACCAAGAAGGACGTTGAACGGTCCTGCCACTCACGTATCTGAGGAATGAGGCCAATGGTGGCAAAGCCCGGGAAGAGACGCTCAAGGTCTGACCTTCCCCGAACCTTGTCATCGAGAAATTCCTGGAGCAGCGCAATGGCGACACCAAGTGCCAAACCAACCAGTGCGGCCAGAAGTGCATCGGAAGTCGGCTTTGGAGACGTAGGGATATGAGGAATCGTTGCGGGCGAAATGGTGGTTCCCGCACTTTGGACAACATTCGCTTGCAGTCCACTGAGAACCGTCGACCAGTGGTTGATCTGGGTCTGGAGAGAATTGAGTTGGCTAACCGCTGCAATGCGGAGGGGTGAACCCTTAGGAAGATGCGAGATCTGTTCAGCCAGGAGCGCCTGTTCCGCCTTGGCGGCAGTGACCTGTTGCGAGATATTGGCGGTTGCCGCGTAAATCGCTACGAGCGCATTCTGTTGGGAGTACTTGTTGTACGCCCGAGGGTACTCATTGGCAACGGCAGCTGCTTTGTAGGGATCATCAATCGTGACCTTGATGTTCATGATTGGGGTATTGCCAATCTGAGTAATCGTTGGCTTTGGTGGCCGGTAGCCAAGATCGGACGTAGCCAGTGCAACCACTGCAGGAGACGTCATGGTGTACATCGCCGCAGTTACCTGAGGATTGGTGTTATTCGGACGCACCTTCAGGTTGAATTGTGATGCTGCGACATAGGTAGGCGAGATCGTCGAGTCGTAGCCGATCATGAGCCCAACCGCCGCTAGGACGCAGAGGATCACCGTGAGTTTGCGACGCCAAATGACGGCGGCATAACTCGTTAGGCTGATTTCAGTTGAGGTCGTCGGCTCGGCCACGACACATACCCTAGTTCGAGGAAGCAAGGAAACCTGATCGCGTCGGGAATTCGCTGAATGTTGCGTGAAAACTTTCACCGACGGCCGGAACGAGACCAATGCCCTGTGTGAGAATGTGATGGTGAGCGTGCCGGTTCCACAGAGTTCGAAGGAAGAGCCGCCCCAGCGGAGCGCTGCTCGCCAGAAATGGTCGACGAATTCTCAGGTTGCGAAGAGTTCGAATGGCGAGCCTCCACAGCGGGGTTCGAGCCGCCAGATGTGGATGGTGGTCCTGTTAACGGGAGTCATTGGTTCCGTCTTCGCGATGGCTGCCGGTACTCACGTGGCACTCATGGCTGCTCTCATTCCGATTTTGGTCACGGTGGCCATGCTCTCGCCGAAGAGCTTGTTGCTCTTGCTCACTATTTGGATGGCTGAGCTAGGACTCATCCGACGGTTGATTCCCGGCGGGCAGTCGGCCTCGTTCTCGGGAGATCCCCTTCTCATTGTTGGTCCCGCAATCTTGTTCTTTCTCATTGTCGTTGCTGGAAATCGAGGGGCATTTCGATCTCGAGGAGCTCTTGCGAAGACGGTCTTGGCATTCAATGTGCTTTGTGTTCTCGAAGCGGTGAACCCTGCTCAAGGCGGACTCACCGTTGGACTCGGAGGTCTCCTCTTCGTCCTCGTCCCGATGATGGCGTTCTGGATTGGGCGATCGTTCTTCGATGACCTCGAAGCGGAAGTTCTCATCAAGGTGATCGCATGGTTGAGCCTTGCGGCAGCCGGTTACGGGCTCTTCCAGGTGTTCAATCACTTTCCTTCGTGGGATCAAACTTGGATCACGTCGTCTGGTTACACCGCCCTCAACGTGGGGAACGGTGTCACGCGGGCATTCGGAATGTCCGCAAGCGCCCAGGAGTACGCAGCGTTTCTTGCTCTTGGATTCATTGCATGGCTGGCGCTCTACTTCAAGGCAAATCGTGGAGCGAAACTGATCCCACTAGCGGCGATGGCGGTCATTGCGTATGCGCTGTACTACGAAGCTCAGCGAACCATTCTGTTTCTCACCGTCTTTGCGATCGGTGTAACTATTGCCGCTCGTTTCCGAGTTCGTCCGCTTGGCGTTGCGATTTGTGGTGTGCTCGCAATCTTCGGACTGATTTTCTTTGCTGGAAAGTTCACCTCTGGCGGGACGACGGTCTGTCACGAGGGTGACCAGCAGTGCACCCTGGCTCAACGTTCGAACACCATTGCCAATCCAACGGGATCTGGTAGTTCCTTCTCGGGGCACCTCGCCGAAACCAGGAAGGGCATGGTTGCGGGTTTTACACATCCGCTTGGCCATGGTGTTGGCTCAACGACGCTCGCCGCCGGAAAATTCAATACCGTTCGGTCGGCCCGTGGTACGGAATTTGACCCAGGTAATGCAGGAACAGCACTTGGCATCGTTGGCGTCGTTCTCTACCCAACCATGGTCGTTCTCGCGTTCCGTGCTGCGTACAAGGTCGCAACGCGTCGTCGAGACTTCATCGGCATTTTCGTGATTGGGGCGATGGCCGTCGACCTCATGCAGTGGCTGAACGGGGACCTTTACTCGGTGACCTGGCTCATTTGGTTGTTTATTGGATGGGCTGAGGCACAATCGCGGATTTCTGACGTTGCTCCACCCGAAGTGGTGCTCCCGCTTGACCCCCACCCACACCCTGCCAGTGTTCGAGACGAAGCTACTCCCAGCAGACGAGCGCGGTGGGCTTGACCGGTTCTGTCGTTCCTTCACGATCGAGTGTTCGACCGCTCATTGTCGTGGTTGCTCACCGCTTCGATCTGAATGGTCAAGGGATGGAACGCCTTCATGCTCATCTAGCACGAGCAATGAGCACGACCTATGACGTGCATTTGCTGACTGGCTGGGCAGACCCTGAGACCTCATCGGTGACGACCGTTCACCGCATTCCAATTCCGTCTCGCCCCGTCCCGCTGCGGTTTGCCCTCTTTGCGATGATGGCAAGTATTCGTCTGGCTTGGTTGAGGAAAAAGGCTGTCCTGATCCATACCTGCGGTGCAATTGTGTTCAATCGAGTCGATCTTGTCACCGTCCACCTCTGCCAAGCGGCTCTCGTGGACGAGAACCACGGCCGATATCGTCCTGCCACGGGAACCTGGAGTTCGAAGCTCAATACGGGTCTGCTCAAGTGGATGGCGCTCAAGTTTGAACGGCGCTCACTCTCCCCACGTCGAGGTGCGAGCGCTGCGGCCGTAAGCGAGCCGGGACTCCTCGAACTCGAAAAGTTTTATCCAGAAACGCCGAGAAGACTTACCGAAAATGGAGTTGATGCTTCCCAGTTTCGACCAAATCACGAACGAGGTGTTGCTCTTCGTGCCTCGCTGGGCGTGTCGAAGGAAACCAAGGTCCTCCTCGCGGTTGGTGGCGATTGGGTGCTGCGGGGAATCCCCCTCCTTGTCGATGCGCTTCGTGAGTTGGATGATGGCGTGGAGTTGTGGATTGTCGGACGGGGAAATCGCGGAATGGTGAAGTCCCTCGCGACCTCGGCTGGCGTTGGCCAGAGGGTCAGGATGCTTGGACAGCGAAGTGATGTCGTTGACTTCTACCGAGCGGCTGATGTCTTTGTCCAGGCCAGTGCCTATGAGACGTTTTCCCTCGTCATCGTCGAGGCAGCATTGGTTGAGGTGCCCATCGTTTCGACACCTGTTGGTGTCGCACCTTTTCTTCTCGGTGAGCCGCCGTTCGAGGGCGGTGTCCTCGTTGATCGCAGCGTTGAAGCGCTTGCGTCTGGTCTGCGAGCATCGCTGAATGACCCAGATGAGTCTCAAGTGAGGGCGAAGAGGGCTGCAAGTAGAGCGCAGCGTTTCACCTTGAGCCATTTGGAAGCAACCGTGGGTGAGCTCTACGACGAGCTCATTGGGGCCCGACCATGATGGAGCGTTCGATGCTCATCATTGGCCTAGAAGACCTCAACGTTCGTCACGGCGGACTCAATCGCTACGTCGATGCCTACGTTGCTGCGCTTGAGCGTGCCGGAGTGAACCCATCGGTCGTTGAGCTTGGTGGCGCTGACGGACCTCGTCCGAGTGCACCGCTCTGGCGCCGAATAAGTTGGGTTGCTCGACATGCTTGGCGCTACCGCCATCAATCCATCCTTGACGTGCATTTCGCGCTGTATGGCCTCATTCCTATGCTCACAGCGCCGAAGTCCACGAGGCAAATTGTGCATTTCCATGGTCCATGGGCCGCCGAGAGCGCCATTGAGGGCGCCTCACCAAGGCAACAACGAGTCAAAGCAGTTGTTGAAGGAGTCGTCTATCGCCGCGCCGACCTTGTGATTGCGTTGAGCGAAGCGTTCAAACAAGAGGTGATCAGCAGGTATCGAGTCGCAGCCGAGCGAGTGGTGGTGATTGGTGGAGGCGTCGATACGACTGCGTTCCATCCCGTCGATCAATCGATCGCGCGCCAACGCTTCGGGCTTTCGCCCGACGACCAAGTCCTCATCGTGGTGCGTCGGTTGGTTCAACGTATGGGACACGAAACGTTGTTCGATGCACTCGAACATCTTCGGCGTGAAGGACGGACACCGACGGTCCTGCTCGTTGGTTCGGGACCAGAGCGAGATCAACTGGAAGCGTCGAGCCGCCTTCGAGGGCTTGAATCTCAAGTCCGATTTGTTGGAGCACTCAGCGACGAAGATCTTGTTCTCGCTTACGGTGCCGCCGATTGTTCGATCGTTCCCTCTGTAGCGCTCGAAGGGTTTGGCCTCGTTGCGCTTGAGTCACTCGCCTGTGCCACGCCAGTCATCGCGTCGGATCTTGGAGGTCTCGGATCGGTAATTCGGCTGCTCGATCCTGCGCTTCTCGTTACGCCCGCCGATGCTTCGGCACTGAGTCGAGTCATTGCTCGGGTACTTGACGGGAATCACCCAAGTCCAGAAGAGTGCCGGAGGTTCGCACTCGAAAGGAGTTGGGATGCCATTGTCCTGCAACACCTGAGGCTGCTCTCGCCCCCAACAACCCGAGTTCTCTACCTGGGTCACGGAGCTCAGCTCAGTGGAGGCGAACTTGCCTTACTTCGCCAACTGCCATTCTTGACGTCAATTGATCCCATCGTGGTGCTCGGCGAAGATGGGCCGCTCGTTGGCGAATTTCGTCAAAAGGGAGTCGAGGTAGCCGTACTCGACATGGGAGAAGAGCTCCGTTCAACGAGGCGCGCCGCAGCAACCCTCAGTCAACTTGGGCCGAAGAGAGCCCTTGATCTCATTCGGTACCTTGTTGTTCTTCGCAGCGAGGTGAAGCAAGTAGCTCCGGAGATTCTGCACACGAATACGCTCAAGGCGGCGCTTCTCGGCGGAGTGGTGGGGAGACTCACGAGGACCCCAGTCGTCTGGCACCTTCGTGACCGCATTGACGAGGACTACCTGCCGGCCGGAGCCGTGCGCCTTGTTCGGCTTTGCGCTCGACTCCTCCCAAGCGCAATTGTCGGCAACTCTGCGGCGACGCTTGCAACGGTTCCCGGAGGAAGAATTCGAATGGTGATTCCGAGCCCTCTCGATCCTGGTGCCATGACGGGAGAGCGGGGTAGTGGGCCGTTGACGATCACCATGGTCGGCAGACTGTCACCCTGGAAGGGGCAAGACCTCTTCCTCAAAGCATTTGCTCTCGCCTTTCCCGATGGTCCGGAGCGAGCCCGAATCGTGGGTGAAGCACTGTTCGGCGAAGAGTCGTACGCCGCCTCACTCCGCTCTTTGGTGATCGATCTTGGCATCGCTGATCGAGTTGACTTCCTCGGCTTTCGTCGAGACGTCCCTCGACTCCTTCAGACCAGTGACATCCAAATTGTGGCATCACGAATTCCAGAGCCATTCGGCAACGTGGTCCTCGAAGGCATGGCCTGCGGAACCGCAGTTATTGCCCCGAATGCTGGAGGGCCTGCCGAAGTGCTCAAAGACGGGGTAACGGGGATCCTCGTCACTCCAGATGATGCAGGTGCGCTCGCCGAGGCGATGAGAATGCTTGGGGACAATGAAGCATTGAGGTCGAGCCTTGTTGCGGCAGCCAAGAATGAGGTGGAGAGCTATCGCCCTGAACGTCTCGCGTCAAGGTACGCGGAGCTCTACGGGGCGGTACTGCGTCGAGGAAGCCAATGAGCGATCTTCGGCTTTCGATTATCGTCCCGACGTTTCGACGGCCTGACCTTCTCGAGCGCTGCTTGCAACTCCTCATCCCACAACTCGATGGAGTCGTCGGCGGTGGAGAAATCATCGTGGTCGACGATGGGGGAGACCTCAAGCCGGACCTTCATACCCTCGACCCCAGAATCCGAGTTCTTGAGAGCCATGGAGTCGGCCCAGGGCGCGCCCGTAATCTTGGAATTGAGGCAGCTCTCGGCGAAATTCTGGCCTTTACTGATGATGATGCGACAGTCGCGCAGAACTGGGTAGCGGCGTTGCTCATTGAGTTGGACGGAAGAACTGATGCCGTTGGCGTGCGAGGCATCGTCCGTTCAGTTCCCTTCGATCCCTTGTTTGAGCACTCGGTCGATGACGCAAGTGGTGGGGGATATCTCACCTGCAATGTTGCATACCGGGCAGCGGCACTTCGGGCCGTTGGTGGGTTTGATCCAGCATTTCGTCGGGCGCATGAAGATCGTGATCTCGGCTATCGGATTGAGCGACTCGGCCCAGTGCTCTTCTCCTCGGCCATGGTGGTTGATCACCCTCCTCGACCGTTCACCGCTCGAGAGTGGTGGCTTCGCGGGCGGTTTGTCACTGATGATTGGCTGCTCTACGCCCGCTATGGCGACCAACGTCGCGGTCGCCTTCCTCTTCGCGTTGCACCGGTCGAGGTCATTGCCAGACGCTGGATTGGTTTTGCCAGAGATCCGCATGTTTTGCGGGGCAGCCCAAGGCGTCTAGGTCGACTCGTACTTCTCGGCGTGGGTCAGTTCATTGTTGGACTGACGACGA
>CAIXCS010000004.1 GCA_903918025.1 uncultured Actinomycetes bacterium
CACGCGGATTTCGAAGGAGTGATGAACGAGCAGCTCCGTCAGTGGCATGAATCGACACGTAGAGCGGTGAAAGCTTTTCCTCGATGACGCGTTCGGCATCGAGTTCGGTGAACCGGGTCAACGTGGTGAAGTTGCCGTAGAGGAAGGACAGGCGGTAGTCGTCGTCCTTCAGGTAGAGACTCTTCCGTAATCCTTTTGGAAGTTGATAGATGAAGCAAAAACTGCAGTGGTTATCGCAGGTTCGAATTCGATCAAAAACAGCCGAGGAGACTTCGAGTCCAACGGGCAGACCCGCTTCTTTGCGGACAACCACCCGACGGTCAAGATCTTCGCCAGGTCGTCGAATCGTAAAAACAGGGTCGTGACCGTCGGAAAGCTGGTGATACTCGATCACGTCCATCGGCATGACGCCATTAATGGACCGAAGTTCGTCGTCAATCAAGATTCCAGCGACAGCTGCTGGAGATTGCCCCGCGACTGCCGTCACCACAGGGGAGGCCATAGCACAAGGTTACTCGCCTCCTCCAGCGCCCCTCACGGTGAAAATGTCAACGAAAGATTGCAAGATTCCCCAAGTAGGCTTTGGCCATGACGGTGCAACGAGTCGTCCTCGCCGAGCCTCGTGGGTTCTGCGCTGGCGTTGAGAAGGCGATCAAGGCCTTGGCGTGGATGGTGAAGGTCTTTCCTCCGCCCGTCTACTGCTATCACGAGATTGTTCACAATCAGTTCGTGGTGGACCACTTCAAGGCTCAAGGGGTCCAATTCATCGATGACATTGCTGAGGTTCCCGTTGGGGCTCCGCTCATGTTGTCGGCACATGGTTCCGCCCCTGACGTGGTCACTGCCGCCAGAAACCGGGGACTCGTCATTGACGCTGTTTGTCCCCTCGTCACCAAAGTGCATCATGAGATGAAGGTGCGAAGTGAGAAGGGCTACACCGTTCTCTACGTAGGACACGCCGGTCACGAAGAGGCAGTTGGGACAATGGCGGTTGCTCCACAGTCAGTCCGACTCCTCCAGCAACCGAGCGATGTTGACGACCTTGAAGACCTCGCCGCATCGGGCTCTCCAGTGGCGCTCCTTGCCCAAACGACGCTCTCACATGACGAATGGCGTCACCTCATGGAACTCGCAAAGGAGCGATTCCCTGACCTGTGGATGCCAAACCGTTCCGATCTCTGCTTCGCGACGACCAATCGACAGGCCGCATTGAAAGCCATCGCAAGCACTGCAGACGCTGTTGTCATCTTGGGCTCGGCGAACTCCTCGAACACCGTCGCTCTTGAAAAGGTCGCGAGGAGTTCTGGTTGCGAGCGCGTGTACCGTGTCAATTCCGCAGCGGAATTACCCGATGATCTCTCAGGAACTGTCGCAATCACCGCTGGAGCATCGGCTCCGGAACAATTGGTCAAAGAGGTCATTGACCGGCTTTCCCCTTCAGAGGGAGTCTCGATTGCCTCAGTGACAACTGAGGATGAGTACTTCCCTCCCCCACCAGAACTGCGGGAGCTCCTGAGAGGGCTCGGAACGGCCTTGTCGATCTTCCACGGTCTCCCTGCGGGAGCAGACGGAGATCCCATTGCCCACGATCGCACCCGGTCGGCCGCAGCGGTGCTTGCTTCGCTCCTGTTACCCACCCCTTGAGTGCCCCAAGTCCTTCTCCGTTTCTGCGAGACTAGGGAGATGACCGCAGCGAACGCGACCTTTACCGCAATGGATCACTCAACCCAGGAAGAGTGGAGCCTCATCGCAACCGAGACCGTGGCGAATCAGCCACGTGTCGCCGAGACTGTTCTCAACATGTTGAGAGGCCTCGAAACCATCACTGATGGTTTTGCCGTCGATCAGCTCATCCACTCATTGCAGACAGCCACTCGTGCGGAGGCAGCCGGAGCAGACGAGGAGGTCATTGTGGCGTCGCTCTGTCACGACCTCGGCAAGGCAGTATCGGTCGCTAATCATCCAAAGATTGCAGCGGAGATCCTCCGGCCTTACGTCCGACCAGAAGTGGCGACCATGATCGCAGTCCACCAAGACTTCCAAGGCAAGCACTACTACGCCTTCTTGGGTATGGACCCAACGCTTCGCACCAAGCATGAAGGATCTGAGTACTACGACCTGGCAAAGCAGTTTGCCGACGAGTGGGACCAGAACAGTTTTGACCCAAATTTTGTGAACCAACCTCTGGAGCACTTTGAACCAATGGTTCGACGCGTGTTCGCCCAACCCCGATCGATGTAAGGACGAGTACATGGCAAAGAAACACGATCTCGAGAAGCGGCGTATGGACCTCATGCAGCGCCACGTGGTGGAGCTGGCGCGTGAGGACTTCGCCAAGCGGTACCCAGGAGTGCAACTTGGCAGAACGGTTGCGTTGATTGCGGCCTACGAAGAGGACGAGAACATTGCCGACGTCCTCCACGCCATGCCCAAGGAGGCATGCGGTATGCCGGTAACCACGTTGGTCGTTGTCGATGGTGGCGACGACCGCACTGCAGAGATTGTTATTGAAGAGGGCGTTTATGCCCTCATTTTCCCGGTGAATCTTGGACACGGTGTGGCACTCCGAGCTGGCTACAACCTCTGTATTGACCTTGAGGTTGAATTCATCGTCACCCTTGATGCCGATGGTCAGAATGACCCGACTGAAATTCCCGTCATGCTCCAGCCACTCGTTGATGACGAAAGCGACTTCGTCGTTGGATCGAGGCGGTTAGGCGTCGACAACACCAGCGACCTGTTCCGCAAAGCGGGCGTCGTGTTCTTCTCTGCAATCGTGAATCTGCTCACCCGATCGAAGCTGACGGACACGTCCAATGGCTATCGAGCCCTTCGCATCGCGATGTTGAAAGATGTCGTGCCACGGTGTGTTCAGGTGCAGTACCAAACATCCGAGCTCATCATCACGGCAATCCGCCGTGGATGGAGGATCTCAGAGAAGCCGACGGTCTGGTATCCGCGTGCTCATGGAACCACGAAGAAGGGCAACTCACTTTTGTATGGCTTCCGCTATGCAAACGTGGTCTTCCGCACCTGGTGGCGTGAGCGGTAATTCCTGAACCGGCGGAGACGACTGACGTCTCCCTTCGGTGAGGATCCGACAGTCAATCTTGGACGCCTACTACTGCTTTGCCGCGTCGTAGGCCACCTGGAGCGCTGCCGCAAGCTCTGCCGTTGACGCCTTGACCGCTGAGCGCTGAATCTTGCCGGTTTCGCTGAGAGGTGCTGGCTGGATGGGCGCTCCAGCAAAGACGGACACCTTGACTGGTCGTGGGAGCTTCGCCCCTTTCGGCATTGCGCGATCGCTATTGGCAATGCCGACAGGAATAATGATTGATTGCGTCTTTGACGCTAAATACGCCGCACCCTCGTGGAGTTCAGCGACAAGTGGGCCCTCTTGGCGAGTTCCTTCTGGGAACAAGATCAACACCTCGCCTCGAGCGAGTACTTCTTCGGCTCGCTGCAAAGAGGCGCGGTCTGCTGATTCACGGTGGACGGGAAACCCACCCATTGCTATGAGGAATCGACCGAGAAGCGAAACCTTCCACAGACTGTCCTTCGCCATGAAGAACATCTTTCGCTTGGTGAGCAAAACGGGGAAAGCGAAATCGACATTCGACCGATGAATGGGGGCAACGAGAACTCCCCCAGTGGTAGGGATCTCGATCGAGCAGACAACCTTGGGCCGAAAGAGCGCTCGCGCCACGCCCATGATGATGCCGCGTGCGAACACGTAGCCAAAGGTCCTTCGGGAGTCCACCTTAAAGGCAGCATCTTTCCCGTCAGCATGACGTTCACTCATGGAAGCCACGACAAGATCTCTACGGTCACGTCCTCAATCGTACGCCCCGTCG
>CAIXCS010000005.1 GCA_903918025.1 uncultured Actinomycetes bacterium
CTTGAAGACGTAGTCCTCCTCGTCAGACCAGCCGAGCTGGTACTTCCCAAGGTCGAGGTCGTGAATGGCCATCATGCACTCCGTCGTTGCGCAGCCGGTGAAAGTCCGGGGAAAAGGTATTTCTCCAATGCAGATAGTAGCAACTCCCGGGTACCACCAAGCAGACGAGTTCAACAACTGCTCAGCGCTCTGGCAGGCTTGGGGCCATGCCAACACCTCCTCGCCCTCAGAAGCGGCCATTTGAGCTTTCAACACACGGAATTACCCGAAGTGACCCGTACTACTGGTTGAACGAGAAGGACAATCCGGAAGTCCTCGCCCACCTTGAGGCAGAGAACGCCTTCGTCGAAGCAAGTTTCGCAGACCAAAAGCCTCTTCGAGAGGCTCTGTACCAAGAGATTATTGCTCGAATTGAGCAGACCGACCTGTCGGTTCCCTACCGCCGTGGACCGTTCTGGTACTACGAACGGACCGTTGAGGGTCTCTCGTACTCGATTGTGTGTCGACGTCCAGCCGGGCCCCTTGGCGAACAACCACCTATGGAGTTTGGTGGAGATGACGAAGAGGTCATCTTTGACGAGAACATCGAAGCGAATGGTGCTCTATTTTTCGCCACCGGAAATCTCGCCGTCAGCCCAGATCATGCGTGGCTTGCGTACGCGACGGAGACCGAGGGTGACGAACGGTATCGCCTTCGTTTCCGGAGGCTGGCAGATGGGTATGAAGCTCCAGAAACCATTCAAGCGACCTACTACGGGCTTGCCTGGGCCAATGACAGTGCGACCGTCTTCTACACGAGAGTCGACGAAGCGATGCGCCCGTTTCAGGTCTGGCGCCACACCGTTGGTACTGAGCACACGACCGATGCCTTGGTCTTGGAAGAACTTGACGCAAAGTTCTTTCTCTCAATTGGAAAGACCAAGGACGCCCGTGCAATCGTCATCCACCTTGGATCAAAGACAACGTCTGAGTGTTGGTTGATCGATCCCTCTCAGCCGCTCGAGGCACCAGTAATCGTTCAAGCTCGACGGCAAGGAATTGAATACGCCGTTGAACATCATCACGGCAGCGACGGAGTCGACCGGCTGCTCATCATTACCAACGATGGCGCCGAAGACTTCACGTTGCTCGTGCAACCGCGAAAAGGTGGAACTCCGGTCGAGGTGATTCCCAATCGACCTGGAACTCGCATCGACGACGTCGATGCCTTTGCGACCTTCCTCGTCGTCACTGAACGACTTGATGCGGAGCGTCGCCTTCGCATTCTTCCCATTCCAGATGGGTCAACCATTGACCATGAAACCTTTGACCGAAGCTGGCTCGTTGACGCTCCGGCGAGTCCTTCAACCACCTGGGAGGCCGAGAACCCGGAATTTACGTCGACGTCACTCCGTTTCGGACAAACATCGCTCGTTACTCCTTCAAGAGTCGCAGAAATCGATGTCTCGACCCACAGAGTGAACCTCTTGAAGACCCAAGTTGTTCGCGGTGAATTCGACGCGGCGAAGTACGCGACCACCCGGCTCTGGGCAACGGCAACTGATGGCACCGAAATTCCGATCAGCGTCGTCTGGAGGTCGGACGGTGCTGGGCCAGAACACGGACCCTCTCCAACACTCCTCTATGGCTACGGGTCCTACGAGCACTCCGTAGACCCAACCTTTTCCTCGCTTCGGCTCTCGCTGCTTGACCGTGGCGTCGTCTTCGCGATCGCCCATGTTCGAGGAGGCGGCGAATTGGGGCGGCGATGGTATGAAGAGGGCAAGTTCAATCAGAAAGCCACGACCTTCACCGACTTTCTGGCATGTGCGCACCACCTCATTGATCATGGTTGGACAGATCCCAATCGATTGGTCGCTCGAGGCGCATCGGCGGGTGGGCTCCTCATGGGGGCAATCGCCAACCTTGAACCGGAAACCTTCACCGGAATCGTTGCAGAAGTGCCATTTGTTGACTGCGTCACCACGATGCTCGACGAGACACTTCCACTCACGATCGGTGAATACGAAGAGTGGGGTAATCCATCCGAGAGCGAATCGGTCTTTCGAACGATGCTCTCGTATGCCCCCTACGACAACGTGACCTCAACCAACCTTGATGGATCACCACGTCGATATCCGCGCATGTTCGTGACCTCTGGTCTCAATGACACGAGAGTTGGCTACTTTGAGCCGGCCAAGTGGGTGGCCAAATTGCGAGAGGCCAATGTCGACAATGAGGTGTACTTTCGCACCGAACTCGGAGCCGGCCATGGTGGACCATCGGGACGCTATGACTCTTGGGCCGATGAAGCCCTCGTGTACACCTTCATCCTCACGACCGTCGGTCTGGTCTAACCAGCTCCAGGTCCGGTAAGAACATTGTTGGGCAACGTCGAGGTCGTTGTTGTCGTCGTCGTCTGCACGGTGGTCATGCCAAAGGTGAGCACCATTGGTGAGCCAATGGGAGGAAACACGAGTGGAACGCCATCAAGTGTTGCCGTCGCTCCCGAAGGAGAGCCGAGCGACACCGTCGCGGGCTCACTGAGCTGCAGTTGCTTCGTCACCCCGCCAGCAACTGTTTCGGCGTAGGGCGTTGTATGTGAGTCAAGTCCAGTGACCTGGATCCAACATGGCGAAGCAGGGGTCACGGTGACGACGTACTCCTTCGCCGCCGTGAGGTACGTCGCCGCTCCCGCAGACTGGCTCGTCGGTTGAAGCGCAACCGGCGTCACGGTCGTCGTGGTGTGGGCGATGGTCGTCGACGTTGCTACTGGTAGCGGGCCGGAGGTGCCATGGCGACTCTCGGCAATCGCCCCAATTACGACCACGAGCGTCAACGCTCCGGCGGCAATCCAGAGCCCAATTGGATGCCGCCCTCGCTGGCCACCCATGTGGTTGATCGCCCAGTCCGTCCTGCGCCGTTCTTCGAGGTCAAGTTCAACCTTGCGTTCCAGTGGTCGAGCATCATCAAACACGTAGATCGGTGCGCCATCAAGACCCGTGACGACGCGACCACCGTCATAGGAAGGGTCGAGTCTTGGCTGTTCGACGTCAAAGGTGTGATCGGGCGGAAGCTCGTCTTCTCCAAACACACGCAAGGTATGACGAGCGCTCGAATGCTGCATCTCGGCGAGGGTCGAGAGAGCAGATCGATATTGGCTAATGGAAGAGAGTTCTCGTTCGTGGCGGCGTTGACGGAGCCACGCAGCGAGGCCAACGAGTGCCACCACTCCGAGAAGAAGCAAGAGCGCCGTCACGCGTGAGGTCCCCCGATCGAGCTTGCAATTGGGTGACGCTCCACGTTGGAACGTTACTCCGGCGTCTCAATCATTGAGCGAACTGACCGAACCCGCCACGGAAAAACAGAAGCGGTGCTCCGGGTTTCGCATCCATTGCAACCACTGTTCCAACAATGGAGAGGTGGTCACCGGCTTCTGTCGATGAAGCAATGGTGCAGTCAATAACCGCAATGGCATCGTGGAGGCGAGGGGCACCGGTTGCACCAAGTTCAAACCCGACACCTACGAACTTGTCAGATCCTGAAACGGCAAAGGCTCGGCAGAGTGGCTCTTGGTCAGCACCGAGCACATTGACCGTAAAGGAACCAACTTCGGCAATCTTCGGCCATGTGGTCGAGCTCGATCCGGGCGCAATCCAGATCAGCGGAGGTTCCAAAGAGAGTGCGCTGAAGGATTGACAGGTAAAGCCAACTGGGCCATCTGTCGTAGTTGCGGTCACAATGGTCACGCCGGTCGCGAAGTGACCAAGCACGGTTCGAAAGTGGGCCGGATCAATTGCTGTGCCGTCTTGCATGGTGCCTCCCTAGCGGCGCTCCGGTTCAACTTCACCCTACTTTGGCGCCCGGGTAGGTTGTTGAGGTGGAATTCCAAAATGTCACCGTCAATGGTCTCAAGTTCGCGTATCTAGAGGATGGCCCGGCATCTGGCCCATTAGCCCTGCTCCTGCACGGCTTCCCTGATAGCCCAAGGACATGGCGGCACCTCATGCCGGTACTTGCTGCGAAGGGCTACCACGTCATTGCACCCGCGCAACGTGGCTTCGCTCCAACTGAAGTCCCAGAAGATGGTCGGTATCAATTGGGCCAACTTGGCCTTGATGCCAACGGTCTGCATGGGGCTTTCGGGGGTGACGAAAACGCCGTCATCATTGGTCACGACTGGGGCGCAATGATGACGTACACCGCCCTCAATCTTGAGCCAGATCGTTGGCGCCGTGCGGTCACCATGAATGTCCCGCCTCTGGCATCTGCTGCAGGCGCATTCTTCGATTTTGATCAACTGAAGCGCAGCTGGTACATGTTCTACTTCCAGAGTCCACTGGCAGAAATGACCGTCCCAATGCATGACTACGCCTTCATTGAGGGCCTCTGGGCGGATTGGAGCCCAGGCTTCGACGCAACAGAAGATCTCTCGTACATCAAGGCGGCACTCTCTGGAGAGGGAAGCACCCTCGCAGCGCTCTCGTACTACAGAGCCATGTTCGATCCGGCGTACCAATCACCAGAGCTCGTTGAAGCACAGGCGGCTTCGACGCAAACAACGACCATTCCGACGCTCTATCTCCATGGCAGAGACGACGGGTGTTTCGGTCTCTCCGTCATTGGGGACCCACTGGCTCACCTTGCCCCAGGTTCTCGCTTTGAGGTGGTCGACGACGCGGGTCACTTCCTCCAACTTCAGCAGCCAACCGTCGTCAACAAGTTGATTACCGATTGGCTCGATGAAGGCTGAGCCTCAAGCAAGCGTCACGCCTTCCGAGGTGACGACAACGATCCCATCGACGACCAGGCCCTCAATAGCCTGACGAACTCGGGATTCATTCGACGGATCGACTGTGGCGATGAGGTCTTCCATTGACAGATCGCCACCCCTCAGCGCTTCGACCACATTGCCTCGAGCTTGTCGAGCAGAACCCTTGAATGCACCTTGAGGTCTCGACGTTCCTGCAGTTCGCCGAGCGGGATCCGGATCTCGGTAGCCAGCTTGTCGCCACCTGCAGCGAGTAGCGAGGGGACACTGTTCACAGAGGGGACGTCGGGACGTGCAGATCGTTGCCCCGAGATCGAGCACGGACTGGTTGTAGGACCATCCGTGACCTGGAGGAACCATCCGTTCAGCAATCTCCCATCCTTTGACGGCGGTAGTTGGTGCCCCAAGCACGGCCCGAGCAATCACCCGTGCGACGTTGGTGTCGTACACCGCTCGGTCGCGTTCAAACGCAAAGACCTCAATTGCTGCTGCCGTGTAGGGGCCAATTCCTGGGAGGGAGAGAAGGTCTTCTCGTGACGTTGGGACCTCTCCCCCGAAACGTTCAACAATGATTGTTGCGGTGTTGAACAGACGAACAGCTCGGGAGTTATACCCGAGTCCCGACCACCGAAGGAGTACGCCTCCTTTGCCGAGCGCGAGGGTCGCGGCTGGCGTCTTGAGGTCCCGCAGCAGATCCTCATACCGCTCCGCAATTCGAGGGGCTTGCGTCTGCTGAAGGAGTACCTCGGCCACGAGAATCGCCCAAGGATCTCGTGTGGCGCGCCAAGGGAACTCCCGGAGACCTCGAGCCCCCCAGGCATCGATACTTCGACCGACAAGTCGAAGCGATCGAGTCGTCAGTGCTTCAGTCGGTGTAAGGGAAGCGGCGTTTCGGGGCAAATTCACGGCGCCAAACGAGGACCTTGCGACGAAAGAAGCACACCTCTACGCCGTCTTGGTTGAATCCACGAGACTCAACCGTGACGACACCACGGTCCGGCTTTGACGAGGACGGGACCTTGTCGGTCACGGTGGTGACGGCGTAAATGGTGTCGCCATGGAAGGTCGGGTTCTTGTGTTGCAGCGTCTCAATTTCCAAATTGGCGATTGCGGAACCTGAGACATCCGGAACGCTCATGCCGAGCACGAGCGAGTAGACGAGGTTTCCAACAACCACGTTTCGCCCCTGTGGGGTGTCCTGCTCTGCGAACCACGCGTTGGTGTGGAGAGGATGGTGATTCATGGTCAACATGCAGAACAGATGGTCGTCGTATTCAGTAATGGTCTTTCCGGGCCAGTGCCGATAGACATCTCCAACTTCAAAGTCCTCGAAACTCCTACCGAATGGCCGATCAATGGTGGTCATAGAGATTCCTCTTCTCTTCGATCAAACTTCGACGGCAGGTCGAGTGGCAAACGCCAACGTGCCGCCGGGCTGTGGTTCACCGTTCACGGTGAGGCGCCACACAAAGCGAGTATCGGGGTCGAGCGGCAGCGGCGGAACGTTGACGGCGAGGCAGACGTCGACGGGAATGCCATTGGCTCCCTCGGGATTCTCTGCCAATTCAATGTCACCCATCACTTCAACAGGACGGAGTCCTTCGGCTGAATTGAGAATCACGGGCTTGCCGTCGGCATCTTCCAAGAAGATCTCCCAATGGAAGAAACGAGCATCGTTGTTGTAGGGAATAGCCATCTTGAGGGCAAGCGCCGAAGGGGCTGGGTCAGGACCAGTGACTGACCATCCACCTCCCAAGATGAACAGTTTTCCTTCTGCCACAAGGGCACTATCGCAGAGCAACATGGTGATATCCATGGATCCAAGGTACCGCCCCGGGCGAGCCTCCATGGCAGACTGCAGAGGTGGGCCATTCATGACGACGTTCACTGGACTCCGAGATGACGTGTACCGGCGACCACTCGTCACCGCCCTTGACCGGATCGATCTCGCCGAAGGATGGACCTGCGTCGACGTCGGGGCAGGTGGCGGAGAGGTTTCTGTTGCGCTCGCCGAGGTTGTAGGGGCATCGGGAAGGATCTTCTCGGTCGACAATGATCCCCTTGCTCGAGATGAAGTGGCTGAACGAGCGGCCAAGTTCGCCCAAGTCTTTGCCATCACGCAAGCTGGCGAGGAACTGTCGCTCCCAATGCCGGTCGACCTCGCCTTTTGCCGGTTCCTCCTCCTCCATGTCATCGATCCCGCTCGTGTGCTGTTGAAGATGGCTTCAGCCATCAGGCCGGGAGGTTCGCTGGTGGCGCAAGAGCCAATTACCTCTGCTGGACGCATTGATGGATCTCCATTTTCCTACCCTGAGGCACGGCACCCTGACATTGGCGCGTTCCTTCCTGCCCTTGTCAGATCAGCCGGCCTTGAGGTCATCGATGCCTGGGCAGAAGCTCCTGCTGGTGCCGGCCCTGGTCTTGTTGCGTCCTACGTTGCATCGCTCACCGGTGTTGACCCTGGCGACGATTCCATCGTGCTCCCGCCTCTCGTCACTGTCGTTGCCCGCAAACCTGCCAACTAGATTCGTTCCATGACGAACTCAACCGTGGACCTCACCAAGGCGGCCGACGCGATCGCCCTCGCCGAGAAGGTCGTTGCAGCAGGATTTCAAGTTCTCAAGGAATCCGGTGGTGCCGACGTGCATCAGGTACTCGCCTACGACCTCTCACATGCAGCGTCCGCGTTGGCGACGGCGTCTTCAATGCTGGCTTACGGCGCAAAGGGAGTCGACGAGGCGAACTTGGCCGCTGCATTCACGGCCGATGCCATTGCAGAACTGGGTGCGAAGTTGGTTGGACGTGAAGCCCTCTGGGGTATCACTGCTGATTGGGCTGCGCCAATTTCCGCGTTTCTCTCCGAATATCGGGACCCCACCTTCCTTGCCTCACTCGCAGCCACCCAGGGGCCCCGACACCTCGATGAGGATTTCGAGCTTGTTGGTGAGACCTTTCACCGTTTTGCCGAAGAGCAAATTCGACCTCACGCAGAACATGTCCACCGAACCAATGGTGATGTTCCTGAAGAACTGATTTCTGGCCTGGCTGAACTCGGCGGCTTCGGTTTGTCGGTCCCCGAGGAGTACGACGGCTTCGCAACCGGGGGCGAGTCGGATTACATGGGCATGTGCGTGGCGACTGAGGAGCTCACGTGGGGTTCACTTGCCATTGGTGGCGCGATGATCACGCGTCCTGAGATCATTTGCCGATCGCTCATGGCTGGAGGTACTGAACAACAGCGTCAAGAGTGGCTCCCAAAGCTCGCCTCAACCGAAGTCATGGCCGCAATTGCGGTGACCGAACCTGACTTTGGGTCCGACGTTGCTGGCGTGGTGACCTCTGCGACTCGCACGACTGGAGGGTGGCTGCTCACGGGGACCAAGACCTGGTGCACCTTTGCCGCTCGGGCCACTGTTTTGCTCGTTCTCGCTCGAACCGATCCCGACCGTTCGAAGGGCTACCGAGGCCTCACGCAATTTCTCGTTCCGAAGCCCATCACCGAGTCCCATGGTTTCGTCATGCAGCAAGATGCAGCTTCGGAGGGAAGAACCGACCCGGACGGGAAGATTGAAGGCCGACCGATCGACACCATTGGCTACCGAGGCATGCACTCCTACGAAGTCTCCTTTGAGAACTGGTTCCTCTCCGATGCACTCGTGATCGGTGGCGAAGAAGGCGTTGGAAGAGGCTTCTACTCTCAGATGGCGGGCTTTGAAAATGGTCGAATTCAAACCGCCGCTCGGGCCGTAGGGCTCATGCAGGCTGCGTACGAAGCGGCATATGACTACGCGGAGAACAGAAAAGTCTTCGGTTCAGCAATCATTGACTATGAGCTCACCAAAGTGAAGCTCGGACGGATGGTTGCGATCATCCAAGCATGTCGCCAGTACTCCTACGTCGTTGCCAAATTGATGGCGAATGGCGAAGGAACTCTCGAAGCCTCAATGGCGAAGGCCTACGTCTGCAAGGCGGCCGAGTGGGTGACTCGTGAGGCAATGCAAATTCATGGTGGCATGGGTTATGCCGAGGAGTACGCCGTGAGTCGCTACTTCGTTGATGCCCGTGTGCTCTCCATCTTTGAGGGTGCCGACGAGACACTCTGCATCAAGGTCATTGCGCGCCGGATGCTCGAGCAGTTGGCATAAACCACTGCGAGCCCAGCGGCCCGATTGATGCTTCGTCGAAGGCGTGCCACTCGATCCGGGAGACCTACCCGTTCAGCACAATCGACGTTCCGGAGCCTGCAATGCAATGGGCTGTGGCAGACTGGTCAGACCGTGCACGTCGTCGAGCGCTCCTTGCGCCCCCAACTGCAGAGGTCACCGAAGTGGGCACAACGCCTGCTTCGATTAGGGCTCGTTCCTGTGGCCATCTGCGCACTCGTCATTTCGGCGACCTCAGCACCGCGTCCCGCGTCGGCTGCTCCCATCAGCGATCTTCAGTCCCAGGCGCAGAGTTTGGCGCAGCAAGTCAACGCCACCAACAACCGAATTTCGGCTCTTGCGGAGCAGTACAACGGTGCAATGTACGAACAGGGCCTCCTCAGGACAAAGATCAAAGCGACCCAGCTGAGCATTGCCAACGACCAGACCTCCGTAACGCAAAACGAACTGCTTCTGCGGGAGGCAGCCATCAATGCGTACGTGAACGACGGAGCGTCAACGGCGAGTTCCACGATTTTTTCCGCCAACGACAACCAAGCGGTCACGACGCAGGAGTACCACCGGGTTGCAGCGAATACCGTTGCCGACGCAGTAGCAGGACTCACTACCGCCGTTGACCAATTGAACGCGAAAAAAGCGTCGTTGAAGCAGCAAGTTGCTTCCGTTGAGGCACAGGCCAGCGCTGCGGCCTCGGCCAAGCATCTCGCGGATCAACTCTCTGCGGACCTCTCCTCGAAGTTGGCAAGCGTGAAGGGCGCTCTGGCACAAGCCTTAGCCGCACAACAGGCAGCCATTGCCGCCGCTCAAGCACGCGCCGCCCAAGAGGCAATTCACAATGCTCAAAATGGTGGGGGTTCTAGTGGTGGAACTCCCCAGGTCCCAATCATTCCCCCTCCGTCAACAGGGCACGGAAGCCAAGTCGCCAGCGCTGCGGAGCAATACCTCGGCGTTCCGTATGTCTGGGGTGGAAGTTCTCCAAGTGGCATGGACTGCTCAGGTCTCGTGATCTTGGCATTTTCGGCGGTCGGAATTGGCCTTCCCCACTTCTCTGGAGCGCAATTCGCCATGTCGACTCCTGTCCCGATCAGTGACCTACAACCAGGTGACCTCTTGTTCTACGGACCAGGCGGAAGCGAGCATGTCTCGATCTACCTCGGCGGAGGGATGATGGTGGAGGCGCCTCACACGGGATCAGTGGTGAGGAACTCCCCTGTTCGATTTGGCTGGGACTTCGTCGGCGCTGGTCGAATCTGATCCGGCCGTCACTCCTCATGCTGCGACGTTAAGCACCCATGGAACCAATTCCAGTTCTCTTCCATCTGGGTCCACTCTCGATTCATACGTATGGCATAGGCCTCGCAATAACCTTCTACGTCGCATCTCGCTACTTCGTTCGCCGACTCAAGAGGGCTGAGCTCCCAACGGACTGGGTGCCAGGTTTCGTCATTGCGATCATTTGCTCTGCAATTCTCGGGGCGAGAGCAATGCACGTAGCCGCCAATTGGTCGTACTACCAAGACCACCTTGGCCAAATTCCTGCAATTTGGCAGGGGGGTCTCTCGAGTTTCGGCGGTTTGCTCTTGGCCGTACCGGTTGGGATCATTCTGGCTCGTCGTTCATGCCCAGAACTTGGAACCTTGAAGGGACTCGATCTCGTCGCCCCCGTCCTCATGGCCGCATGGGCCATTGGCCGCCTCCTCGGACCCCAGTTGATGGTCGCTGGTGGCGGACATCCATCAACTGCATGGTTCGCCATGTCCTACGCAGGGCAAGATGGTCGACGCGTCCCAGTCCCCGTCATCCAAGCGGTTGAAGACGCAACGACCTATGCCATCTTGTTGCTCACTGAGCGGCGGCTTCGTGCAAGTCGGCCTGCCCAATTGACTGGCACCTATCCCGCCGGAGCCGTCACCGCAATCGCCATGATTTTGTGGGGTCTCAGTCGATGGGCCGATGAGAAGTACCTCCTTGATGGGGGCACCAATCTCGGTTCACGATTGGTCGAAGCAGCAAGCCTGGCGCTCATTGTTGGTGGAACGATTCTCGGGGCACGCTGCGCCAGCAACTGGCGGAAAGCATTGAGAGCTGTTCCAGAGCCCCTGGAGCTCCGGAAGGACTGACTAGGAGTTGGCTTTCTCGGCCGCAGCCTTTCGATAGGCCTCAAGCTTGTCAATGATGGTGAGGCGCTCCACGCTCACTTCCCCGTCGAGACGACCCGCAATCTCTTCGGGAGTCCAACGCTCCTCGGTGAACATTGACCGCACTTCTTCCGGCTGATTCCAGACGGAGATGCGCTTGCCGACCACCGTGTAAATCTGACCCGTTACGTGCTTTGCTTGGTCGGAAAGCAGGTAGACAACCATTGGCGCAATGTCTTCTGGATCACCCATCTCATCGAGTTCCATTGGCACGTTGGCCGACATGCGTGTCCGAGCAACTGGGGCAATGGCATTCGACGTGATGTTGTAGCGATAGAGGCCGGCAGCCGCCGAACGCACGAGAGAGACAATTCCTCCCTTGGCTGCGGAGTAGTTCGCTTGGGCAACCGAGCCGGCAAACGCCCCCGACGTGAAACCAATGAGCGCTCCGCCCGTCTCTTGCTTTCGCATTACCGCCGATGCCGCACGGAACAAGGTGAAGTGACCCTTCAGGTGGACTGCAATCACCGCGTCCCATTCGTCTTCGGACATGTTGAAGAGCATCCGCTCCCGAAGGATTCCGGCGACGCAGACCACGCCGTCAATCCGGCCCCATGTGTCCATGGCGGCCTGGACAACATGCGAACCGCCCTCCATGGTTGACACGTCATCAGCCACCGCAATGGCCTCGCCGCCAAGTGCAACGATTTCGGCCACGACGGCATCGGCAACTTCGGAGGTGGGATCCTCGCCGGCCATGCCCACGCCGTAGTCGGCAACGATCACCTTTCCACCTTCTGCGGCTACTGCGAGAGCGACTGCACGACCAATGCCGTTACCGGCACCAGTAATCGCGACGACTTTTCCTTCAAGAAAATTCCCCATTGCAGCCCCCAAGTAGTGAGATCGAATGAGGGCCAGATTACCCCGTTGGTCGAGATACGGTAGAACGTGTTCTAGCAAGTGGGCTGAGCGAACGTGCTTTGGCCACAGAGGGAGGGAACCATGGGCGATCTCGGATTTTGGGCAATGGCACAGGAGCACCCGGAACATCTGGCATTGGTGACACCCGATGGCCAAGAAATGACTGCTGGCGAGTTGCTTGGGCGCTCGAATCAGGTCGTCCACGCACTGCGTGGATTCGGGCTCGTTCCAGGAGATGTCGTGGCGACCTTGTTGCCCAATGGCGTCGAATACCTTGAGTTGTATCTTGCGTGCCTACAAGCTGGGTGGTACCTCGTTCCCGTCAACCACCACCTGGTCGGGCCCGAGATCGGGTACATCCTTTCCGACTCAGGAGCGAAGGTCTTCGTCGCCCATGAGCGCTTCGAAGATGCAGCACTCATTGCTGCAGAAGAAGCAGAGATTGCCTCGAGCACGTGCCTTGTTGTTGGCGAAATCCTCGGATTCAACGACTACGCCCGCCTCCGGTCAAACCAACCAACGACCAACCCAGAACATCGAACCTTGGGCGACGTCATGAACTACACCTCGGGTACGACGGGGAAGCCGAAGGGCGTCTACCGCAAGTTGTCCGGAATTGTTCCTGAAGAAGGTGCGCTCGGACTCGTTGGACTGCTGTTCCTCTTCGGGATCATGCCTGAAGATGGAAATGTCCACATCATTGGTTCGCCGCTCTATCACACTGCCGTTACGAGATTTGGTGGGGCATCACTCCACATGGGCCACACCATTGTCTTGATGGACAAGTGGACCCCAGAAACAATGTTGCAACTGATTGAGAAGTACCACGTGACGATGAGTCACATGGTGCCCACCCAGTTCCATCGTCTGCTGGAGCTTCCTGAGGCGACCCGAGCGAAGTACGACGTCTCAAGCCTTCGACACATGATCCATGCCGCTGCACCGTGTCCAGTTGACACCAAACGCAAGATGATCGAGTGGTGGGGCGAATCCATTGATGAGTACTACGCCGCCTCTGAAGGTGGCGGCTCGGTGGTCAACGCGAAGGATTGGCTCACGAAACCTGGAACGGTCGGTCGTGCTTGGCCAAATGCCGAACTCGCTATCTTCGACGATGAAGGAACTCGCCTCGAAGAACCAGGAGCCATCGGAACGGTGTACATGGCGATGGCGACTTCCAACTTTGAATATCACAAGGACAAAGAGAAGACCGAGAAGAATCGAATCGGAGCGTTCTTCACCGTTGGCGACATTGGCTATCTCGATGAGGATGGCTTCCTGTTCCTCTGCGATCGAAAGTCCGACATGATCATTTCAGGTGGGGCGAATATCTACCCCGCTGAAATCGAAGCGGTCTTCCACGGCAATGACAAAGTCGCTGACGTTGCGGTGTTCGGCATTCCAGATGAGGACTGGGGCGAGCGGGTCCATGCAGTGGTCGAGCCAGTTGCGGGTGTGACCGGGGACGCTGCGCTCGAGGCGGAACTCCTTGCCTACTGTGCTGACAAGTTGGCCAAGTTCAAAACTCCAAAGGCGATTGACTTCCAAGCAAGTCTCCCTCGCGACCCTTCGGGGAAGCTCTACAAGCGGAAGCTTCGTGATCCATTTTGGGAAGGCCGAGAGCGAGCCATCTAGATGGCACGACTTCGAAGCTTTGTCGTCCGCGGCACGACGACTGCCAAACCTGACGAGCTCTGGAAGCTCGTGGCGGATGGCATGACCTGGCCAATATGGACTCCCATTGGCTCTTGCTCACGTGAAGGACTGGACGACCTCGGCCACGAGCAAGTTGGCACGTTCAGAACCTTCAGGACCGGATTCGTCTCAAGTTACGAGGAAGTGACTGAACTCGACCCGCAAGGAAAGTTCACGTACTCGCTCCGAAAGGGCATGCCGCTCCTCGATCACGAAGCCTCCATTCAACTCCTTGACCGGGGAGATGAAACGCTCGTCACGTGGTCCGAAGCATTTCGCCCAAAGATCCCCATGACAGGAGCCTTTTTCGAATGGTTCCTTCGCTTGTTCATCACCAAGTGCCTGAGTGGGCTCTTGAAGGCAGCGCGTCCTTAGCCCTCAGCGTCCTCTGGGCGGAGTCCATTCGCAGCAGTTCCGTCAACAAAGCTCGCAAGTTCAGGGTCGAGTACTCCCCTCCCAGCGCGCTCAGCATTCGCTGACACAATCCCGAGCATTTGGTTCGGAGGGACTTCGATGAACAAACCTTCTGCTTCAGCGGTAACGACGCCGTTACAAGAGATGGTTGCCTTCGTCAGGATTTTTCGGCCTTCTTGGTGCTGAAAGCGCGCCTCAAGATCGAGATCCATGAGCAGTGGGGTTGGCTTGCGATACCGAACGGTGAGCGTTCCAGTCATTCCAGCATGACCCGAAATGATGTTGGCATTCCCAAGTAACTCATCAAAGAGCAATGAAATCACTCCTCCATGCACACACGTTGGTGGACCTTCGTACGCGAGCGGCACATTGGCCAGGCCTCGAATCATTGGCGTTCCATCTTCCGCGACATCCGCCCAGTACCTGACAGGTACCGACAATGGATTCGCATGCCCAGCCATTGGGGACGTCCAGAAGTAGTCCTGTGGATGCCCATCCGCAATCGGATGACCGCGAGGACGCCGGCCAGGAGTCGCTGTTTCTTCAAGCTGGACGGCCATTGCTTCAAGAGACTCGGCTGCAGAAGTCAGGGCAGCATCGTCTACAACGCGACCGACCGCCAGATTGATCAAGACGCGGAGCGACGCGGCGAAACGATTTTGCGGAGAAGGCCGAACCGAGAACGGCTCTTCATTTCGCGAGGCTGCCGGCGTTTCGCTCATTTCTTCTGGAAGTTCGGTGGGCGCTTCTCAGCGAAGGCCAACATCCCTTCCTTTGAGTCCTCGGTGGCAAAGATTGGCCATCCATGTTCGAGCTCACGAGCAAGGCCATCCACCTCGCTCATGCCTTCGGTTTCGGTCACTGAGCGGAGCACTGCTTCAACGGAGAGTGGCGCATTGGCGGCGATCATGTTGGCAAGTTCCATAGCCTTATCGAGCGCCGTGCCATCAGGAACAACATGACCAATCAACCCAACGGCTTTCGCCTCTTGGGCCGGCATGTGCCTTCCCGTCAGCAGCAGATCCATAGCGACGGTGTAAGGAATTTGGCGTCGGAGCCGAACAGTCGATCCGCCAAGCGGAAAGAGTCCTCGAGCAACTTCAGTAACACCGAAGACCGAGGACTCACCGGCAACTCGGATGTGCGTTGCCTGGAGAATCTCTGTTCCCCCTGCAAGTGCATAGCCTTCGACTGCAGCAATGAGCGGCTTTCGCAGGCTGTAGTGGCGCAACAACGCTTTCCAGTGAAGGTCGGGATCTTCCGCCATTCGCTGTTGGTAAATCGCATCATCAGGATTGTCAGAACGCTTCAAATCCATACCGGAACAGAAGGTTCCTCCTGCGCCGGTGAGAATTGCGCAACGAATGTCGTCATTCGAGTCGATCTCGTTCCAGGCATCAACCATCCCAACGAGCATTGGAACGCTGAGAGCGTTCTTCTTCTCGGGACGATTCATGGTGACAACGGCGACATGTCCCCGCACCTCGAAGGTGAGATTCTCTGTTCCAATTGCCATGGTGCTAGATCCGCTCGATAATCGTGCCGGTTGCTACGGCGCCACCACAGCACATTGAGACAAGACCGAATTGCTGGTCCGTTCGCTCGAGCTCGTGGAGGATGGTCGTGATGAGGCGAGCTCCTGTTGAGCCAACTGGGTGACCGAGAGCAATTGCTCCCCCATTGACGTTGACCTTGTCCCA
>CAIXCS010000006.1 GCA_903918025.1 uncultured Actinomycetes bacterium
CAAAGAATGCGGCCCCACTGGAGCAACATGCAACCCCTGGGGTCGTCACGATGGAAGACGTCGTTTCCTTTTTCCAATCACAGGGAATTGCTCTGACTGCAATGGTCAAGACCATCGCAGCGACCACAGCCGACGGGGAAGTCATCGTGATTGGTGTTCGGGGAGATCGAGAGTTGCGCCTCCCGCATGGTTGGGAATTGCTCTCCGACGAGGATCTCGCCGCCCATCCTCACCTCCATAAGGGTTCGATTGGTCTTGTTGGTCTCAGTTCCCACGGCATCAAGGTTGCGGTGGATGCTGAACTTGTTGCCACGTCCGGACCATGGCTGACCGGAGGTAATGCTCCCAATACGCACACGAGCAGCGTGTACGTGGGCAGAGACCTCACGCCAGACCTCGTTGGCTCGTTTGTGGTTGTTGAGCCGGGTGACCCCTGCCCCAGCTGTGGTGAGCCACTGAGTCTCATTCGTTCCGTTGAGGCCGCGCACACCTTCCAACTTGGCATTCAGTACTCGCAGAAGATGTCCGGAGCGTCATTTCTCGCCGAAGACGGGACCGAGCAGCTGTTGTGGATGGGTTGCTATGGCATTGGTGTCTCTCGTCTGCTTGGTGTCCTCGCCGAGGCACATCACGATGAACAAGGTTTGCGCTGGCCTGCCGCACTTTCCCCCTATGACCTTCACCTCGTGTCCTTAGGGGCAAACAGGAATCCGGCGATTGCGACCGCAGCAGAACTGCTCTACGAAAAGCTCGAGGCTCAAGGCTTTACGGTCCTCTACGACGAGCGAGAGGTGTCTCCTGGGGTGAAGTTCGCCGATGCCGACCTTCTCGGCATTCCCACCCGTCTCCTGCTCGGGGGCAAGGGGCTTGAACGTGGTGTCGTGGAGTGGAAGCGTCGCAATGGGGGAGAAGAGGGCGAGATCGCCCTTGATGGCCCCTTTGACCTACTGCGGTAATGCGCACTTGGGACTTGATCGTTCCCTCAACGAGGGTTCTCTGGTAACCTTGTTAGGCGTCGAGCAGTTGTAGGACCCGGTGAAACGTGGGCTCCCGCCCACGTTTCGTTGTTTCTAGAGGCCTTTGAGATGAGAGAGGAGCGGTCGTGGAAGATGCTATTCAACCTGTTGTCGAACCGCTTCTGGCCAGTCTCGGGCTCGAGTTGATTGACCTCGACCGGACCTCCCAAAGCATTCGAATTACGGTCGATCG
This sequence comes from uncultured Actinomycetes bacterium, assembly GCA_903918025.1. Classification (GTDB taxonomy): domain Bacteria; phylum Actinomycetota; class Acidimicrobiia; order Acidimicrobiales; family RAAP-2; genus CAIQEU01. The sequence continues at coordinate 1,210 of CAIXCS010000006.1, forward strand.
TGCTGGTGGTGCTGATCTCGACACGATCGCGAAGGCAACGAGAGCAATTTCCGACCGATTTGATGAGTTAGATCTCGGCACTGGTCGCTACACCTTGGAAGTTTCAAGTCCTGGCGTTGAGCGCCGTCTGCGTACCGCAGTCCATTTTGCCAAGGCCCTTGGTGAGAAGGTCACGGTGAAACTCCTGGCAGGAAGTGGCGAACTTCGGCGAGTCGATGGCCTCCTCAGTGCCTCGACCGAGACCTCGATCACGATCACGCCTGAAGATGGAGTCCCCGTAACCATCGCAATTGCCGATATTGATCGAGCACGGACGGTCTTCACCTGGGGTTCCGTCCACCAGCCAACGCCCTCCAAGGGCAAGCCGAAACCACCGTCGGCGCAGAAGTCATCCCCATCCAAGCAGTCCGGAGAGAGAGCAGCCCACTGATGACGAAGACTAACTATGAGTTCCTCGACGCCCTCGGCAACATTGCTCGCGAGAAGGGCATCTCGGTAGAGACGCTCCTTGACGCACTGGCGAATGCGCTCGTTGCCGCGTACAAGCGTCGCCCCGACGCGGCCGAAGAGGCGGCGGTCACGATTGATCCTGACAATGGAGAAATTCGGGTCTACGGCCAGGAACTGGACGAAGAAGGCAACGTTATTCGCGAGTGGGATGACACCCCTGCTGACTTCGGTCGAATCGCCGCACAGACAGCGAAGCAGGTGATGACCCAGCGCATTCGTGAAGTCGAGCGAGACATGAAGTACGACGAGTATGCGGGCCGCGAAGGCGACATCGTCACCGGAATTGTCCAGCAGGCCGACAGTCGCTACACCTTGCTTGACTTGGGCAAGGTTGAGGCGCTCATGCCACAAGCCGAGCAAGTTTCCTATGAGAAGTACAGTCCGTTGACCCGCCTGAAGGCGTACATTGTCGAGGTACGCAAGACCTCGAAAGGCCCGCAAATCGTTGTCTCGAGGACCCACCCGGGCCTTGTGAAGCGCCTCTTCGAGTTGGAAGTTCCTGAAATTTCTTCGGGCGTCGTCGAGATCAAGGCCATGGCCCGTGAGCCTGGACACCGAACCAAGATGGCCGTGTGGTCCAATGACCCGAATATTGACCCTGTCGGTGCCTGCGTTGGATCACGTGGCAGTCGCGTCCGGATGATTACGAACGAGCTCAACGGTGAGCGGATCGATGTCGTCAATTTCTCTGATGACACGGTGCAACTCATCGAGAATGCGCTCCAGCCGGCCCGAATCCGTGAAGTTCGACTCGATGAAGAGACCGGTACGGCAACGGTCATCGTCAACGACTTCCAACTTTCCCTTGCCATTGGCAAGGAAGGGCAGAATGCCCGTCTTGCTGCACGCCTTACAGGATGGCGGATTGACATCAAGTCAGAGACCCAACTGCAAGAAGAAGAAGATGGTTGGGCTGAAGGTGAGTGGATCGAGGACGAGAGCGGCCAGCAAGTCTGGGTCCCTGCTGAAGGTGGCGATGCCATTACTGCCACTGAGTGGAACAGTGGCTCAACGATTGCCGATGCTCCAACTCCTGCCGCAGCGACAACCGGTGAGGCAGGAAGCAGCGACGAAGCTGAAGTTTCACCTGACGAGGCTGGAAGTGGTGACGAAGTCGCCGCTGAGGCACCTGTGGCCGACGAGGCAACAGCGAGCGACGAAGGAGGGGCCGAATAGGCCCGGTCCGCACCTGCGTTGGTTGTCGCTTGCGGCGACCGAGTAGCGAGATGGTGCGGTTCTCCCTCGTCGAATCTGAGGTAGTTCTCGATCGGCAGGCCCTCGGAAGAGGTGGATGGCTTTGTCGGAACGAAGCCTGCGCCGAACTCGCAGTAGCCCGCAAGGCAATCCCGAGAGCCCTCAAGGCTGAGGTGAGTAGTGACCAGCAGTTGGTGTTTCTAGGTGAGTTTGCTCGCATGATCTCGCAAGATGCACCAGAAACGGGTGGGGACGCTCCTCCCGTGTGAAAAGATAGAACGCCCGCCGAAGAGCGGCAGGGCCGGAGTAGACCGAGGAACCGTTGGCGAAGAAGATCCGAGTCCATGAGCTTGCCAAAGAGCTTGGACTGACCAACAAAGAGGCACTTGACCTCTCGATTGCGCTTGGCATCGGCGTAAAGAGCCACTCCTCCTCCATTGAGGATGCTCAAGCTGACCGCGTCCGTCGAAAGGCCGACGCAGAAGGTCTTCGCCGCGAAGTGCAGCCCGAAGAACCCGAAGCGAAGAAGGCCGCCCCAAAGAAGGCGGCTGCCACTGAGACGCCCGCCGCTGGACCTTCTGATGCAGAGCCTGCAGCCCCTCGACGAGTCATTACGTCAACTCGACAAGCCGCCGCTCCTGCCGCTGCACCAAAGCCAGCAGCTCGCCCCGCAGCGAAGCCAGCCGAAACGGTAACTCCGGTGGCAGATGCTCCTTCAGTACCGGCAGCAGAGCCTGCAGCACCAGCCCCAACTCCTGTCGCCGCACCAGTCGTTGCAGAAGAGCCCAAGACTGCACCTGCAGAAGCGGCACCAGTCGTTCAGGTCACCGAAGCTCCAGCAAGTGCCGACCCAGTCGCGGCATCGGCTCCTGCTGCACCTCCTGCAGCACCTCCTACCGAAGGCACGGGAAGCGACACTGCGGCAGCAGCCGATGCGCCTGCGGCCGCACCTCGTCCCCTCAGCCCTTCTGGCAAGCCGATCCCGCCTCCTCCGGGTCGCCCAATGAGCTCGACCGGTCGGCCGATTCCACCTCCTCCAGGTCGTCGTGGACCTGTTCCTGCTACCGGTGGACCTCGTCCTGGACCTCGTCCTGGTGGTGGCACCGGTGGACCTCGTCCTGGTTTTGGTGGTCCTCGCCCTGGTGGCGGCACTGGTGGACCTCCAACCGGCGGAGGTTTCGGTGGTCGCCCAACTGGTGGCGGTTTCGGTGGTCGTCCTGGTGGCGGTCCTGGTGGTCCTGGTGG
>CAIXCS010000007.1 GCA_903918025.1 uncultured Actinomycetes bacterium
CCGACCTCTCAAAATTCTCTGCGACTGATCTCGACGAGATCCAAAGGAGTCTCAACGGACGTCCGCGCAAGACACTCGGTTATATGATGCCGAAAGAGAAACTCGCTGAACTCGTTGCGTTGTCCAGTTGAATCCGCCCAGCCTTCATTGGAAACGCCTTTGCCGACTTCGATGAAGATCGGGTAGCTGCAGCTACCTTCAGCCTCCGGCGATCAATGCTTGTTATCCAAGTGCTGCGGAAGTCAGCACTTGAGGCATCATCTAACCTGTGCGTAGCGACGAGCTACAGCAATGCCCGGGCTTCGGCTCGGGCATTGCTGTTGCTACCCTCCGCCATCACCTCCGCCAAGAATCGGTCACTCGAGCTCTCGCACCGACCAAAGATCAGCATCTTGGATGTCGCAGTGGAACGGGGCGAGCCTCCGGTTCATCCGAAATCGCGGGATCCTTGACCGAACAGTTGAGCCTCAAGCGTGCCCCGCCATGTGGCCCAAGTTTGGTCGAGGACGCCAAAACTTCTTACTGGGAAATCCAAGGATTGATGAGTTGAACGCCGACGTCGGCGAAGTCACGCAGATTCCTCGTGGAGAGTGCTCCGTCATGGACTCGACAGATTGCGGCGATCTGCGCGTCGAAACCACTGATGGCGCGCCTTGACGGTCACGACGATCAACGATCTCTGTGTAGATCGTGGCGGCCGCAGCATCGAAAGGGAGCACCTCGTCGGCGAATCGGGCGAAGAGCCGCTCGGCCGCAGAACGAAAGTCGTTCTTGCACTGTCCGTCGACAAGGCGCTCGATGCCCTAGAGAACCTCGGCAACGGTCACCGCTGAACTACGGAGGTCGTAGGGGTCTTGCTGCTGCACCCAGGCCACGACGGCTGGCTCGGGTTCGATTCTCATCAACTCCGAGACGACGTTCGTGTCGACGACGATCACGCGGTGAAGTTGGCAGCCCGAGGTGCCTCGCTGCGACCGGCAAGATCAAGATCAATCCCACCAAGCTCTCCGAAACGGTTCCCCAACGCGCCGAGGAGTCCCTCGTCATCTCCGGGCTCTCGGACGGCAGCGACGAGAATCGCTCGCATTTCAGCCTCCATCGAGCGACCGTGCTCGGCTGCGCGACGACGGAGTCGCTCACGCACTGTCTCGTCCAAGTTTCGAATACTGACCGTGGCCATGCAACTTTCCTTTGCTAGCACTTGATGAGGAGTGCTTTTTGGATTTCCGGGTTGCCGTAGGTCTTCAGCGAAGCCTTACACCTGCCCCATCCCGCCACCTGATGAGTACTGAGGCAACGACGCACGGCACTGAAGAGGTTCTCCAAGGAGTTCCCTCGGCGCTCCCGCGTCCCGGAGAATTCAGCCTTCCCAGTCCTCAATTAACCCAGCGGATCCATCCGGACGGAAAACCGGGATCGAACCAAGCACGCGAACAGAAAGCGCATCATCACCGAGGGAGGAACGCCAGAGCGACGCCTCGCTGACGAGAGCCCCAATCGCCACCACCTCGGCACCAACCGAGCGAAGCAAACGCAAGGCGGCTCCAATTGAGGCACCAGTTGAAATGACATCATCAACAATTGCGACGCGTTTTCCCGCCACCATCGAAATCCGCTCACGGTCGAATAAGACCCGCTGATCCTGAGCCGTCGTGATGGAGCGGACCGGTTCGGACACGGCATTGCCGAGGTGGATCTTCGGGGTCTTGTGCAGGACAACGTACTGATCAAGACCAAGCGCCTTCGTTACCTCAAGCGCAACTGGTATGCCCATGGTGGCAACCGTTGCGACGACTTCAACATCAAATGGTCGAAGCACGTCGGCGAGCTCAGCGCCGGCAGTGGTCATGAACGAAACGCCTAAATCGACGGTAATCAGGAGCGCGAGTGTGAGCTTTTCATTGAGCGAGGCAAGGGGAAGATCTACCTCTTGAGAGCCAACCTGCACGCGATACGTCGATTCGGACACGTGGGCGAGCATACTTTTGGCTATGACCGACCTTCGACCTCCCCTTTCCCGTGAACTTGCGTTGACGATGCTTGAGACCGCCTATGCCGAGGCGGAGCGTGGCCTCAGCGAAGGTGGCATCCCAATTGGTGCCGCGCTCTTCCATCGAGATGGAACACTCCTCGGCGCTGGGCACAATCGCCGAGTTCAAGAGGACGACGCATCGGTCCATGGGGAGACCGACGCATTTCGCAAAGCGGGCAGGCGACGCGACTATCCCGATTGCGTCATGGTGACCACGCTGTCACCCTGTTGGTACTGCGCAGGCCTTATCCGTCAGTTCAACATCGGAGCTGTCGTGATTGGTGAAGCTGCGACGTTTCATGGAGGACTCGACTGGCTTCAAGAACTTGGGATTGAAATCATCGTCCTGGACGACCCAGCCTGTACTGAACTCCTTCAAACCTTCACCCATGCACACCCAGAGCTCTGGAATGAAGACATCGGGCTCTAATTCGGGTTGTGGACCGGTGGGCCGAACTGGCGGTCTCCGGCATCTCCAAGCCCGGGAACGATGTAGCCATTGCTGTTGAGTTCCTCATCAACCGCGGCCAAGTAGAAGTGGGCCTCTGGGAAACGGGCGGCAACTTGTCGCACTCCAGGAACTGCTCCAATGAGACACAGTGCACTCACTCGAGCCGCACCACGCGCCGTCACGAGCTCCAGTGCATGGGCAAGGGATCCTCCGGTGGCGAGCATTGGATCGCAAATGACGACGTGCGTTCCAGAGAGATTCTCTGGGATCCCGTCGTGGTAGGTCTCGGGTTCGAGGGTCGTTTCATTTCTTCGTAGACCAAGAAGACAGAGGCGAGACGAGGTGAGCGCCTTCTCAACCGCCGACGTCATACCGAGGCCGGCCCGGAGAATTGGAATGACGACGGGTTCTTCGGCAAGTACGAACGCTGCCACGCCACTCACGACTGGGGTATCGATCACGGTCGGCTTGACGGTTACGTCTCTCAGGGCTTCATAGGCCAGAAACGTTGAGAGTTCATCGACAAGAAGTCGAAATTCGGCATTCGGCGTCGAGGCAGCTCGGAGACGGGTCAGACGAACCGCCACGAGTGGGTGGTCGAGCACGGTGACATTCGTTGGGAGGTCGGAGGGCTTCACCACTGCGAGGATACTGGCCCTTCACGTTCACGACTTGAGGGGTCACGGGGGATGGGTAGCCTGAGAGGGTGCTCTCAAAGATCTCTACTCGGACTCAACCACGTCCGAAGAGCACTCCCGAAGCAGATCCGCTCTCGCCGTTGACGGCAACGTCATCCTTCCAAGCCCCTCGGGCAACCATCGATCCTGACAAGACCAAGACCTGGTTCCGTCGAATTGTGCCGGTGCTCATGACCCACAGGATTGCGTTCGTCAGCGCATTGGTGCTCAGCTTCGTTGGCCTCATGATCCAAGTCCAGATCCCGATGATCCTTCGTTGGGCCTTCACGAGCACCGTCGCTCCCATCATGGAGAACTCCAAAAATCCGAGCCTCCACCTTCACGTCGCGTCAATCCTTCCCTATGCCTATGCCGTCGCGATTTTGGGTCTGCTAGCGGGCGTGTCGGGATACTTCTCTCGACGCTTCCTCTACGACATGGCGTACAACTTTGAGTTCGACCTTCGAAACTTGCTCTACGAGCACTTCACCAAGATGTCGTTCTCGTTCTTCGACCGCGTCCAGACCGGACAACTCATCTCTCGAGCAAATTCCGATATTCGTTCGGTTCAGATGTACACGACGTTCGCTCCACTCATCTTGGTTAACTGCTCAATTGCTGGAGTGGCATTCATCTACATGCTGCTCATCAGTTGGCAACTCGCACTCGTTGCCATGGCGACGATGCCCTTCATCTACCTAGTCGGCATCAAGATGCGCCGGGACATGTTTCCGCTGTCGTGGATCATTCAGGCTCGACTGGCCGATGTGGCCACCATTGTCGATGAGAACGTCAATGGCGTTCGCGTGGTCAAGTCCTTTGCGGCCGAGGAGCGTCAACTCAATGAACTCGCCGATGCAGCGGAGCGGGTCAAGTGGTCCTACGTCAAAGATGCCGACTTGAGGGCGAAGTGGACACCACTGATTCAGAACCTCCCTCAGGTGGGACTCATCTTGGTGCTGTTGTTCGGCGGCATCATGGTCATCCAGGGCAAGCTCCGCTACGACGCAATTCTGACCTTCAACCTCTACCTGTTCATGATGCAAGCCCCCTTCCAGATGCTTGGGATGCTCGTCATGATGGGCCAAAGGGCCGCAGCTTCAGCTGATCGAATCTTTGAGATTTTGGACGAGCAACCGACCATCGTTGATGCTCCTTCCGCCAAAGTGCTTGCCTCTGAGCCGGGGACGATTGCCTTCCACGATGTTGAGTTTGCCTATGGACATGAGCGTCACCAACGAGATGGAGAGCTCTCTGGAACTGGCGCTGCAGGGGCGTCAGAGCCGCACTTGGTCCTCAACGGCTTCTCACTGACCATCGAACCTGGAGAAACCGTCGCAATTGTTGGCCGGACCGGTTCTGGAAAATCCACCATCGCACGACTCCTCACACGCTTCTATGACGTCACCAACGGAGCTATCACTGTTGGAGGTCACGATGTTCGTGATCTCACGTTGACGTCGCTACGTGCACGGGTCGGTCTTGTGCTTGATGAACCGTTCTTGTTCTCGGCATCGGTTCGCGACAACATTGCCTACGGCCGCCCAGACGCGGGGATGTCCGAGGTCGTCGCTGCTGCGGTTGCTGCTGGCGCTGATGAGTTCATCAAGCAGCTCGAACAGGGATACGACACCATTGTCGGAGAACGGGGCTACACCCTTTCTGGAGGTCAACGACAGCGCATTGCCATCGCTCGGACGCTCCTCGTGAACCCACCGATCTTGGTGCTTGACGATGCCACCAGCGCGATCGACGTCCACGTTGAACAGCAAATTCACCAGGCGCTCGAACACCTCTTAGAACATCGCACCACGTTGATCGTTGCCCACCGGCTGTCGACCATTTCTCTTGCTGAGCGAGTGGTCCTCATCGATGGAGGACGAATCGTCGCTGATGGAACCCATGCAGAGCTCTTGGCATCAGTGCCGCTCTACGCAGAAGTCCTCGCCCAAGCTGCCGCCCTTGACGGTGTTCCGGAGCAGGTGCAGTAATGGGCTGGGGCGGAGGTGGCGGCGGCATGATGGTCGGTGGAGGACCTCCTGGCGGTCGCGTCGGCGGGCTGCCTTTCGGGGGAATTCCGACTGAACTCCTCGACGGTGTGCGTCGCTTGCAGGCTTCCGAGCCTGACCACCCGAAATCAGCAGTCGCGTTCCATCAGATTCCCGCAGGTCAAGAAGCTGAACAGTTGTCCTTGTTCCGCCTCGTTACCCACTACAAGAGATGGCTCATCGAGTCGGCGATATTCGTCGCGATCGCCTCGATCATTGTTCAGGCTGGTCCTTGGCTGACCGGATATGCGATTGACCACAGTCTTCGTCACGCGCCCTATCACCTCGACATCCTCATTTGGTGTGTCGTCGCCTATGCCGGAATGATTGTCATTGGCTCCGGCGCGCAGTGGGCACAAGCTCGAACCTCTGGGCGACTCGCTGCTGGCGTCATGCATGACCTCAGAATTCGGGTCTTCGCACATCTTCAACGTCTTTCGCTCGACTTCTTCACCGAAGAGAAGGCCGGCGTGCTGATGAGCCGGATGACCAGTGATATCGAGAACTTGCAGCAACTCGTCCAGGACGGGATTGCCAGTTTCGCCACTCAAGGGCTCACGATGGCAACGATCGTCATCATCATGTTCCTGCAGTGCTGGCAGCTCGCTGCGCTCACCATTGTTGCCGTCGTCCCTGCGCTCCTCGTGATGTCGATTTGGTTCCAAAAGGCCTCAGATCACGGCTACGACCGTATTCGCGATGGGATTGCCGATGTGCTTGCGGACCTCTCTGAGTCGTTGCACGGTGCCAGAATTGTCACTGCCCACAACCGACAGCGCCAGAACATCGTGGTCCACAGGGAGGTGGTTGGCGAGTACCGAAACGCCAACATCTACACCGGAACCATCAACGCGATCTACGGTCCTGGAACCCTGGCAATTGGCATTCTCGGCCAGGCCCTTCTCTTGGGCGTTGGTGGCCTCATGGTTGCCCACGGCAACCTCTCGCCCGGCGTGTTGGTTGCGTTCTTCCTCTATCTCAACCGATTCTTCGCCCCAATCCAACTCCTGGTGCAGCAGTACAACTCCCTCCAATCAGGTAGGGCATCGATCACCAAACTTCGTGGTCTCCTTGAGACACAACCAGATGTGCCCGAAGCCGCAAATGCAGTCGATCTTCCCGTGATCGTTGGTCGCATTACGTTCACCAACGTCGACTTTGGCTACGACCCTCAAAACCTCGTCTTGCACGGCGTCAACTTGACGATCGAGCCTGGAGAATCCGTTGCCTTCGTTGGACCGACAGGTGCTGGCAAGTCCACCATGGCGAAGCTCGTAACTCGGTTCTACGACCCAACCAGTGGCTCGGTCTGCATTGACGGTCATGACCTCAAGAACGTGACCTTCCACTCCCTTCGCTCGCAACTAGGAGTCGTGCCCCAGGAGCCGTTCCTCTTTGCCGGAACGATCAAAGACAACCTCACCTTCGCCAATCCAGATGCCAGCGACGACGAGGTGAACGATGCCGTCCGGCGTGTTGGACTCGAAGACCTCGTCGACCGGCTTCCCGAGGGCATCAATACGGTTGTCCATGAGCGCGGTCAATCACTCTCTGCTGGAGAGCGACAGCTCCTTGCGCTCGCTCGTGCCTTTCTTGCCCACCCGAGGGTGCTCGTCTTGGATGAGGCGACGTCAAACCTCGACCTCCAAAGTGAGACCAAGATTGAGCATGCACTCGATGCGGTGCTCGAGAATCGAACCGCCGTGCTCATCGCGCACCGTCTTTCGACGGCAAAGCGCGCAGACAGAATCGTGGTCGTCGAACGAGGGACCATCGTCGAAGTGGGCAGCCACGATGACTTGATTGCCCAAGGTGGCGCGTATGCCGCAATGTATGAGACGTGGATTCGTCAAGGCGCCGCCGAGGGGCTTGCGCCCTAGTTCACGCGGCCAACGAAGTCCTCGGCACGGTCGGTCGGCTTCGCAAGCACCTCACCAGGTAGACCGAGCGTTCTCCATCTAGACCGAGCGGAGATGCCCAGCAATCTCGTTCACCAGTTCATCCCAGAGTGGTCGAGGAAGGTCGTGGCCCATCCCGGGGTAGGTCAGGTGCCGTGCCCCAGGAACAGCTGCAGCGGTCGCTTCGCCACCAGTCGGGGTGACCAGCGGATCGGCCTCGCCATGGAGCACAAGCGTCGGAGCAGTCACCGAGCGAAGCGCCTCTGTCCGGTCTCCTGAGGCCAGAATCGCGGCCAACTGCCTGTTCGTGCCGACTGGGTGGTAGGCCCGGTCATAGGCCTCACCAGTCCGGCGACGAATGTCCTCTTCTTCAAATGGATAGCCAACCGAGCTAATGATTCTCCAGCCATCGACACCGGTCGCAATGGCCTCGTCTCGCGTCGTCGCCGGGGGCGTCAACAGTGAGGCGATTGCCTCAGGGGTTGGTTGACCGACATCTGCGGCCCCAGTAGTTGACATGATCGAGGTCAAGGTGATGGTTCGGTGGGGATGATCAATTACCAACTGCTGGGCAATCATGCCGCCCATCGAGATCCCCAGAATGTGCGCCTGCTCAACACCGAGCGCATCAAGGACGGCAACGCCATCGGCGGCCATATGTGCAAGGGAGTAGGGAGCCTCAATTGACTCACCGAGGAGAAACGGGAGAACGTCAACTTCACCGTGTTCGTCGAACCATGTTGACAGGCCAACGTCTCGATTGTCATAGGTGATGACACAAAAGCCCTCGTCGACAAAACGATCAACGAACTCCTGATCCCACGCGGTCATCTGGGCACCAAGACCCATGATGAACAGGAGAACTGGATTGGACTCGTCGCCGTGAACGGCGTACTCAATTTCGATGTTGTTCGCGATAGCTCTTGCCACGATGAACTCCTCAATGCAACTCGGGCAAGCCCGAGGGGCTGTAGGTCAGCCGAGAATTTCCTTCAGTTCTGCAATCAGTTGCGGTCCCGTCTTGCCTCCGACTGGAACCGGGGCAACCTGCAAGTGCGTGACACCGGCCTCTTTGAACGCGGCGACACGCTCGGCGATGTAACTCGGTGAGCCACAGAGACTTGTCAGTTCGAGAAGTTCTTCTGGAACCAGTGCTTCGGCTTCCTTCTTCTTGCCCGAGAGGTAGAGATCCTGGATCTCGGCAGCTTCTGCTTCGTAGCCATACCGACACGCAAGCGTGTTGTAGAAGTTCTTTCCCTTGGCTCCCATTCCACCGACGTAGAGCGCAACCATCGAGCGTCCAAGTTGACGAAGATTCGTGACGTCTTCGCCCTCGCCAATTGACAGGATGCCTCCGGCCGTGATTTGCAAGGGTCCGAGCTCTGGGGCTCGCTTTGCCTTACCTGCTTCGAGTGACTTGCCCCAAACAAGATGTGCCTTCTCTGGAACGAACAGAATTGGAATCCAGCCATTGGCCACTTCAGCCGTCAGTTCGACGTTCTTCTCGCCAATGGCGGCAATCCACGTCGGGATATCCGAACGGACAGGGTGCTGAATGATTTTGAGGGGCCTTGGCGGAACGCTCGCACGATCTGCCGGCAGCGGAACGTCGTAGTGCTTGCCGTGGTGCTCGAGCGGTGCTTCGCGCTTCCAAACTTCGCGACACACCTCAATGATCTCTCGGGTCCGGCCAAGCGGGTCGTTGAAGGGAACACCATGAAAGCCTTCGATGACCTGTGGTCCCGATGCGCCAAGCCCGAGGTGGAATCGCCCATCGGTCATTGAGTCAAGACCCGCTGCAGTCATAGCAATCAGCGTTGGTGTCCTCGAGTAGATCGGCAGAATTGCCGAACCAATCTCCACCTTGGTGGTGAGAGCGGCCAGGTAGCCCATGACCGAAACCGAATCGAAGCCATACGCCTCAGCAACCCAAATGAGGTCAAGACCTGCATTTTCAAGTTCTGCCAATTCCTTAGCCGAGCGCTTGATATCGCCCGAATAGTTGAGCATGGCGCTGATTTTCATTGGGGTCCTCCTCGATTGAAGACCCCAGCGTACTTCGACTCGTACAAATCAGGTGGCTGCAACCACCGCGCATCGGTTCGGCCCAATTTCGAGCTCACTCAACTCGTCAAGTGGCTTGTCGGCATCACCCTGATTCGCCACGACAATCAACTGATAGTTCGGTGGCCGCTCCTTCGCCTGACCGGCAGCCCAGGCAATGAATGCCTCACGTTCCATGGTGAGGGGAACGAGGCGCCATCGAAGTTGCCCGAGACTGGCTTGAACGACAACATCGGGTTGCACATCAACTCCTTCACCAACGTGTGCAGGAAGGATGATGACGCCATCATCGAGCGTGTCGGTGTGGTCATGGATTGAGTGGAAGAGATTTTCGGCAAATTCTGCTGCGCGCTCTGCGAGATCTGGACGGCCAACCCCATCGAGGAACAAGGTGTCCCCGGTCAAGAGCGCTCCGCCTTCAACCAGAAACATGGTCGAACCCATAGTGTGACCCGGAGACGCCAAGGGAACAACCGTCGCTGCGTACTCTCCCTCGCCAAGTTCAATTCGCTCAGGCATCTTCGCGTGGTCAAAATGAACCGGCTCGGCATCGCCTAAGTAGAGCGGTGCTCCGGCGAGGGCTGCAAGCGCCCGCCCGCCAGAGAGATGGTCGGCATGCAGGTGGGTATCAAGAACGCCAACAATCCGCCAACCTCGAGCTTCTGCGACTTCCCTATACCGAGCAATCTCCGTTGATGGGTCAACGACCACACACTCACCTGCGGCTCCGACCACGTAGCCGAGGCAACCCTTCCCCCGCCGGCGAACCTGGACAATGGTGGCTCGACCAACGTTGAGCGTTGCCTCGTCGTAGACATTGGCCCACGCCGCCATGCCGCCTTCAATGGATGTCGCGTCGTAGAACCGCTGCTCGAGGAGCAGCGCGGCTGATGCAGAGCGTGCGCCAGCAGCACACATGGTGAACACCTGTGCCGTGCGCGGAATCCGACTCAAATGATGAGGAAGTTCTGCAAGTGGCAGGTTGACCGCACCGGGAACGTGCCACGCCTCGAATTCTTCGGGGGTCCGAACATCCAAGAGGTAGGTCACTTCGTCACGGTCCAGACGATTGAGTAATTCACTGGCAGTGATGGTGCGCATTGACTCCTCCTTCCCTCCACCCTAGCGAGTTGCACCCTCGAACTCTCCCCGATTTGGAGGTGATCGCGTCTAGAGGAGATCCAACATTTTGGAACATTCGACCTCTGAAAGGTTGGGGTCCTTCACCTTCCAGGCGATGACCTCTTCGAGTGCAGGTCGGAGATTCTCAAGGTTTCGTCCGGCGAGAAATCGATTGAGGAGAATGGAGCGACCAAAGGTTGCGAGACCTCGCTCGATGATGCCACCGGAAAGTTGACCCGATGCAATGAGTGCCCAGGTCAACGCGACATCCACTCGCGGGTCACCCGCGCAGGCATTGGTCCAATCAATGATGATCGGACCTCGACTTGAGAGCATCACATTGAGTGGATGAAGATCAAGGTGAAGGAGTGCGGAGCCCGTCCCAGCAGGTGCGGGTCCTAGAAACTCCGGCGCCTCAACCCTGTGAACGGCATCGTGAAGCTCGCTCAAGATCCTTCCGAACGTTCCGATCTTCCATGGACGTTTCGATGCCGCATCGATCATCGTTGGCCCATTGATCCGCTCCATCACGAGAGCTCGTCCATCTTCAATGACCTCAGCGACGTGAGGGACGGAAAGCCCCTGCTCACTTGCATAGCGGAGCACGTTGGCTTCTTGGACTTGGGATGCACCATCTCGAGAACGCCGGAGAACCAGATCGTCGCCGTACTCGAAAATATCGGCATCTCGCCCTTGAGCGAGAAGCCGGCCAACCTCACGCATTACCGGCCCAGTGACGAAGAAACCTCGGTGAAGGCATCATCGAGAATCTTCAGTCCCTCTTCGATTTCTGCGGGACTCACGGTGCACGGCGGCACACAGTGGATCCGGTTGTAATTCGCAAACAACAGCAAACCCTTTGCTTTTGCCGAGGCAACGAGTGCCGTCATCTCGGGGCTCGTTCCGCCATAGGGAGCGAGGGGTTCTTTGGTGGCTTGATCTCGAACGAGGTCTAACGCAAAGAAGACGCCGAGGCCACGCACTTCGCCAATGAGCGGGTGGCGTTCCGCCAACGCACGAAGCTTCGGTCCGAGGTGATCTCGGCCAATCATTGCTGCGTTCTGGACAATGCCCTCTTCCTCCATGGCCGAAATCGTCGCAACGGCCGCTGCACACGCCAACGGGTGTCCTGAGTAGGTCAATCCGCCCGGATAGACCCTGGTCGCAAAGGTTGCCGCGATGGCATCACTGATGAGGACTCCCCCGAGAGGGACGTAACCCGAATTCACGCCCTTCGCAAAAGTAACGAGGTCTGGAACCACGTCGTAGTGATCAAAGGCAAACCACGACCCAGTCCTCCCAAAACCACACATCACCTCATCAGCGATGTACAAGATGCCGAACTCATCGCAGAGTGACCGAAGGCCGGCAAGATAGCCCGGCGGTGGCGGCATGATCCCAGCTGTTCCTGGAACCGTCTCCAAGATGATTGCCGCAATGGTCGACGGTCCTTCAAAAGAGATGAGGTCCCGCAAATGCTCGAGTGCTCGAGTGGTCTCCTCCTCTTCAGATGAGGAGTGGAAGGCCGTTCGGTAGAGAAAGGGACCGAAGAAGTGAACAACGCCGGCGGTGGCCGTGTCATTCGCCCACCGGCGGTGGTCACCGGTCAGGTTGATGGAGGTCGCTGTGGCTCCGTGATAGCTGCGATAGGCCGAGAGCACCTTCGGGCGACCGGTATGTAACCGAGCCATGCGCACCGCGTGTTCAACCGCCTCGGTTCCACCATTCGTGAAGAACACCTTGTTGAGGGTGTCTGGGGCACGCTCGGTGATCAGCCGCGCCGCTTCGCTTCGCTGATCATTGGCGTGTTGCGGCGCAATGGTGCAGAGCTTTGCTGCCTGAGCCTGAATAGCTGCAACGACTTTCGGGTGCTGATGCCCAATGTTGGTATTTACCAGTTGGCTAGAGAAGTCTAAGTAGCGCTTCCCAGCAGCATCGGTGACGTAACTCCCCTGTGCCGAATCCACCACCATTGGCGTGATGAGGTCTTGAGCCGACCAGGAATGAAAGACATGAGCTCGGTCAAGCTCATACGTGCGAGCGCCACGTTCGGCTGCATCTTGATTCGACATGAAAGCCCTCCTCGACCGTTGAGGTCACGCTAGTTCGACGCTTTCGGGCCGATCAGCCCTTCTTGCGGTCTTGAAGTTTCGCCGAGACCTCTTCACGCTGAGCGCGAATTTGACGCGGCGTCAATGCTTCGGCCTCAGGATCCATACCAACAGCGGTCAAGAGTGCACTTGGATCGAACGTCATCATCGCTGGGTCAATGCCCAGTTGCTTCGAAATTGTCTCGCCATAGGTCGAGGCGAAGTAGGCGGAAATGAACGCAAACTCTGCCAAGAGATTGAGATCAGGGGCGAGATTAGCGATCGCCGCGTCGAGGAACATGATGTCCTTCATGTAGAGGACCACTTCTTTCGGAACCTTGAGGCCGTGAGCAACCATTGCCTTGGTTACTCTCCGCATTTCATCCATGAGCTCATCGGGACGAGCAGTTGTCGGATCAACATTCGGAGCGGCAATCGGTATCTCAAGGAGGAACTGGTCGAGGTCCGCGTCTGCAGGGAGTGCCCCGAGCCCTTGGTATCCCTCAAGGACTCCTCGATGGTCTCCCGCAAATGAAGCGAGAATCACCTTCAAGAAGAGACCGCGCTCTCGTTCACTGAGCCGACCCGTGATCCCGTGATCGAGGAGACCAACCGTTCCATCTGCTCGGACGAGGAGGTTCCCCGGATGAAGATCGCCGTGAAAGACGCCGTAGATCAGCGTTCCTTCAAGCAGGGACACCATGAGCGCTCGAACGACCGAGGTCGTATCAACTCCCGCCGCCACCATTGCTTCCCGATCATCAAAGGCAAACCCGGTTAAGCGCTCCATGACCAGCAATCGCTCAGTGACGAGCGTCGGATGCGGCCGAGGAACGACCACGTTGTTATGCCCAGTTGTGTCGAGCACAATCGCAACATCAACCATGTTCGCTGCCTCGAGCCGGAAATCGAGTTCTTCAACAATCGTTTCTGCAAACACTTCAATAATCGCCGGGAGGTTCACGATTTTCATGAGTTCAATACGGCGGGCAAGAAACGGAGCAATCCAGACCATGATTTTGAGATCATGTTCAACTCGTCGAGCAATCTTTGGGCGTTGGACTTTGACGGCCACTTCTTCACCTGTCTGCAAGGTGGCGAAGTGCACCTGAGCAATTGACGCAGCTGCAACAGGAACCCGATCAAATTGGGAGAACACGGCTTCAAGCGGTCGGCCAAGCTCTGCTTCGACCTGCGAACGCACGTGGTCAAACGTCTCTGCGGGCACACGATCTCTGAGGGTTGAAAACGCATCGACGAGTTCTTGGGGAAGGATGCCCTGTGCCGCTGAAATGATCTGGCCGAGCTTGATGTACGTCGGCCCGAGTCGCACAAAGCCGTCACGGACACGACGAGAAAGCCCCGCTCGAGAGGTGCTTCGATCACGACGTCGATCAGTGAGCGCCCAGCCTGCAACCGCCCATCCCAAGATGGCACCGGCCTTGATCGCTCTAATACCCGGTGGGAACCAACGTCGCTTTGTCCAGGCTGGCACTCGGTCTTGAGCAATCGCCCGAAGTCGAAGTGCGTCGAAACGCCAAGCCACCGTATCGACGTCAAGAACCCAAGGACCGTCGTTGCTGAAGGACTGCAGTTCTGCCACGCCGGCTCCTCGTCTCTTGCCAATGCTACCGACCCACACCTTTGGTTCAACCAGCCGAGCGCAGAAAGGGGTAGCAATGTCGGACGGTCGTCCCCCCAATGTTTGCCACCCCAAGACGAGGGTCCGTCAACTGGCAGTCTTCGGGGGCGAGGTGTAGAACTGTCGAGAACGAGGGGGGTCTCGGATGGACTATCACGGCAAAATTGCGGTCGTTACCGGCGGCGCAGGTGGGATTGGGCGAGGTCTCGTCGTTGCCTTGCTGACTCGGGGGGCATCGGTCGTCATTGGCGATATTGAAACGACCGTGCTGAATGAAACGGTCAGTGAACTCTCCTCAATGGGCCAAGTCCGAGGAGTGCGTCTCGATGTCAGTGACAGTGCGTCGGTCGAAGCATTCGCTGATGACATCTATGGCAACGAGGGCCGAGTCGATCTTCTCTTCGCTAATGCTGGCGTTACCTCCGGTGGCGGAGGTCTGCCGTGGGAGCAGGAGATCAACGACTGGCGCTGGTGCTTCTCGGTCAATGTCTTCGGTGTTGCCGGCACGGTCTTGACCTTCCTTCCACGAATGTTGGCAGCAGGAACTCCCGGTGAAGTCATCACGACGTCATCTGGCGACGGCGGCGTTGCTCCTGTTCCCCACGCAAGCGTTTACGCCGCATCAAAAGCGGCGGTCAGCTGCTTCACCGAAGCCCTCGCCCACCAACTACAAAAGAGTGAGGCGAAAGTCGGAGCACATGTCTTCTATCCAGGTGGAGGCCTCCTCGACACCGGACTCTGGACCGCCCAACGCAACCGCCCCGAGACGCTTGCGAGAGTGAAGCCACGCCCGCCTGCACCCGGGACGACCTTTGCTGAATTCAAGGCCCAACTGGAACAACTTGGCCTCCCAGCTGACATTGTTGACCTTGATTGGCTGGGAATGAAGGTTCTCGAAGACCTTGACGAGGGAAAGTTCATTCTTGGTCCGAACATTGAGAAGTTCGGTCCCCTGCTCCACAGCCGAGCTGACGCCATTGCCAAGGGCGAACTGCCCCCAACCCTGCTGCACTGAGGAGACCAAGATGGACGAGGCGCGCTACACCGTCATCAGTTGCGATGCACACGCGGGAGCAGATGTCACTGACTACCGCCCGTATCTCGCTTCGACCTTTCACGAAGAATTCGACGCTTGGGCTGCGACCTACGAAGTGCCCTTTGCGGACCTTCTCGCCCCGATCCGATATCGAAATTGGGACTCCGAAGCTCGAGAGCGTGAGCACGAGGCCGACGGGATTGTTGGTGAAGTCTTGTTTCCGAACACCGTTCCTCCCTTCTTTGAAGAGGGCAACCTCGTAGCGCTCCCACCGAGCGCCGAGGATTACGCAAAGAGGTGGGCAGGCGTTCAAGCGCATAACCGGTGGCTCCTCGACTTCTGCAACCGCACTCCGGGACGTCGAGCTGGCGTGATTCAAGTCTTCGTGAACAAACTCGACGATGCACTGGCAGAGATCAAATGGGCAGCAGAGCACTTCTCACCCTTCGGCGGTATCTTGCTCCCTTCAATTCCACCCGGCTCGACGCTCCCAGGTCTCTACGACCCTTGCTACGACCCGCTCTGGCGTCTGTGCGAGGAGACGGGAACCGTGATCAATATCCATGGTGGTTCTGGACTTCCTGACTACGGCGAACTCGAGATCGCTCGAGCAATGATGCTCATCGAGCTTCCCTGGTTCAGCCACCGCCCAATGTGGCACTTGATCTTCGGGGGCGTCTTGGAACGATTCCCGAATCTCAAATTCACCCTGACCGAACAGGGTGTTTCTTGGCTACCTCGAGGCCTCGAGACACTCGACTGGTTCTATGGCCGAATGGCCGGGGGAGCTGCGGCCGAGGCGCTGTTCTTCGGTGCAGCGGCTGCCGGCATGACCATGAAACCAAGCGAATACTTCCATCGGAACTTCTACCTTGGGGCATCATTCCTTCGGTCGTCGGAGTCAGCGCTTCGCGGTGAATTTGGCGCAGACAAGCTCATGTGGGGCGACGACTACCCCCATTCGGAGGGAACGTGGCCGTTCTCAACCAATGCGCTCCAAGTCGCGTTCGCGGGCGTGGACCCCGTTGAGGTGCAACGGTTCGTTGGGACCAATGTTGCCGACCTCTACGGTTTCGACATGGCGAAGTTGAAGCCACTCGGCGACCAGTTCGGACCACTCGTCAACGAGGTAATGGCACCACTGTCTCCGGCGGACTACCCAGCTGCGTCGACGTCAAATGCCTTCGACACCACACAGGTTCTTCGAAGCTGGTAATCACTTTGAAGTTGGCGGACTCAAGAGGTCGGCCCGAAGTAACCGCTGTTGAACGAATCTATGAAGGGCGTGTCGGCGTGATGCCGTAGTCCTCGAGCCACCACTTCGCTTTGGCATCAGCCATTGGGTCGGCGAGCAGGTTCGGGTCTTGCCCAAGGTCCTCTGGGCTGTACCCAATCCGATCTGCAATTGGCTGCAATGCCTTGAGGTCGAATCCATAGACGTTGGCTGCAACCCCACCCAAGATTTGACGACTCTCCTCAATCGGAATGTCGTGGAAGTCTTTCTTGAGCTTGGCCTCAGTGTTTGGCCAAGAACCTTCTGGATGTGGGTAGTCCGTTCCCCACATGACCGCATCAAGACCGAGTACGTGTCGGCGGCGAAGTTCTTCCTTCGACATGGTTGATGCACCGGCGAAGATGTTCGTTCCGAAATACTCAGAGGGAAGCTTTGAAATCTTTCCGGCCAGGAGCGCCGCCATCTTCTTGGTCGTGTGCCCACCACCCATGTACTGATCCCATTTCCACTTCGAGTCCGCAATCCAGTAGGCCGCTGCTTCAGTGACCACAAACTTCAAGTTCGGATTCCGCTCAAAGGCTCCAGAGAAGAGGAGGTGCCAACTTGGTCGCGCCGCCCACCAGACGACTTCAGCCAAGTAAATCCCAAGGTGGCCGTTGTAGTCCTCGTGTGGTGCCTCACCTGAATGGGTGTGGACAGGGAGGTTCGCCGCAGCACACGTCGCCCAAAATCGTTCGTAGACCTCATCGGAGTAGGGCTTGTGGTCCCTCCACATCGTTGGGATCATCACTCCACGAATGCCAGGCTGGGAGGCCGCCCACTCTGCTTCGAGTACCGCTCGTTCGGGATCGTGACACAGCGGAATCAGTGCGATTCCAGCGCGACGCTCTGGGCTCGTTGAGCAAAGCTCTGCCAAGAATCGATTGTGCGCCCGAGCACCGGCAAACGCGAGATCAGCATCGAGAATCATTCCGGCCGCAAGTCCAGCGTCGAATGGGGGTGACCCCATGCCGGTCACCGCATCGGCATCGGCGAACAAGACATCTGCGGCAACACCGTCGGCATCGAGTTCCTTATCTCGAACCGTCGGGTCATAGGCACCGCGAAGACCTTCTTCATTTGAGGTCTCCCATCCCATGATGTACTCAAAGTTTGATTCGAGCTTTGCTGCTCGCTCCATCTCTTTGTGCGTTGCCCAAGCATCGAATTGCTCTCGGAACCCCGGATCGAGATAGGCCCCATAGTCCCGCAGTGGCAGGCCACAGTGGCCGTCAGCCGAGATGATGACGTAGCGATCGGTCATTTCCATCGTCTCCAATCCGAGGCAGCGCCTCAGTGGTTGTCCTACTTCGTAATGAGCTTGCCTGCCTTGCACCAAGAGCTGCTCGGCACGCCGAGGCATGGATTCGGCATCGATGGCAATTTCGATGCTGCCGGCATCTTGGTTAACTGCACTCCGGTAAACGTTGGGTAGTGCGCTCCTGCAGGACACGAACCGAAGCCCGTGTCACACAATGCTTGGAAGTAGAGATCAAGCCCAGGACCGAAGGCATTGCCAACGACATCTGGGCCGCAGGTCGTGACCTTCGTGAGGAAGGATGGGAAGACGCCATCGGGAGTCTTGTTTCCCACGTAGCAGTTCCCGGGGTGAGTGTTGAGTGACAATTCTCCAATGTCACCGTTACTCACATTCTTGAGGGTTCCATTGTTAGAGAACACATTGTTCTTGACCGTCACATTCTTCGGGTCGTAAACGCAACCCAGCCCACTCGCGAATTGGCCACCTGAATTGACGCAGGTCGTGGGTGATGGTGGGTTGTCGGAGTCTGGATACGGCACCAGGAGGAGTCCCCACGCAGCATTGCCTCGGAAGATGTTGTTCATGATGGTGTCGTTGGTTCCACCAGCGACCGTCATACCGGTTCCAGGAGGTCCTGCCGATGCCGTACCTGCGCGAGGGGCATTGGCGTTGTTGTTGTTCTCAAAGATGTTGTTCATGACTACCCAGCACGAGTGCGTCTTCGTGATCGGCGATATGCCGTTTCCTGGGCAAGCACCATTCTGCGGCGGAGGTGGGTCTCCTGCGACCTGACTGTTGGTGTCGAACCCGTCAGCGTTGTTATCGAACCTCGAGTTCTTGATGAGGAACTTGCCACCAGAGTTGGTTCCGGAATAGCCGAGCGCATTGCCTTCCATCCACGCCCCATCAATCACGGCGTTACATGCCTGCTGACAGGCGCCGATGTACATACCTGAGTCGTTCATATTCGACGCGTAGATCTTGCTCCAGGTGCCACCTGATGCATCAGACGAGAAGATTCCGTAGGTTCCGGCGGCGGAGTCACCGCCAAAGTACGAACTGGTGGTGTTGAGATAGGAGCCCTCATATCCCGTCAGGCCAATCGTTGAGGTGCCCTCGTGGCCATTCCACCAGATCTGGTTACCTCCGCCATGTGCGCCATTGAGGAAGTTGCAGATCGTGAGATTGTCGACGGACACATTGTTCGCCCCGAAGACCACAATGCCGTTTCGGCCAGCTACTTGGCCACCAACGGTCGGACCGGACTGTTGATCACCTGCACTAGCGCTGCAAACACCCGAAGCAGACGACTTTGTCCCATCAACGACCACCGAGTTTCGGTTGAGCCCCCGGATGTGGAGTCCGGCCTTCGTAATGATGACGCCGCCGAAGGCACCTTGGTTGTACTCCCCAACTGAGGGAGTGTTCGTGAGGTCCGCCTTCTCGTGGTAATCCCCAGGTGCAACGAGAATCCAATCTCCGGCTTGAGCCGCGTCGACGGCCGCCTGAATCGTTGTGTACTGGCCCGAGTGCCCTTTGTAGGTCCCAACCGTGAGTACGTTCGCCGAGGTGTGCGCAACATTGGCGCTTGAAGCCAGTGAGGTGCCACCGAGGACGAGTCCGGCGGCAGTGAGCGCCGCTGTTGCGGCGACTGCCGCACGGTGGAACAGACGACGACGTTGGTCACCCATGGTGACTCCCCCTTTTGAGCCGTCCCCCCGGACGCCTTGCTTCCGGACAGTAGCACCGGCACTGCAAGTGCCACCAACTCAGGCGAGGGGAATTACGTGAAGAGCGACGCGCCCAAATCATCGTTTGGCCCGATACCAGGCGGGCAAGCAAAGACGCCACTCCCGACATGGGTGATGTACTGACTCAGGTTGTCGGAGCGAGCGAGATCGCCTTGAAGCGCAGTGAACTGCTTGACCGGATCTCGCTGAAAACAAATGAAGAGCAGACCAGCATTGAGGTTTCCGGTTCGCTCGTCAACGCCATCGAAAAAGTTGTAGCCACGCCGAAGCAGATGCACGCCTCCATTGGTCTCTGGAGCGGCAACTCGAATGTGAGCGCCAAGAGGAATTACAGGAAATCCGTGGGGGTCAAGAGCTTGGAAGTTCGCTTTGTCGTGTTCTCGCGTACCCGTGAGTGGTGCTCCAGAGTCTCGTTTGCGGCCAATCACCGACTCTTGGACGGTCAATGGTGTTGACGACCACGTCGAGAGATTCATTCGAATTCGACGAGCGACGAGATAGGTTCCTCCCGTCATCCAACGTTGGTCGTCTCGTTCGCCCACCCAGAGCCAACGCTTCAACAACGCGTCGTCACCCGAACGAAGGTTGTTCGTCCCATCCTTGAACCCCAGGAGATTTCTGGCGGAACGTTGGTCGGAGGTCGTCGCTGACGTCCTCCCGGATCCGACTTGAAGGGCGTGCAGTTCAACACTGCCAAGTCCAAGTTGGGCGAGACTCCGAATCGCGTGAAACGCGACCTGTGGATCGTCAGCGCACGCTTGCACACAGAGATCTCCACCCGTGTAGGCAGGATCAAGCTCGTCGCCATCAAATGGAGGAAGGTCAACGAGCGCAACCGGGCGCCGTGCAGCCAAACCAAATCGGGAATCGAACAGCGACGGCCCATACCCAAAGGTCAAGGTGAGATTTGCTGCACCAAGCCCAAGTGCTTCGCCAGTGTCGCTTGGAGGATACGAACCGTCGTAGATCTCTTGCAGCGGCAACCCCACAGTCAAACGTCGGGCCGCTCGACCCCACTCGGAGAGCAACTCCTTCAGCACCTGCCGATCAGGTGTCGTGACCGTGAAGACGCCAAGTGCAAGATGTCCCTGCGCCGGCGTAACAATGCCGCCCTGGTGCTTGCCAAAGAACGGAATGCTTCCAGTCTGCGTCGCTGCCCCCGCTCCACGCGAGGTGGCAATGACGGCACCAACCGCCGCTGCTCCACCGGCGGTAAGGACGGCGCGCCGTGTGACCCCAGACCGTGGCTCACGTGCCTCAGAAGTGCTCACGCGTAGTACCTCCCGCTGCTGTAGCCAGCCGTCGATCCCGCGAGCTGCCCAAAATCGAACTGCAACACCGAGACCAGTCGACCGAGGCGCGCCCAAACTTCCGTTGGAACTTCAGCGTCGGTTGCCCCAGGTGGCAGCGTCGACAGCAGTGCATCCACCTGATCAAGTCCAGTGGACGTCGCTGAAAGTTGCTTGGGATCAACCAGGTTGGCGAGGGGGTGCAGCGCATTGAATCCACCTCGAACGGCGTGAATGATGGCGAGGACATCGACGAGATCGCGATGACTCACTCGTTCTTGCGAACTGGAAAGAACGTGATCCGCCAAGAAGCCGAGTGCATGCACCTGATTCACCGCAATCGCTGAGGGCTGAAGAATCGTGCGAAACAAACCAATGACGAGTTGTGGGCCGGCAGCTCGCAGTTCGGGCATCGCAGCCAGCCCGTCCGAGAGTGGTCCTTGGAAGAGTGCTCGCTCGATCGCATGAAGACCCTGACCCTTGGTCTTCGAACCAGCAAGGAGTTGTCCGTCATAGGTCGCGCTACTCGCTGGACCTCCAAGCAGCACAGGGCGTAAGACGTCAAAACTTCCCTGCGCCGCTGCCCACGCCTTGATCGCCGCCTGGCGATCACCGGAGCGAAGTGCACCATCGAGCGCATTCACCGAAGTAGAGAATCCTTCAGCCGCCTGTACTATCTGCCGCCGATACCTCGTCGTCGCAAACAGCGCTGCGGCCTGTTCTGCTCGACTTGGAACCTTTCCGGCAATGGTGGTTGTGGTGCGAGCGGCAACGTGAGCGTTGGCACCGCACCCTGCGAGCAGTACTGAAGTGGTCGCCAATGCAATGGCTGCGACCAATGGTCGACGCAGTCGTTGTCGGGAGACCATCAGATCATCGTAGGCAGCAGGCGACGCGTGGAACCAAGCGCCCGATCAATCCGGGAAGCCAAATTGCGAGAACGGCCAAAGAATCAGCTGAACCTCGCCAACAATCAACTTCCTGCTCACGGTGCCCCACATCCTGGAGTCACAAGAATTATCCCGATTGTCACCCATCATGAAGTACTGCCCGGGCTGAACAGTGATCGGAGTAATTGCCGTGCCGAGTGTCTTGCCATTAGCGGGAAGCCATGGCTCCTTCAACGCCGACCCATTGACGTACACCGTGTCACCACGTGACGTCAATCGGTCTCCGGGAAGTCCAATGACCCGCTTCACCAGGTCGGGAACGACCGGACCCGAACAATTTTCTGCTGGAGGGCGAGCAAACACCACGATGTCGCCGCGATGAATTGGGTGGAAGTGATAGGCGAGTTTGTTGACGAGAATCCTGTCGCCCGTCATCAAGGTCGTCTCCATTGATGCGGAGGGTATGTAGAACGTTTGCAGCACATACGACCGGACCACCATTGCGAGCACCACGGCTCCAACAATGACGAGCACCCACTCCCGAGCCATTCTCCCTATTCGGCGCGCGCGATCCCTCGGTGGGGCGTTAACCGACTCTTCGTTCGCTTCAAGTCCTGGGTCGGAACCTTCTCCCGTGCTCACAGGCGGTGTCACGTTCGTCAAAGGCGACGCTTCGGGCAGGTCGTCGGTCGGCTCCACTCCGCAAATCTACTCGGCTGCCTGCGCTGTACTTCCAGATCGACAAACGGCCCTCATCGGGCACCACGCACAAGAACTCCTGGCCGGGCACCAGTTGGGTGTCCGTCTTCGAAGGTCACGACGCCCGACTTGATCGTCTTCTCGTAGCCAACGGCCCCCTGGAGAATTCTCCGTCCACCGGCCGGGAGATCAGCAACCACCTTCGGACTCTCAATTTGCAGTCGC
Organism: uncultured Actinomycetes bacterium; assembly: GCA_903918025.1. Taxonomy (GTDB): domain Bacteria; phylum Actinomycetota; class Acidimicrobiia; order Acidimicrobiales; family RAAP-2; genus CAIQEU01. The sequence continues at coordinate 22,449 of CAIXCS010000007.1, forward strand.
TCATAGTCAATAACGTTGAGATCAGCGAGTGTTCCGGGAACGAGTCGACCTCGATCGGTCAGGCCATACAGCTGGGCGGTGTCATGGGTCTGCTTCTTGACCGCCTGCTCAAGGGTGAGGCGCGCACCAACGCGATCCCTCGTCCAATGGGTGAGGAGATAGGTCGGCAGCGAGGCGTCGCAAATCGTCCCAACGTGTGCCCCACCGTCAGCAAGACCTGAGATGACCTCCACATGGGTGAACATCTCGGCGACATGATCCAGATTTCGAAGTGAGTAATTGAGAATTGGAATGTAGAGAAGTCCATGGCCATCGTCGGCCAGGCACGCGTCATACGCAATCTCAAACGCTGGCCGCCCAGAACGATTCGCCAACTCGAAGAGACAGTCGCTGGCCAGCGGTTCATAGTTCGGCGGGGTGCCGAGGAGGAAGGTGGAACGAAGTGCTCCTTCGACTTGAGCCGCGACATCAGGCGTTGGTACCCAAGTAACGATGGCTTCTCGTACCTCTGGTCGTCGAAGCTCGGCCACCAGCGCTTCTTCGCTGAGACCACGTGCCCGCAATGCTTGATAGGCCGGGACAGGATCAAAGAGCGAGTAGGTCGTGAAGTGACCCGACAAGAGTCCTGTTGGCCTGCCTGCCACTTGCGGACGAAGCATCGCACCGGTTGCATTCGCCTTGAGCGACACGTCAACCATGGTGCGCCAAATCTCAGGATCTCCGTCAACTTGAAGGAGTGCATAGGTGACTGGTCTCCCAATTGCCGTTGAAAGCCTTGCCATCCAGTCCACTTCGGTCATGAGGCTTTCAACATCTTCCCCGGCGGTCCCAAGTGGTGCAACCTCAAAGACGCCGGTGCCAGCATCGGCGAGGGCCTCTCCAATACCAAAGAGCTCGTCGGCCATTGCGAAGGTGCCTGGCACCGGTTCGCCATCGATTGCCCGGTGAGCAAGTGTTCGAGAGGTCGAAAAGCCAAGTGCGCCCGAGCGGAGCGCCTCGCTCACGATGTCGCGCATGGCCACGATGTCCGCCGCGGTTGCTGGTTCGTTCCGTGCCCCTCGATCGCCCATGACGTAGGCCCGGACGGCACCGTGGGAAATCTGGGTCCCAACGTCAACGGTCCACTGCCGAGCAGCGAGATTTTGGAGGTACTCAGGGAACGTCTCCCAACCCCAGGTCATCCCTTCGGACAGTGCGGTGCCCGGAATGTCTTCAACGCCTTCCATGAGCCCAATCAGCCATTCGTGCCGATCTGGAGCAGCCGGAGCAAACCCAACACCGCAGTTTCCCGTGACGATGGTCGTTACCCCGTGGAACGACGTTGGTGCGAGCACTTCGTCCCACGTCACCTGACCGTCGTAGTGCGTGTGCACGTCGACCCATCCAGGAGTGACGATCTTGCCCGTTGCATCGATCGTTCGATGAGCGGCTTGGCCGGAGAGGTCACCAACGTCGGCAATCTGGTCCCCAATGATCCCAACATCAGCAAGCCTCGGACTGCCTCCGAGACCATCGACGACAACTCCCCCAGTAATCAGTAGGTCGAACATGCTTCACCCCTTCGTTCTCGGCCATGCTGCCACTGGTGGAGCAACTCTGTCGACTTTGCAATAGAGAGGTGGGCCCCACCATGACCTCATGGAGGGGGGCGACAACAAGGGTAACGAATGACAACTCCCCCGATGCCGAAGCACCGGGGGAGTCTTGAGTAGCCCCAACGGGGTTCGAACCCGTGTCTCCACCTTGAGAGGGTGGTGTCCTAGGCCTCTAGACGATGGGGCCGCGCTACAGCTACTGCATCACGGTGAAACCACCGTGCAGCTCGGGGGCAAGGACTCGAACCCTGAATAACTGGACCAGAACCAGTTGTGTTGCCAATTACACCACCCCCGAAGGGTGGATCCACAATCTAGCCGATGCCGAATAGAGGACTTGCGCTCACTGGGTTGCGTGGGTGATTGAGGAGAGGTTCCCATACCCAATAATTCTCCCGGCCGACACCGCGAGCGTTTCTCGAATGAAGTACGGAATTGTCGCCGATCCCTTGATTGGCGAAGTCTGTGTTGGTGTTGGAAACGGTGTGAATCCAAAGGTCGAAAGAATCGCCATCGATCGGTCTTCGTGAAAAGGGTCTGTCACGACGAGCACCTTCTTAATGCCAACGCTTCGCATGGCGGCCGCGGCAAAACTGATGTTCTCGTAGCTGTCTGCTCCCCCGGAGAGAATGAACTTGGCCGTCACCCCTTTGCTCACCAGCCAATCTCGAGAAACGAGCGACTCGGTGGCTTGGTCGCCCTTGAGTTTTCCACCGGTGACGACGAGGTACTTGGTCTTGGGGAATTGCTGATAGAGCGAAAGTGCTTCTTGAAGTCGTGCCTTTAACTCTGGTGATGGTCCACTTGGGTACGCGGCTGTCCCCATCACGACAATCGCGTCGGCCTGCTGCGGGTTGTAGAGCGTTGAGGTCTTCCAAACTTGGAAGCCAGTAAACCCGACATAGAGGAGGAGTGCGCCGAGCAGTCCACCAAGAATCTTGAGCGCGAGCTTGATTGGCCAGAAGATCATTTGGAGGTCCCGGCAACGTCACGAGCCAAGGAGAGCCGTCGAAGGACTTCTTCACGTCCGAGAACTGCGAGTGACTCGAACAAGGGCGGGCCGACAGATTTTCCAGTGACTGCGACTCGGATTGGTGCTTGAACCTTGCGGAGTTTCAAGTCGAGCGCTTCACCAAACTGCAGCGTCACCTCATGCAGCTGCACCGCTTCGAATGGCGCCGTCTCATAGGAAGACATCGCTGCATCGAGAATGCGAGCAGCATCGGCATCACCAGTCACTACTTTTTCCCACGCAGCGGCATCGACGGGAGCGTTCTCGAGAAACAAGAAATCAACCATCGCTGGGACTTCAGAAAGAATGGCGACGCGTTCTTGCACTACCGGAGCAATTGCCCGAAAGACTTCACCCTTGAAACGGTCAGCAGGCCAGGGAACAACGTGGCCTTCTGGCGACCAAGCGCCCTCCGTCGGAGCAAGCCATGGAAGCGAAGCTTCGATAAATGCATCGAGCGAGAGTTCACGGAGGTAGGCACCATTGAGGTTGGTGAGTTTTGCTACGTCAAAAAATGCCGGTGACTGATTGACGTCCGACAACTGAAAGTCCGCAATCATTGCCTCGCGTGTGGCCTTTTCCTCACCCTTTGGACTCCAACCAAGAAGCCCCAGGAAATTGACGAACGCGTCGGCGAGAAATCCCTGATCACGGAATGACGCAACCGAAACCGGGTCTTTCCGTTTTGACAACTTCTTCCTTTGTGCATCGACGAGAAGCGGAAGGTGCGCATAGTTCGGAAGGGCGATTTCCTCTCCCGTGGCGGCCGAGAGCGCCTGCCAAATCAACTGCTGTTTCGGAGTATTGGAAATGTGGTCTTCGCCACGAACCACATGGGTGATCAAGTCGGCGCGGTCATCAACAACATTCGCCATGTTGTACAACACCGCACCTGAAGACTTGGCCACGACAAAATCATCGAGCACTGCATTTTGAAATTCGATGCGACCTCGAACTTCATCGTTCACGATCGTTAGGCCGTCGAAAGGGACCTTAAACCGGAGAGCAGTCGTTGAGCCCCGAGGAACATTCCGCTCTCGGCAGTACCCGTCATACCCAGGCGTCTTGTTGTCGCCCTTTCGGCTTTGGACTTCTTCTCCTGTACAGGCACAGGCATAGAGGTAGCCGTGGTCAAACAGCGCTTCAACCGCGGCTGCATGCTGCTGCGTATTGTCGCTCTGGCGAAAGGGGCCTTCATCAGGCTGGAGGCCAAGCCACGCCATCGACGCAATGATGACGTCGACCCACTCTTCTCGATTTCGGTCAGCGTCGGTATCTTCAATGCGCAGGAGGAACACGCCGCCGGTATGGCGGGCGAAGAGCCAATTGAAGAGCGCAGAGCGCGCACTTCCGACATGGAAGAGCCCAGTTGGCGACGGCGCGAAGCGGACTCTTGTCGTCAAGGGCTGCTTCAGTCCTCGAGAATTGAAATGGCGCCGGTTGGGCACCCGTTGACCGATTCCCGCATTTGCTCGCGGTACTCCTCGCCGGGGTTCTCGTTCAAGATGTAGAGATACCCATCATCTCGAACCTCAAAGATGTCGGGAGCAATGCCCATGCACACGGCGTTGCTTGCACACTCATCGAAGTCGACGACAACCTTCATAGTGAATCCTCCTCAAGGGCAACAACGAACTCATTGCTCGACCCATGCTACCGAAGGTCGCCATCGCTCGAATGCTCAGTTCGGGCGTTCGCTCCCGACGATCCACATGGCGAAGAACTGCGCTCCGCCACCGTAGGCATGGCCGAGCGCTTTTCGTGCGCCCTCGACCTGGTGCTCTCCGGCCATTCCACGGACTTGCAGAGCCGCTTCCAAGAAACGAAGCATTCCTGAAGCACCGATTGGGTTGGACGACAGCACGCCACCAGAGCAGTTCCAAGGAATGTCTCCCCCGTCGAGTGCAGTGGCACCCGATTCGGTCAACTTCCATCCCTCGCCTTGCGCAGCGAACCCCAAATTCTCGAGCCACATTGGCTCATACCAACTGAAGGGGACATAGACCTCGGCGCAATCAAGCTCAGCCCGAGGGTTGGTGATCCCGGCTTGGGCATAGACATCCTTGGCACAGTCACGACCGGC
>CAIXCS010000008.1 GCA_903918025.1 uncultured Actinomycetes bacterium
ATGCCTCGGAGTTCTGCTTGACCGAGGAGTCGAGTGAGTTTGGTCTCGGTCAGAATTGCAACTGGTTCATTTGGATCTTCCATTCCGAAATAGCCATCAAGCGACACTTCGGCTTGTGACGTAAACCTCGCTAGGCCAGGGAAGTCAGCAACCGACGAGAAGGTCCCATCGTCCGTCAACTCTTCACACGCCTGGGACAGAAACTCTGACGCATGCGCTCGAGTGCGCTCACCACGGTCAACGGTCGAGAAGAGCAGTTCGAGCGATCGATGGACGGCGGTTCCCTTGGCCGTGGCGATCGTCGCCGGTTCAGCAATTTGATCAATGGCCGAGTAACGGAACCGCCGCGGGCATTGCTCAAAGGTTGCCGCACTTGAAGGCGAAAGACTGAGGGGAGGGGTGACCACGAACGCAGCGTAGATCGGCGGTGTCGCGTTGAGGGGTGAACGGTCGTGTTAGATGGAGTGGTGGCCAAGAAACCTGCAGTGACCGCAGATGCTCGTGAGCAGAAGTACGACCGGTCAACCGCTTGGTCAGGCCTTCGAGCAGGGGATCCAATTGATGTCGAGGGTGTTCCCGGCCGCGGCATTACCTTCACGTTTCTCGCTTACGTCACCAACAAGGCGACGAACGAGACCTGGGTTGAGGCCGTTGGCGGAAGGGATGGACGTCGTGACGTCCGATCGTTTCGTCCAGAACAGATCTTTCCGAGAGGTGCGCTCAGAAGGAAAGGGACAGGACTCTCCTTGGCAGAGCAGCCAGGACTGCCACTGGTCTAGCTCGACGGGTCGAGGAGGATCTTTCGACATCCATCACCGTGGGTGTCGAAGAGTTCATAGGCAGCAACCGCTTCACTGAGTCCCATTCGGTGGGTGAAGATCGAATCTGGAACGATGACGCCTTGCTGCAAGAGGGGCACAAGTGCATCCCAAGTTCCTGGAATAGCAGCGAATGCCGCTCGAACCGTCAGTCGCTTGAAGAACATGAGACCCATCGGGAGCGGCAATGCCATGTTGAGGTTGACGCCGACAACCGAGACTGTTCCACCAGCAGCGACCGCATAGGTGGCATCGGTGACCGTCGAGTCGTGGCCGATCGCCTCAATTGCAGCATCGACCCCTCGACCCCCCGTTGCCTCCATGAGTTGTTGAGAAGCTGGAATCTCACGAGCATCGATTGGCTGAGCACCGAGTTCCGCTGCGGCGAGGAGGCGGTCCGGATCATTGTCGATCGCGTAGATGACCGAAGGCCCAAAGAGCTTTGCCGCATGAACCGCCATGGTGCCAACTGGCCCAAGCCCATAGACCGCCACTGATGCCCCGGGACGAATATCTGCCATCTTCGCCCCGAGATAGCCGGTTGGGAGAATGTCGGTCAGAAGGACCGCTTGTTCAACGGTGAGACCGGCATCGATCTTGCGAACAAAGGCATCGGCGTGATCAACGGCAATGAACTCGGCCTGAGCTCCGGGGTACTGCGGGACGGTTCCTACGGCGTTGATCATGCTTCGAACACAACAAACTGGATCTCCGGAGCGACACGGTCCGCAGATGCCACAGGCAACAACCGCGGAGAGCAGCACTCGATCACCAACAGCGACGGAGGTAACCGAGGGTCCCGCCTCGACGACCGTGCCGATTCCCTCGTGGCCGAGTTGAACGCCGTCTCCTGGAAGGTCGCCATGGTAGAGGTGGAGGTCAGATCCACATATTGCCGTCGCCTCAAGTTGGACGATGATCCCGTGAGGTGAGGGAAGGGTTGGATCCGGGACGGTCTCAACGGCTATTTGTCGTGGACCTTGAAGAATGACGGCGCGCATAGGACGAGGCTAGATCCCTCGACTGCTCAATTAGGGCTTCGTCAGGATCTGGGCGTAGACCCCACGTCCAATGGTGATCGCACCAACCTTCCACCCATCGCTGACGAGGGCACCAAAGAAGGGAGAGCGGTGAGGGTCGGATGCTTGGCCGGGAAGCGGTCCAGTCGTTGGATTGACGACTTGTTCGGTGAGGCCGAAGAACAACAACCGCGGTGTTGGTTGTGCAGCAGCTTGAGCGTCAAGACGGCGGACCCAAGCTTCTGGGTGATAGGTCGAATCTCCCGGGTCGGACGAGGCGATGAAGGTCGTCGCAGCGCCATCGCCGTGGAGGCGGACCGTGTAGCCAGCTTCGTTTGACGGATCGAGAACCAACCGTGGTGGAACTCCCTCTGGGGTCGCCTCGTAGCCAGACCAAGCGAAGTTGTAGCGAAGTCCGGCGTCGAAGACTTGGACCGATTCGCCACTCCCTGGCAATGTCGTCGCGAGGTTCATAGTCCCATTGAGATCGCTGATGGGGTAGGCGGCTCGGTGAAGTGTTGGAGCCAGAGCGAGTGCCGCCAAGACCACCCCAGCCGAAAGTGCCACGACAACACGATGGAGGTTCACCGCCTCGAGCGACAGCAGGCGAGCCAGTCCCGCGGTCAAGAGGATGGCGATCGCAGGATAGAGAAGTTCGTCAGTTCGTCCGGTCCCAAGAGGGACGACTCGGATTGCGGAAAGGAAAGCGCCGAGAAGCAGGGCGATGCCGGGACCGAGTGCCTTCCAGCCAAGTTCCCGTAGGCCAATTCCGATAAGGACGAGGAGGGTGCCGAGGACGATGAGCGCAAGGACGGTCACCGCGACATGTTTTGTCGTGAGCGCAGGGGCGCCCGTGAGGCCAGCACTGAAACCTCCAAGGAGGTGTTGGATGCTTCTGGCAAATCCGCCGGGCGTCGCCCAGTTGACGAAGAATGGTGACCAAAACGAGTGGAGTGACGGTGGGACCGGTTTCCAAAAGATGAGGAGAAGCAGCACGGCGAGAGCCATCGCAACCATTGGAGGCAACAAGGTTGCTCTTGAGGTGTTCTTCATTCGGTGATCGTCGACCACGACGGAAGTCCAACAGCCAATGATGACGGGCACGAGGGAAAAGCTGACGAACAACGCGACAACTGACAGCAGCGCGAGCCACCATCGGTTGGTTGCAGGTGTCCGAACTCGTGCAGTCACGCCCAGCAAGATCGCGGCGAGCAGCAACTCTGTCGTATACGGCTTCACCCGGGTCGAGTACGTGATGACCACAGGGCTCAGCCAGACCACCACGGAGACCGCTGCACTCGGCCACGTTGGCAGATTGAATCCACGAAGCATCCACCACAGTGCGGGCAAGGCAAGAAGTCCTGCGATGAGTGCTGGCAATTGCGCGTAGATCGCCGTCGGAGCGGTCAGGTGGAGAAGTGGCCAAATGCCAAGACTGAAACCTGGAAACGTTGAAACAAGATCTGCCGCGTGGCCGAAACTCGCTCTGGCAGGCGCGGCCACCCAGGCATCATCGCGAAACAGACCACTTGAGGTGGTGAGCCCTGGCAGCCGGGCGGCAAGCCCGACGAGTGCGCCGAAAACGAGGAGCAACTCAGGTCGCCACCACCGACTCTTCACGTCGTTGCTTGACCAGCGCACGTCGCGAGCGTAGCGAAGGCTTTCGGTCTAGTCCCCGAGGCCCATCACCTTGACGGTTCCGAAACCCTGCATCTCGGCGAGTACGGCGTAGGCCTGGGCGATCGTGCCGGCATCAATAATGCTCGTCACATTGCCCGCTTCGTCGAGATTGAGGTTGGCGCCATGAATGGCGAAGAACACATCGGTGACCTCGGTGTTCTCTGCTGGCACCGAGAGCGTGTGAACCGAACCGGCTGGTTCAAAGAGATAGGAGCCTGCGGTGTTCACTTCTGGGTACTCGAGGTACTTCCAACTTCCCGACAAGGTAAAGGCGTACACCGTGCCGGTGTGCTTGTGGGTTGGAACGAGATAGCCGGGTTGAAACTTTGTTCGAATGACCCAAAGGCCAGCCTCGATGTCGACTTGAAGCAGTTGCAAGGTGCTTCCATCGCCGAGGTCAACAAACGGCAGATCAGACTCACCGACATGGAGGGCAGTGGGGATACTCGTCATGGACACGGTTCACTCCTTTAGGGTTCCTTTGTAGTGTGACACTCACGGTGGCATGAAGGGAAGTCCATGGCAAACGAAGGACAGCGGCAGTACTTTGCCAACGCGATGCGCACGAAGCGCTGGCCAACGCGAGAACCCTTTACGGCGCTCGCCATTGCCCCCCTCCTCGAGGTTGCGAAGCTTCGGCCGGGTGTGGCGGTGCTCGACATTGGTTGTGGAGGTGGACAGGCGACGAAGGCCGTGGCTTCAGTCGTCGGGTCGACGGGGCGTGTGGTTGGGGCGGACATTTCTGAGGCAATGCTCGAGCTCGCAGGCTCTCGTCTGGAGCCAACCGACAACAACATCTCCTTCGTTCTTGCCGACGCGCAAACTGATGCGATTCCCGGAGCACCGTTCGATGCCATCGTGAGTCAATTCGGCCTCATGTTCTTTGAAGATCCCGTCGCTGCCTTCACGAACCTGCGAGCGCACCTCAAGGCTGGGGGAGCCCTCACCGGAGCAGTTTGGCAAGGCATGGAGAAGAACCTGTCGTTCATGGCGCATCGACTCTCAGCCAGAGGCTTTCAACGTGAGATGCCGAAACAAGGACCAGTTCCTCAGGGGCCATTTGCTTTCGCACATCAGGACTACGTCAACGGCTTGCTCGTAGCTGCAGGCTTCAGCCAGCCAAAATGGGTTCTCCATACGGCCGTGCGGCCGTGCGCGCTTGAGGATCTCGTCACCGTGCAGATGTTGCTCGACGCAGGAATTGATCAAGACCGCGTAGAAGAGGCCTACGCGATTGCCGTTGATGAACTAGGCGCGGTGACTGGCAACGACGGAGTGGTGCAGTGTCCGTTGGAGATCCAAATCTTCACCTGTGTTGCACCATGAGGCACCGATGACCTCGTGGGAATCGGCGTATGCCACCAAGGAAGCTGAAGAACGGTCGTGGACAGAGACTGGACCGTCTCATTCGCTGCCGTGGGTATTGGAAGACTCTCCACGACCTTCGAACGCCATTGTTGATGTCGGTGGTGGTGCGTCGAGGCTTGCCGACTCACTGGTCGCACGAGGCTTTACGAACGTCACCGTGCTTGATGTGGCTCCCTCAGCACTGGCTGAAGTGCACGCGAGGCTTGGTGCGGCGGTTCAACTTGTTGAGGCCGATGTGCTCGAGTGGGAGCCCCCTCAGCCCATTGATCTCTGGCATGACCGGGCGGTCTTCCACTTCTTCGTTGATCCGGACGAGCAACTCCGCTACGTAGATCGGGTAACGAATGCGGTGAGGGGAGGGGGAACCTTCGTGCTCGCTACCTTCGCTTCGACTGGACCCGAGGAGTGTTCGGGGCAACCTGTTGCCCGGTGGTCGGCCGCCCAACTTCAAGAGCGATTCTCCGTTGGGTTTGAGTTACTGCAGTCAGAAGAACATCTCCATGTCACACCTTGGGGAACGAATCAGCCCTTTACTTGGGCGAGATTTCGCAGGGTTTAGTAACGACTTGCCAGCGAAGCAAGTTCACCAAAGAGTGACGGGACCGGGGGCTGGGCCGCAGTTGGTTCAAGGGTTGCCCAAACAGTCGCCACGTTGATGGCAAGTCGTTCTCGATCTCCCCATTCGGAGAACTCTGTTTGGTCAAAGGAGAGATCGAGATCTACGGTCGCCTTAATTCGAGTCATTCCAGCTCCGTGGCGTGCAATGACGCCGTCTTCCACGGCGCTCAAGTAGCGAGCGACTGCTCGAACGCCGTCAAGGTCAGTGAGCGGCCCATGGCCAGGAACAATCACCTTTGGCTGGAGCGCACACATCCATGCACACGCCGATAGCCAATTGCTGATGGGGCCAGCCCAGACAATTGGTGTTCCTTGAATGAACAGCAAGTCACCGGCGAACAGTACCGACGCGTCAGGGACAAAGGCGACCGTGTCGCCAGTCGTGTGAGCTGGTCCAAGTTCATGCAGTTCAACGACTCGACCGTCGATGTCGATGGAACGAAAACCCGAGAAGGTTGACGTCGGAGGACTGAGTTCATTGCCGAGAAACTCAAAGGAACCGAATGCACGGTGGAGATAGTCGCCAAGTTCCGGCCCCAGTTGGTCAGCCACGGAGAGCAAACCGGCCATTGCTGAGGGAGGAAGTTCGTCCATCTCTTTGGCCGAAGCAACAGACGAGATGACCTCAACGCCGGGGAGCGCCACGAGACCGTTGCCATAGCAATGGTCGCCATTGGCATGGGTGTTCACGAGCGTCGAGATTGGTGAGTGGGCAGTCAGCGGGGCAAGGACATCGAGAAAGCCTTGGGTCAGTGGTTGGTCGTAGAGCGTGTCGATCATGGCGGAATCCCGCCCACCAACCACCAGGCCAGCATTCGACCAACCCCAGCCACCAGTTGGGTGGAGGTACGCGAAGATGCCGTCAGCTACTTCTTCGAGAGAGTGGGCTGCTGGTGAACTCATAGGTTTGAGTATCGCGGCATTGGGACTGCTCGTCGAGTGACAGGAACATTAGAACGTTCCAAGATTGGTCGAGTGCTCAATCTGCACGTTGCGGGCTATGAATTCTCGCCCTTGAGGCGAGAGGGAACCGTAGAAATCCGCCGGGCCCGCTCAGAATCCTCCGCAAAACCGAGCCAGAGCGCTGACACTGAGGGAAAACTCCTCAGCCAGTGACGAAATGCGCTCGCCTGCGAGCATGCGCTCGCAAAGCTGGAGCCGAAACTCCGGTGAGTACTGAAACGGCATGACTACCTCCTGGTAGTTCACGACCATTTTGATACGAAAGGGTGGTCCCCTCAACGGGGATCAGCCCAACTGGAGCGGGTGACGGGGATCGAACCCGCATGGCCAGCTTGGAAGGCTGGGGCTCTACCATTGAGCTACACCCGCGTAACGGTTAGAGGTTACAAGACGGACTTCACTGCTGCGTACACGTGCGATCGACCTACCCGTTGACGAGTTGGCCCCAAGGAGTAACTGGGGTTATCGATCCGAACGCGTCTTGAAGGTCTGCGGCAACTGCGAGAGTCCGACCGTCGTCAAAGCGATTCGCAACGACTTGGACGCCAAGCGGGAGTCCATTGGCAAGACCAACCGGCACGCAAGCAACAGGCAGTCCGAGAACGTTCATTGGCGCAACGAAGCGGGATTGTTCGTTGACCCACTCTTGGCTCGATCGATCAAGAACATCGAAGTCATTGAGAAATGGAGGTTCGGTCCAGGTCGGCCCAAGAAGGACTGGATACCGCTGGAAGAACTCAGCCCATTCCATTTGCAATCGGTACCGTTCGCGGTGGAGTGCAAACGTCTCCGCCAAATCGGGAACTTCATACTGCTCGGCAGCAATCTCGAGGACCCAGATTGCTTCTTCTGAGGCAATGCCTCGCAAAGTCGGAAGAGACTGCACGATGTCACCGAGCAGAAGCTTCGACCAAATCGTTCTGGCTTCAACAATTGAGTCGGGGGCGATCTCGGTCACTTGGTAGCCGAGCTCGCTGAGTGCTAGATCGGAAGAGCGTCGTGTA
>CAIXCS010000009.1 GCA_903918025.1 uncultured Actinomycetes bacterium
AGCAAAGCATTTTCTTCGTGCCATTTGTTTGAGAATTCGACTGGTGTGAGGTAGCTCAGCGAACTATGCGGCCGGTAGTGGTTGTAGGAGTGACGACGGTCCTGGAGCATGGTTCTCACCTCCCACATTGAGTCGAAGATCTCTAGGTTGAGCAACTCGTCTCTCAGTTTGTCATTGAAAGACTCGCAGTGTCCGTTCTGCCAGGGTGAACCGGGATCGATGTAGGCGGTGTTGGTGCCGACCTCGTGGCACCAGTCCTTCGTCACCTGGGCAATGAACTCTGGACCATTGTCCATCCGAAGAAACACTGGTGTGCAGCCCCGTTCTTCTCGCACGTCATCGAGAATGCGAAGGGTGCCTTCTGCGGTGATGGTGCGAGCGGGCCAACAAGCCAAGTTCTCTCTGGTGAAGTCGTCTTGAACATTCAAGATCTTGATGAGTCGCCCGTCGGCGGTTTCGTCAAAGACGAAGTCCATGGACCACACGTGATCAGGAAAGGCTGCAATGACTCGGCCAGTGGAACGACCCTGCACCTTCTTGCGGCGTTTGCGGCGCTTGACGTGAAGGTTCTCTTGGCGCCAGAGGCGCTGGACTCGTTTGCGATTCACCTTCCAGCCTTCGCGAAGCAGGATCACATGACATCGTCGATAGCCGTAGCGGGGGTAGGTGGTCGCAATGGCTCGGATGCGGGCCACCAGTTCAGCGTCGGAGCGTTTGCGCCTGCAGTGGCGCTGGGTGGAACGGTGTTGACCAACGACCTTGCAGGCTTGGCGTTCAGAAACCCCGAACACATCAACGAGATGGCTCACGGCCTCTCGCCTCTGGTTCGGGGTCACCATTTTCCCTTGGCGACTTACCCGTGCATGTCGTTTTCGAGGTCCTTCTCGGCGAGCAGGCGCTTGAGTCGAGCGTTCTCCTTCTCGAGCTCTTTGAGTCGCACCATGTCATCGGGTCGAACTTGGCCAAACTGCGTGCGCCAGCGTTGATAGCTCTGGTGGGAAACCCCCAAGTGACGAACCACTTCAGCGATCGGCATTCCTTCAGCCAACAGCTTGTCGGCCTCTCGCAGCTTGCGCACAATCTGCTCGGGTGTGTGCCTGGTCCTTTTCATTGCCAACCTCCTGTCCCGGTTCTAGCCGGGGATCGATATCCATAGAAGGTGGACGTCTTTCAGGGGGTCAGGTCAGAGGCTAGGCGTGATTGATCCAATCCTTAACGCAATGAGTTGTGAGGAGATTCCTAATCTACTTTGGGATGCAAAACGCTATGCTAAATACATGGCACAGCTAGTTACACGAATTGATGAAGAGTTGGCGAAGGATGTTGATGCCCTGGTGAGCGATGGCGTGGCGGCAAGTCGCTCAGATGCAGTGCGCCTAGGACTCGTGCAGCTGATTGACCGACACCAAAGGGAAGTGATTGGTCTGCGTATTACTGACGCATATCGGAGAGTGCCCCAAGAGGATGTAGAGACTGCTGGTCTCGACAAGGCGACCCGTGCACTCGTTGAGGAAGAACCTTGGTAACCATGCCTCGGCAGGGCGAGATCTGGTGGGCCGAGGTCGAGGAGGCTCGTCGACCTGTTCTGGTCGTGACTCGCTCGGAAGCCATTGAAGTGCTCACTGGAATCGTCGTGGCCCCAATCACTCGAACCATTCGGCAGATACCAACTGAGATTCTTCTTGGTGAGGCAGAGGGACTTCGAGAAGATTGCGTCGCGTCCTTTGACACACTTCAACGAATCCGACGCAGCGTACTCACGAAAAAGGCTGGCGAACTCGGACTTCGTCGAGACGAAATTTGTAAGGCTTTGCAATCGATGTCTGACTGTTGAGCAATTGGTCTCGCAAGATCGTCAGGAGTTCGACCTGTCCCGCCGGCCGCTCCTCGTCTCAGACGACATTCCGTCGTTCAAAGGGAGCGTCAACATCACCCGCGCCATCGGATTCCAAAGAACGCCGGTTGCCCCGAAGGGTACGCTGAGGAAGTGAAGCCGCTCCGGAAGCGATCCGACATGCCACCGTCGATGGATCCTTCGAGCCCGCGCTTCTACGATCCTGATTGGCAAGCTTGGGAGTCACCCAGAAAGTGGCCACAGATCACTGCGGTTGTTGTCCTCGCGGCGGTGGTCCTTGGACTCCTGGTGCAGACGCAATTTGGGACATCAACCACGTTGACGACCCACAAGTCCGTCACCTCCACCACGTTCCCACTGCCTGGGACGGCAGCTGGGCAGATCACGCCACTTTCATTCAGTGGCAATGGTTCAACGACGACGACGAACTTCACCGTGACCGGCGGTGTAACGATCTTTGAGATGACCTGTACCTGCGCGGCGAACTTTGCCGTAGCGCTCCGTCCTGCTGGTCAACCTGTCCAGGTATTGCTCAATCAGACTCGTTACTTCACGGGGATTCAGGGACTGAATTTGGCACATGGGGTCTATTCGTTGAATGTTGCCGCTGACCTCAAATGGCACATCCGAGTAACGCAGCCTCGAAATGAAACGCCAATCACTGGCCTTCACGACTACACCGGCACAGGACCTGCAGTCGTTGGACCGTTCGCACTCACTCCAACGACCCCCGTGCGTGTCGTCGTCACCCCGACCGCATCGAACTTTGAATCCCTGACCTATCTCCCAGCGAACGGTGGTCCAGCCTCTACGCCGTTTGCCGCAACAGGGTTTGTCTTTAAGACCATTCCTGCGGGTGTGTCGACGCCTGGTTCGTACTACGTGAGTATTGCCAATGGTGGTTACTGGGCACTCCGGTTTAACGCCTGAGCTCTCGTTGACCCGAATCCGTCAGGCATCGCATCGTGACCTTCGGCGAGCAACAGCGGTTGAGAACGACGCCCTCGGTGTATTCACTGAAAGTGGCTTAGGAGTGTTCTCGTCGTCAACCCAATGGTTGGAGACAGACAAGATGCTCTTTGGCACAGCCGTTGGTCGCCCCCTTCGAGGTTTCGCGGTGGTCGTCCGCATGGATGATCACGCGCATCTCGAAGGCCTCTACGTAGCGAAGAGGTTCAGCCGACAAGGCCTCGGTTCGGCACTCCTTGAAGCTGCCTGCAACCGGACTCAAGAGTTCGGCTTCAACCGACTGACGGTCTCGACCTATGGCGACGTTGCCTTCAATGCGCCGTGGTATCGACGCAGAGGATTTTTTGACGCAGCCCCTGCCAACTTTGGCCGGGACTTGGCCCACTTGGTTGAAATTGAGCAGGCGGGGAACTTGGTAGGCGATGGCCTCACCCGAGTAGTCCTCGAACGGCAATTCAGCTTGTCTTAGTCCCTTGTTGCTTGTTCCTTGGCCCAGCGATAGTCGGCTTTGCCTGAAGGCGACCTGACCACTCGGTCGACCACCACCACATCTTTGGGCAGTTTGTAACGAGCAATGTGGTTGGACGCGAAGGCGACGAGCTCTTCGTAAGTTGCGGAGCTGCCCGGCTTGAAGGCAACGACAGCTACCACCTCGCTGCCCCAGCGCTCTGACGGCCGTCCAGCAACGACCACATCGGCAATTGATGGGTGGCCGGCAAGTGCACCTTCGACCTCTTCGGCGAAGATTTTCTCGCCACCGGAGTTAATGGTGACCGAGTCGCGACCGAGAAGTTCAATTTCTCCACTCGCCAAGAGCCGGGCACGGTCGCCCGGAACCGCATAGCGCTGACCATCAATGACGGGGAACGTCTTCTCCGTCTTTGCCGCATCGCCGAGATACCCGAGAGGGACCCATCCAGATTGCGCCAACCATCCAAGACTGTCTTCTCCTGGGGTGAGGAGTCGCGTCAAGTCTTCCGACACAACAACGGCACCGGGACCGGGCCTGAATTGGCCCTGTTGCGATCCGGTCGCCGCATTGGAAACCATTTGGGCGCCAGTCTCGGATGATCCAACCGAGTCCGAGATGATGACGGTTGGCAAGCGAGCGGAAGTCCGCTCCTTAAGCGCTGCAGTCAAAGGTGCGCCACCGTTGGCAATCGCGAGCAATGACGAGGTGTCGTAGTCTCCGCGGTCGAGTTCATCAAGCAGTGGTCGAAGCATTGCGTCACCAACGCAGTTGAAGGTGTTGACTCGTTCCCGCTCAATGGTTCGAAGAACATCCACCGGGTCCTGATGACGCGGATTCGCCGGGATCACCAGCGTTGCGCCATCGCCCATCATGATGAAACTTGACCACTGCGCTGCACCGTGCATGAGCGGCGGCAAGATCATGACTTTCAGTCCGAAGCCATCTCGAGCATTGCGTTCAACGTCGTCATAGGACGTAACGGCCTCCCATGAGCCGATCTTTCGTCCACCCATGCAATTCATGTAGATGTCGTGCTGGCGCCAGAGCACACCCTTCGGCATTCCCGTGGTCCCGCCGGTGTAGAGGATGTAGAGATCATCGGGATTTGGCGTGACGTCAGGCCCTTCAGGCGAACCCATCTTGAGGGCATCCTCGTAAGCAATCGCACCACTCAGAAGGGGATTGTTTGATTCGTCCGCAACCTGCAGATACACCTCAATGGAGGGAACATCTGCGCGAATTTCTTCGATCACCGGTGCAAGTGCGGCGTGGAAAATGAGGACCTTCGGCTTGGCATCGTTGAAGAGGTACCGGAGCTCGTCACCGACATATCGGTAGTTCACGTTGAACGGAGCGAGGCGGGCTAGGTAACTCCCGAGCATGCCCTCAAGAAATTCATTGCCGTTGTAGAGCGCGAGGGCAACGTGGTCTTGTCCAGACTCATGGCCCTGAAGCTGATCACGCTCAACGGAGGCGCCATAGCCACGGTCGGCGAGGAATGAAGCGAGGCGCCTCGAACGCTCGAGCGTTTCGCTGTAGGTCCATCGCTGGTCGCCCCAGATAATGCACTCACGAGTTGGGTTGACCTTGGCGAGGTGGGTGAAGACAGTGCCGAGGTTGAAGCCGGTGGTTTGATCGTTCATTTGCACGGAATGAGGCTAATGCGTTCTGGTCGGCGCACAGAATTGACTGCCATCCTCCACCAAGTTCCCATGTCGGCGTATGGTCGAAGGAAGTGCAGAGGTGTACGGGTTGAGGAATGGGGGAGTAATGGCGACTTCAGACCAACAGGAGGTGCCGATGGATGCGGACCTCCAGCGTCTTCATGAAATGGGCTATGCCCAGGAACTGAAGCGCGGCTTAGGCCACTTCTCTAACTTCGCCGTGTCGTTCTCGATTATTTCCATCCTGACCGGCGGAGTGACTACCTACTACCTCGGTATGGACGCTGGTGGCCCTGCGGTGATCACCTTGGGGTGGCTCATCGTTGGCCTCTTCACCTTGATGGTGGGGCTTTCGATGGCCGAGATCACCTCCGCATATCCAACCGCCGGTGGGCTGTACTACTGGTCGGCACGCCTTGCCAGCAAGAACAAAGCTGCGTGGTCGTGGACGACCGGTTGGTTCAATCTCATTGGTCAAGTGGCAATTACGGCCTCGATTGACTTCGGTCTCGCCTACTTCGTTGGCTACCTCGTCAGTCTGTACTCCGCAAACTTCAAGCCAACAGCGCTGTGGATCCTGTTCTTCTACGGCGTCATCCTCGTGCTCCATGGCATGCTCAACACCTTCAGGGTGTCAATGATCAAAACGTTGACCACCATCAGTGTGTGGTGGCACGTTTTCGGGACGTTAGTCATTGTTTCGTTCTTGTTGATTCTGCCGACCCAGCACCTGCCGATTTCTCAACTCCTCACGTACACCAACCAAACTGGTTGGACAGGGCCGCACATTGGTGTCTACGTCTTTTGTATTGGTCTCTTGCTCGCGCAGTACACGTTGACCGGATATGACGCTTCGGCTCACATGACCGAAGAGACCCACGATGCGGCAATGGGAGGACCAAAGTCGATTGTGCGAGCAATTGTGGTGTCAATCATTGCTGCATTCGTGCTCAACATGGCCATGACCTTGACGCTGCCTGTAGTTGGTTCAACCGCCTACAACGCCATCGCGATTAACGGAACGACTGCAGGTGGCGCCGTGTTTGTGAACGCAATCGGCGGTGCAGGAGGCAAGTTGCTGGTCATCATTGCAATGGTCGCAATGTTCTTCTGCGGAATGTCTTCAGTGACAGCCAACTCCCGAATGATCTACGCCTTCTCTCGTGATGGCGCCGTGCCAGGACACAAGCTTTGGCACCGCATCAACCCAAAGACCAGGACGCCTACGAATTCCGTGTGGCTCGCCGTTGTCCTCGCTTTCATCCTTGGGCTCCCGTCGCTCTATCAACACAGTGGCTACTCGGTTGCCTTCTTCGCTGTTGTCTCGATTGGTACCGTCGGGCTCTACGTCGCTTACGGGATTCCAATCTTCCTGCGTCTTCGGTCGAAGGACTTCCAGCCTGGTCCGTGGAGCCTTGGAGCAATGAGTAAGGCCATTGGTTGGACAGCAGTGTGCTGGATTGGCGTCATTACGGTCCTGTTCTTTGCTCCCGCCTTCTACCCATGGCTTGGATGGAGCAACGTCAACAACTTCAACTGGGCTGGACCCGCATTTGTCATCGTTCTCATCGTGATTGCCCTCTGGTGGATGATTTCGGCCAAGAATTGGTTCACCGGACCAAAGGTGCAGGGTTCCCGTGAAGAGCTCATGGAGATCGAAGCTCAGCTAGAAGCTCAAGGTAACGGCTGAAGTTGACTTACGGCCTGTCTTCCATCGGGGAAGATAGGTCCATGACCGAGATTCAGCTCCTCAATCCATCGACCGGTGTCGCCATTGGCACCGTTGTCGGCCTCGACCTTCAAGCGACTGACCAAGCAATTGATCGCGCCTCTGCAGCGTTTCCTTCATGGGCGGCAGTCGCCCCTGGAGATCGAGCTCGATTGCTGCGTCGCTTTGCAGATCTCGTTGATGCCAACCTCGAGGAACTTGCACAACTTGAGGTCACGAATTCGGGTCACACCATTTCCAACGCCCGATGGGAAGCCGGCAATGTCCGAGATCTCCTCGAGTTTTCTGCCGGCGGTATCGAACGCCTTTACGGCCACCAGATTCCCGTGCCCGGCGGCATCGACCTCACCTTTCGTGAACCGCTTGGCGTCGTCGGCATCATTGTGCCGTGGAACTTCCCCATGCCAATTGCCGCGTGGGGCTTTGCCCCTGCGTTGGCGGCAGGCAATACGGTCGTGCTCAAGCCTGCAGAAGTAACACCACTCACGGCAATTCGCCTCGGAGCGTTGGCGCTCGAGGCAGGAATCCCTGAAGGGGTGTTCCAAGTCCTTCCGGGGCAGGGCTCGATTGTTGGGGCTCGGTTCGTGAGTAATGAGAAGGTTGCGAAAATCTGCTTCACCGGATCAACCCCGGTTGGCACGTCGATCATGGCGGGGTGTGCGCCACAGGTGAAGCGAGTCACCCTGGAACTTGGCGGCAAGAGCGCAAACATTGTCTTCGCGGACAGCGACCTCGAACGGGCGGCAGCGACTGCCCCGTATGGAGTGTTCGACAATGCCGGTCAAGACTGCTGCGCGCGAAGCCGAATTCTCGTCGAAGAGCGTGCCTATGAACGGTTCATGGAACTTCTCGAGCCAGCGGTCAATGGGGTGGTCGTCGGTGATCCATCCCTTGACTCGACCGAGATGGGGCCACTGATCACTGAGGCGCACAAGGCAAAAGTTTCGAGCTACCTCGATAGCGAGGCAGAAGTTGCCTTCCAAGGTTCATGCCCAGATGGCCCTGGCTTCTGGTTCCCTCCAACCGTGCTGACCTCGACGGATCCACGGAGCAAGGTCGTGACCGAGGAGATCTTCGGACCCGTCGTAGTGGTCCAACGATTCAACGGTGAGGCCGAAGCGCTCAGGATGGCGAATGACACACCCTTCGGTCTTTCGGGCTCGATCTGGACAAATGATCTCGGTCGCGCCGTACGAGTTGCCCGAGGTGTGGAAGCAGGGAATTTGTCCGTGAACTCACACTCTTCTGTTCGCTACTGGACGCCATTTGGCGGCATGAAGCAATCAGGAATCGGTCGCGAGCTTGGGCCAGATGCTCTGGCCAACTTCACCGAAGTCAAGAACGTCTTCATCGCCACTTCCTAGGGAAGATCTGGTCGCACCCAGCATGTGGATAACTTGTGGCTGAAGTCTGATTGGCCTGTGGGCTAACGCTCAATGCTTGGGGATTTAGCACTTCATCCTGAGGATTTGCTCGGGATTTTCCCTACCCCACTTGACGAACCGCTCGAGAAGGCGCAAGATCTTCGACGCAGCCGGAGGTCGCGCGAAAGTGCGACCCGTGGCTGCGAGGCGAACATTCGTGGCGGAGGATCGAGAGATCGTGCCCGGGTTTTCGTCGGCTGTCCGACACGGCCGACTGGAATCCGAGAGTGAACGCAGATGGTTGCCCCGAGTGAAGCGGTTGGTGAAAGCCTCCCGAGTCGCTCGGGGCACTGTCGCGCCTAGTGGTAGAGCGAACCACTGAGTGCGCCAACTCGCGCACCCTGATCAACTTGATGCGCAATGTGCGCTTGTACGAGCTCCAGATCTCCCGGGTGGGTAACGCCCACACAGTGCTCATCACTCGTGTAGACGGTGACTGTCCGAAGTGACTCTGGGACATCGGCCCACGTGCCGTGGATGAGGTGGTCAACGACAACGGGAAGCAATACTTCGGGTTGGTCGTCCTTCCGTTCCTTCATGGCCCGCTTGAACAGATCCCAGATCCCTGGGCCAAAGGACCAGAGATTCATAGAGACTCGAGTTGTTGGAGCGAGTTCGTAGGGATCTTGCAAGTCATCAACGACGATGCTCCCCGTTTCGGTGCGATGGACACCTCGACGTTCGTCAATACCGACAAGTCGACCACCAGCATCAATGTGGCACACCCCACGCGTCACGGGACCAGTTCCAACGAGTGTGAGGTCGAGCTGAAAGGCGACCATTGCATTGACGGCTGGCGACGTTGAAAGGTGGCGATGGAGGTGCGTCAACGCCGCCGGGCCATAGAGGTCGTCGGCATTCGATACCGCAAACGCAGCATCGCCAATGGCTTCATGAGCACAAAGCACTGCGTCAACGGTCCCATGAGGGGTCTCTTGGATAGCGAATTCAACGTCAATTCGGTCAGTTGCCCAATGCTCCGCAATGTGAGACTGGATGTCAGGACCCGTCGTTGGGTTGATGACGACAACAAGTCGCCTGAAACCTGCGCTCAACGCATCGTTGGCGAGGAGGTCGATCACTCCTTCGCCGTTGAGACCGATTGGCGCAAGTGGTTTGATGCCGCCATAGCGACGCGCATTGCCTGCAGCGAGGATGAGAAGTGTGGGATCAGTCATGGAGTGGGGGAGAAGTAACGAAGAGTTCGATCATTTGGGATGCCGCCGAAGTGCATATTGGAACCTTCTCCTCAACGGCAAACCCTAGGAATCAGTCGGTGGAACCTTACACGCGCAAGGCTTCTACCTGAAGTCATGCGGGGTTGATCCGTTCAAACGGGACGGCTCACGACTGCGAGCGAACAGCGGGCGACACAGATAGCCCGATCCTGGTCATCAGTCAGTTCAATGCCCCAAACATGGACGGTTCTTCCCTTTCGAATTGGGGTAGCGACCGCCGTCAGCACGCCTTCACTCACTGACCGCAGGTGGCTGCAGTTCAGTTCCGTACCGACGACCACTTTGTCGGCCGGAACCGAGAGTGCGCCACCAATACTTGCGGCTGACTCTGCCAAAAGGGCCGATACGCCGCCATGAAGGATTCCATAGGGCTGGTGGACGTCCGAGGTGACCGGAACGGTCACGACGACCCGGTCAGGACTCGCTTCAATAACCGAAATCCCGAGCGTTACATGGACGCCTGCACCCGAATGAAATTCGTTGACCATTTCTTCATCAGTAGCCATGGGGCAAGCCTATGAGATTGTGGCCTTGAGTCGATCGGTAACCTTCGGGAATGACCCAACTCGTCGACCTGCGTTCTGACACGGTTACTCGCCCAACGCTGCAAATGCGAACGGCAATGGCAAATGCCGAAGTTGGAGATGACGGGTATGGAGAAGACCCAACCGTTCTCGCCCTGGAGGAGCACTACGCCGCTCTTGTTGGCAAGGAAGCCGCGCTCTTCGTGCCTTCGGGAGTCATGGCAAATCAGATTGCCATTCGTGTCCACACCGTTCCCGGAGACGGCGTGTTGGCTGGAAAGCACTCCCACGTGGTCCTCTACGAGCTCGGGGCAGCGGCAAAGAATGCTGGGGTTCAATTCTTCTTGGTTGATGACGACGATGGACTGCTCTCTCCAGCAGCAATTACTGAAGTACTCGCCGGTCACTCTCGCCATCTCCCTTCGGTCGACCTCCTCTGTATTGAGAACACTGCCATGGCCGCTGGAGGCACCACCTGGCCGCTCGAGCGACTGTCCGAGGTTGCGCAAGCGGTGAACGGGCGTCCAATTCACCTTGATGGTGCTCGCCTGTTCAATGCTCATGTCGCGACGGGTCATTCTCTGGCTCAACTCGCCGCCCCTGCCGACTCGGTAATGAGTTGTCTGTCAAAGGGTCTCGGTGCACCAGTTGGCTCAGTTCTTGCTGGGTCTCGTGCCTTCATTGACGCAGCCAAAGATGAACGCAAGCGCCTTGGTGGAAGCATGCGGCAGGCAGGAATTTTGGCCGCAGCGGGTCTCGTGGGTCTCGAGTCAGGCATTGCTCGCCTCGCAGATGACCATGAACGAGCTCGCAGGTTGGCGGAAGCAATTGCCGATGCATGGCCAAGTGCCGGCGTGTCGCCACTTGCCGTTGAAACCAACGTGGTGGTGGCAACGGTGGCAAATGATGCCGAGGTCATCGAGGCCCTTGGTGCCCAAGGAGTCCTCTGTGGAGCCATTGCCCCTCAACGGATTCGGTTCGTGACGCACCTCGACGTCGATGATGCGGGCATTGACCATGCCATCTCGGTCATTCGATCCCTCAAGGTGACCTCGTGAAAGTCCGTGTTGGCATTGGAGCTGCACCGATTGATGCGGCGAGCCTCGATGATCTTTCGGCCGGCATCATGAAGTTTGGGTTCGATTCGATTTGGCTGCCTGAAGTCCTCTCCAACCCAGCGCTTGATCCGAGCGTCGCGCTTGCCTATGTCGCGGCGAAGTTTCCGACGCTCAAGCTAGGGACGACGACACTGTTTTCGGGCGTCAGTCCAGTTGCGTTGGCAAAGCGACTCGCAAGTCTTGACCAGCTGTCGGGCGGAAGACTGCTCGTGACCGCAGTTCCCGGTCTCACGACTGATGGCGAGCCGGGTGCCCTGGGCGTACACCCAAGAAAAGGTGGCCCGGTCATTGAAGATGCCTTAGAAGTCATCCGGGCACTCTGGCGAGGTGAAACGGTCACACATTCCGGGCCATCTGGGAACTTTGAAGCCGTTCGGATCTCACCGCTGCCAATCCAACAACCCTTGGAAGTGTGGCTTGGAGGAAACGCAGAGAAGTCGCTCCTGCGATGCGGGCGCGTCGGCGACGGGTGGCTTCCGGCAATGTGCACCCCAGCAGAAGTTGCACGTGGGCGGGAAATCATTGATTCGGCAGCAGCCAAAGCGGGACGACAGATCAGCGACGAGCACTTTGGTGTCTCCATTGGCTACTTCGCCTCTGGGTATCCCGAAGGCGTCTCGGAGCGGCTCAAGAGTCGCCTTGGCGACAGAACACTCGAAGATGTTGTTCCCGCACGTCGAGACCTCGTTCCTCAACTCCTCGAGCGATTCTTGGAAGTTGGCTTCTCGAAATTTGTTCTTCGTCCGCTTGAACCAATTCCGTCATGGGACGAAGAACTCGCCTTGCTCGGCCCGCTGGTCGTCGGTCTGCAAACCTGAGGCTTAGTGGCCGAGAATTCTGTGCGGTTGGTAGGGCTCGCCAAGCCGCTTGAGTTCATCCCTCGTCAGTTCGACCTTGGTTGCAGCGACGGCGTCTTCTAGGTGGCGCAACTTCGTCGCGCCAATGATCGGCGCGGTAACGGGCGATTGGTGCAGCAGCCAAGCAAGCGCGACCTGTGCCGGTGGGAGTTCTTTCTCTGCGGCAACCTCGACCAGGCGGTCAACGACGGCGAAGTCATCGTCGTTGTAGAGGAGATCGGCAAACGCGTCGGTTTCAGCTCGAGTGGTGTTCCGAACACCACCGCGGTCACGATTTCCCGTCAGCATTCCTCGGGCGAGGGGACTCCACGGGATGACGCCAACTCCGGTGTTCGCGCAAAGAGGCAACATTTCGCGTTCTTCCTCGCGATAGGCGAGATTGTAGTGGTTCTGCATGGAAATGAATTGGTGACCACCCGCACGTTCTGCGGCGAATTGCAGTTGCTGGAACTGCCACGCGTACATCGAACTCGCACCGATGTAGCGGGCCTTGCCTGCGAGCACCACGTCATTGAGGGCTCCCATGGTCTCTTCAACGGGAACTCGAGCATCGAATCGATGAATTTGGTAAAGGTCGACGTAGTCCATGTTGAGGCGCCGAAGCGAGGCATCAATCGCATCGAAGATGTGCTTCCTTGAGAGGCCATAGGCGTTTGGCCCCTTTCCTTGCGGCATGAACACCTTGGTCGCAACCACGACCTCTTCCCGCTTGAAGAACTTTGCCAACAACCTGCCAGACGTCACTTCACTTTGACCATTCGAATAGGCATCGGCGGTGTCGTAGAAGTTGATTCCCGCGTCGACTGCGGCTTTGACGATGGGTTCAGCATCGTGTTCTGGGAGGACCCATTCGCGATCTGAGTGGTCGCCGTAGCTCATCATTCCAAGGCAAATCCTCGAAACATGTAGCCCACTCTTGCCTACTGGTACGTACTCCATAACTTCCCCCTCTTCGCCTTCGCCGAAGCGTAGTCACCCCTGCTCGCAAAGCCTTCACGTTCCGTGGCATTCGATGCCGTCACTCGTAGGCGAGGGCTAGCCTTGCGGTCGAGCCCAAACGAGGAGGTGATGTTGTGGCCCTTGAGTTGATTCATCTTTCAAGCGTGGTGCACGCCCCATTCGTCGATCCAGACGGAGGGAGGATTGGACGAGTCCAAGACCTCATCATCCAAGTCGGTGCCGCAAGTCACCCTCCTGTGACCGGTCTCGTGGTTCGCATTGGCGGACGCGACCTCTTCGTCGCCATTGAGAAGATTTCATCGATCACTCCAAGCAGAGTGACGTTCACCGCGGATCGGGTTGATCTTCGGAAGTTTGAGCGGCGAGCTGGTGAACTCCTCCTCGCAGAGGACCTGTTGGCTCGCCATGCGATCAATTTGGTTCGAGGGCGGCTCATTACCGCCAATGAGATTGAGTTGGCGCAGGTTGATGGCAGATGGGAAGTCGTCGGAGTCGATCCTGGACGTCGACCAGTGCTTCGTCGACTCATCCCCGGTCGACTCTCAGAACGCGTGTCACCGAAGCATCTCGTTGACTGGGAATCCATTGAACCGTTTGTCGGGCACGTGCCATCGGCCCATCTCCGAATTCCCTATCGGAAGTTGGCAAAGCTCCATCCAGCGCAGATTGCCGACTTGGTCGAGGCCGCCAGTCACGATGAAGGTGAAGAAATTATTGAAGCGGTTGGCGCAGACCGTGAGCTCGAGGCAGATGTCTTTGAAGAACTCGATGTTGAGCACCAGGCGGAGTTCGTCAATTCCCGTTCAGATGTTGAAGCTGCCCGGTTGATCAGCCGAATGGCACCAGATGAAGCAGCGGACCTCATTTCTTCTGTCGATCAAGAACGTCGGCTCGCCGTGCTTGAACTCTTGTCAGAGCCACAGCGAGTGAAAGTTCGCAATCTGCTCAATTACCACCCTGACACTGCCGGTGGTGTCATGAGCCCGGACTTCGTCCTCGTGCATGAATCGGCGACCGTTGGCGAGGCGATTGAGGCAATCCGAACGAGCCATGCGGCAACCGAGAGCCTCCATGTGGTCTTCGTGGTCGATGAGGAAGGCGTCTCCATTGGTCACGTCACCGTGGTGGCGCTCATTCGTGCGAATCCTGCTGCAGCAATTCGCTCGGTAGTGCGATCGAATATGGCCCAAGTTTCCGTTGAAAATGATCTCGATCAAGTCGCTCGCAAGATGTCTGATTTCAACCTCACCGTGCTCCCGGTGATCGACCGATCAAGCGGCCATGTGGTCGGCATCATCACCATTGATGACGTGATTGATGTGCTGTTGCCACAGGGATGGCGTCGCGACTTTGCCAGTGACTCGGGCGAAGGATCGTGAGCTCGGTGAAGATTCGTCTTCTGCGCTCTCCGCGCCAAGCAGGACGTCCGAGTGACGACGGCGCCGGTCCCGAACGAACGCGCACTCGGCGACGATTGTCGTCCGAGACGCCAGCCAGCAGTGGAGTTACTCGAGGCTTCTGATCTCTTCGGAAGTGTTCCCACTGGCTGAGGAAGTGCCGAATGGAACGCTGAGACGAAGGGAGGTGACGAAGTGAGCAATGAGACCCAACACGACGAACAACGGCCGATTGAAGGCGCATTCGGGACCGTCACCTCCACTTCCATGGATGGCGTTCGAACGTGGAAACGCAAACTTGCGACGTTCTTCGCCATTCTTGGCCCTGGTCTCATTGTCATGGTTGGCGACAATGACGCGGGTGGGATCTCTACCTACGCCCAAGCCGGGCAAAACTTTGGTTACTCACTGCTTTGGGTCCTTCCACTTCTCATTCCTGTGCTCATCATCAACCAAGAAATGGTCGTCCGTCTTGGTGCCGTAACAGGCGTTGGTCACGCCAAACTCATTCGGGAACGATTTGGTCGGGCATGGGCGTGGTTTGCAGCTGGCGACTTGCTCTTACTCAACTTCTTCACAATTGCAACGGAATTCATTGGCATTGGCCTCGCACTTGAGTACTTCGGAATTTCGAAGTACGTCTCAGTCCCAATTGCTGGCATTGCCCTCATTGGCATGACGGCTTCGGGTTCCTTTCGGCGATGGGAACGCTTCATGTTCGTTTTCGTGGCGGCAAACTTCCTCGTCATTCCGCTTGCACTGCAGTCGAAGATCCATGGACCGTCCGTGCTTCATGCACTGACGCATCCAGGGATCGCCGGGGGAGAGACGTCGACGTCGGTCTTGTTAGTCGTGGCGATCGTCGGCACAACAATTGCGCCTTGGCAACTGTTCTTTCAGCAATCGAACATTGTCGACAAGCGCATCACCACACGATTCATCAACTACGAACGAGTAGACACCATCCTTGGTTCCTTGGTCGT
Source organism: uncultured Actinomycetes bacterium (assembly GCA_903918025.1). Taxonomy (GTDB): domain Bacteria; phylum Actinomycetota; class Acidimicrobiia; order Acidimicrobiales; family RAAP-2; genus CAIQEU01. The sequence continues at coordinate 15,191 of CAIXCS010000009.1, forward strand.
GGTGTTTGCTGCGGTCTTGCTCATTGCCACAGTGGCCGCAGCTACCGCCGGGACGAGTGCTGCTGGCCACTTCACCGATGGGCTCGGTGTCGCTCAGGCAATCTCGCACAATGTCTCGCACTTGGCAGGTTCGTTCTTTGCTCTCATCTTGTTCAACGCTTCGTTGATTGGTGCAGCAGCAGTTACCCTCACCACAAGCTACGCCGTGGGCGATGTGTTGACCGTTTCGGTGTCACTCAACAATGGCTGGAAAGAGGCCAAAGGCTTCTATGGCATGTTCGCCGCACTAGTTGGGCTTGCCGTTTTCATGATCCTGCTCCCCGGTGCCCCGCTCGGACTCATTGTGACTGCCGTCCAGGCTCTTGCGGGCATCCTTTTGCCCGCTTCAACGATTTTCTTGCTGCTGCTCTGCAATGACCGAGCCGTGCTTGGACCATGGATCAATAGAACTTGGCTCAATTGCGTCGCAGTCGTGGTCATTTCACTTCTCTTCGCGCTGTCGCTTACGCTCACCCTCACGACATTGTTCCCTCACGTCAATGTGGTGCAACTGGTGCATGTTCTCGGGCTGCTTCTCGTAGCCGGATGGTTCATCGGTGCAGTGGTCCTCTTCTTCTATCGTCGACGGAATCCTCTCGCTGCGGTTGAATTCACTGGTCGGCGAGAACTCTGGCGAATGCCGCCGGTTGCCTTGCTCGCTCGACCAACCTGGACCATTGGGAGGCGGATCACGATGTACGTCATGGGCACGTATCTCGTCCTGTCAATCCTGTTGCTGTTTGTGAAGGCCATACAACTTGCTGGAGGAGGCCACTGATGGCGCGATCAATTCTGTGTGTTCATGCGCATCCCGATGATGAGGCGCTCTTTACCGGAGGACTCCTCGCCAAGACAAAGAGCGAGGGCGGACGATCGGCAGTGATCACCTGCACCGATGGACGTTGGGGCTATTCGCCCGGCCACATCGAGGTAGGTCACGAAGATCACGATCCCGAGGCGACCGCTCTCCAGCGCTTGTCGGACCTTCGCCACTCAGCGGAGATTCTTGGCGTCGAGCGCCTGATTCCACTCCAGTACTTTGACTCCGGAATGCGTGGATGGCCGGTAAACACCTGGCCACAGGCCTTCGTCAATCAAGATCTCGAGGTTGTTGCAGCGCAACTGGCCGCTGAAATTGACCGCTTCAAGCCAGACCTTGTCATTACCTATGACCGCTTCGGTGTCTATGGCCATCCTGATCACGTGAAGGCACACGACGCAACCATGGCCGCACTTCGCTCAACAAACCATCATCCAGAACTTTGGCTCGTCACGGTTTCGGTGAAGGCGGCGGCTTCAATGATGGCGTCGCTTCATGGAACAGAAGGGGAGCTCCCTCAGTGGTTGGTTGACATGGGGGAGTTCGGTACACCTGACGAGGACATCGTCGATGTGTTGAAGGTGGGCGAGTTTCTTTCAGTGAAGCGCGCCGCAATCGCTGCACATGCCAGTCAACTCGACAACCATTTCTTCCTCGAAATGGACGAGGCGTCGTTTGCAACGATGCTTGGGACCGAGCGGTACGCAAAGGGTTAAGGAGCACCTTGTTGGGGCTTCGCCACCTAGGGTGCAGTCGTGACTAACCGACCACTCACGCTTATGGCTGTTCATGCCCATCCTGATGACGAAGCGTCGATGACCGGTGGGATTCTCGCTCGTTATGCGGCGGAAGGCATCACCACCGTTCTCGTGACCTGCACTGATGGTGCGCTCGGAGACAGTCCGTTGGGCTTTCGCCCCGAGGACGAGGACCATGATCCCAACCACGTTGTGGCGCACCGTCACGAAGAGCTGCTCGAGAGCTGCAAGATCCTCAAGATCACGCACTTGGAGGAACTTGGGTACAGCGACTCCGGAATGATTGGTTGGCCACAGAACGACGCGCCGAACGCATTTTGGCAATTGCCTGTCGAAGAAGGCGCTCAGCGTCTTGTTGAGCTCATCGAGCAGTACCAGCCGCAGGTGGTCGTGACCTATGACGAGAATGGCTTCTATGGCCACCCTGACCACATTCAAGCGAATCGCATCACGAAGCGCGCGCTTGAGTTGATTGACTCAGTCGACAAGTTCTTCTACACCGCGATTCCGAAGTCGGAACTTGCCAAATTCTCGGAAGCACTCGAAGAAGCAGGGGAAGTCGAAGCCGCCGACGACTTGCCAACTGATTTCGGAACCGACGATGCCCTCATTGGAGCAATCGTCGACGTTTCGGCGTTCATCAAGACAAAGCGCGCCGCGCTCCAGGCTCATGGAAGTCAGACCGATAGCTCGTTTTTCCTCGAAATGCCCGAGGAACGCTTTGAGGAAGCCTTCGGCAGGGAAGCATTTGTTCGCGTTCTTGACCGAACGGGAACTGGTGGGGTTGACGACGACCTCTTTGCCCGACTCCGGTAACGGGAGCCGGGCAAAATTGTCGTTCTAGTAGCGGTAGGTGTCCGGCTTGTATGGGCCGTCGACGTGAACGCCGATGTATTCCGCCTGCTCCTTTGACAGCGTCGTCAACTTCACGCCAAGGGCATCGAGGTGAAGCAGGGCAACCTTCTCGTCGAGGTGCTTCGGAAGCACGTAGACCTTGTTCTCATACGACGATGCATTGGCGTAGAGCTCCATCTGGGCCATGGTCTGGTTGGTGAAGGAGTTCGACATGACGAAGCTTGGGTGACCAGTGGCATTGCCAAGGTTCATGAGGCGACCCTCGCTCAACATGATGATGCTGTGACCATCAGGGAAGATCCAAGCGTCAACTTGGGGCTTGATGTTGTTCCGGACAATGCCCGGGTAGGTCTGGAGGCCGACCATGTCGATTTCATTGTCGAAGTGACCAATGTTGGCAACAATGGCTTGGTGCTTCATCCTTGACATCTGGTCGACACTCACGACGCCCTTATTGCCAGTGGCGGTGATGATGATGTCTGCCTTGCCAACAACTTCTTCGAGGGTGTTGACCTCGTAGCCGTCCATGGCTGCTTGAAGAGCGCAGATGGGATCAATTTCGGTGACGATCACTCGTGCACCCTGCCCACGGAGGCTCTCGGCGCATCCCTTGCCGACGTCGCCATAGCCACAAACGACGGCAACCTTGCCACCGATGAGCACATCGACTGCCCGGTTCAGACCGTCGATGAGGCTGTGTCGGCATCCGTACTTGTTGTCGAACTTCGACTTGGTGACGGCGTCATTCACATTGATGGCTGGGAACAACAATTCACCGGAACGCTGCATCTCGTAGAGGCGGTGAACACCAGTGGTCGTCTCTTCAGAGACGCCGACAAGGTCCTTGACCATTTCGGTGTAGCGAGTTGGGAAGGCTGCCAATGAACGCTGGAGCACCGAAAGAATGATGGCGTACTCTTCATTGTCTGCGGTGTCGGGGGAGGGGACGAAGTGATTCGCTTCGAACTCAACGCCTTTGTGGACGAGCAAGGTCGCGTCGCCGCCATCGTCCAAGATCATGGTAGGACCTGCGTGATTTGGCCACACGATCGCCTGCTCAGTGCACCACCAGTATTCCTCCAACGTCTCGCCCTTCCAGGCGAAGACGGGGACGCCATTTGGCGCGTCCGGCGTTCCGGTGCGGCCAACCGCCACCGCTGCGGCAGCGTGATCCTGGGTTGAGAAGATGTTGCAACTGGCCCAGCGAACCTCCGCACCGAGGTCAACGAGCGTCTCAATGAGAACGGCCGTTTGAATGGTCATGTGCAGCGAGCCGGTAATCCGTGCCCCTGCAAGTGGCTTTGACGGGCCAAACTCAGCTCGCATAGCCATAAGGCCAGGCATTTCTACCTCGGCGAGTTGGATCTCTTTGCGGCCAAATTCGGCCAGGGAAAGGTCAGCAACTTTGAAATCGTTGTGCGACATGGTGATGCCTCCAAATTGACAGGGCGCGCGGCCACGAATCGGTCTGCGTTTGCCCGCCCCTCTGGGCTCGACGGCACAACATCGTTCATTGTAGCAAGTGAGGTCTTCATGTTGACCGACAGCTGGGGGAGCCTTAGCGACCAAGATTCGAGAGGTAGTCCCCAAGCGAGTCGAAGTAACTCTCCATGCCAGCCTGTGCTCGTTCCGCCTCACCTTCTGGCAGGGTGCCGAATTGTGTGAATCGAACGGAAGTTCCTGCGGTCACTTCGGAAAAGTCGATCACGACTTCGTGAAACTCGGTTGTCGTATCGGCAACGGCAAATTCTTCGGGAGACTCGGTGTAGTGCATCGTGTGTACGAGCTGCATGAGAGGATCGACCCTGGTGTAGGTGCCATAGAAGTAAGGAACAAAGCCGAACT
>CAIXCS010000010.1 GCA_903918025.1 uncultured Actinomycetes bacterium
AAGCGCGAAGCTCGTTCCAAGATGAAATCTCCCACAGGGTTAACCTGGTAAGGCCCGTGGCCAGACGACCACGTTGATAGGCCGGAAGTGTAAGTGCGGTAACGCATTCAGCTGACCGGTACTAATCGGCCGAGGGCTTGGAGACATGTTCGTGCTCGCTCTGGAGCGCTCAAGGGCTGCGATTTCGCAGCCGCTTGGAGTTCCGGCATTGATTCCCCGCATTGGGCGGAGTCTGCCGCAACTCAGCGCAATTTTTCCGGTGGCCATGGCGGTGGGGAAACACCCGTTCCCATGCCGAACACGGCAGTTAAGCCCACCAGCGCCGATGGTACTTGGGGGGAGTCTCCCTGGGAGAGTAGGACGCCGCCGGGATTTCGAATGACGAAGCCCCCTTGCTCTGCGAGGGGGCTTCGTCGCGTCCATAAAGTTGTTTGGTACTCGTCGCTTGCAGGCGAGAGTTCCTCCGTCGAGCGAGCATCCAGCGTCGCCTAGACTGGAGGAATGGCAAACCCCAACGACTCTGATGGAACGCGCCCAGACAGGGGTTCGCAGGGCCGTCCGGGTCAGTCAGGATCCGGACGATCGGGCGGCCAGCGTGGGGGCGACGGTCGTCCTCGACCTCCTCGAGCAGCCAGCGATCGCCCTTATGGTGGCGGAGCTCGTGGGCCGCGTCCACAAAGTGACCGTCCTTATGGAGATCGGCCTCAACGCTCAGATGGCGAAAGTCGTCCAACCTGGAAGCCAAAGGCTTCAGGCGACCGTCCTTCAGGTGACCGTCCCTACGGCGGCGGTGGTGGAGCTCGAGGACCACGTCCATCCGGTGACCGTCCTTACAGCGACCGACCACGTCCTTCAGGTGACCGTCCCTACGGCGGTGGCAGAGGTTCTGACGATCGAGGTCGCTCATCATGGGAGCCCCGTGAAGGTGGAGACCGCCCATACGCAAGTCGGTCAAGTCGGAATCCCTGGGAACAAGACGCACCGCAGAAGAACATGCCGCAGGGCTGGGGTGGTGTTGCACGAAGGGGTGCGGAGCAGGTTGGGCTGAGCAATGAAGAAGCCGGGCACAAGGGCGATGTTCAGTTTGGTGCGCCACTGGAAGGTCCCGCTCAGCAAGACGTTTGGGTTCGGACAGATCCTGGAGCAACGAAAGCTGCTTCCTCGGGAGAACGGCCTCAGCTCGTTACCAAGCGACCAGGAGGCAGGGATCGACCGCTCCCCGCTGACGTCGCCGGCGAGATTCGCAAGGCTGCTGACTCAGCCACAGCGCACCGACGTGAAGTACTCGTCTCCTACATGACTGATGCGATGCAGTCCTATGAGCGTCATCGTTATGGAGAGGCAATTGCCTCTCTCCGTCCGTTGCTTGACGAAGTTCCAAATGTGGCGGCTGTTCGAGAAATTGCTGGTCTCGCAAATTATCGAGGCGGTCGCTGGCGCGATGCAGCAAAACACCTTGACGTCTATTTCACCCTCACCGGAGATCCGCAGTACCTCCCTGCAGAGATGGATTGTCAACGAGCGCTTGCCCACCCTCGTTCAGTGAAAAAACTCTATGAACGACTTCGTGATCTCTCGCCTGAACCAGATGTTCTTGCCGAGGCGCGGATTGTCTACGCCGGTGCGCTCGGTGACCGCGGCGAATTGACGGAAGCAATTGCCGTTCTCGTCGGCGAAGGTGGAGCCAAGGTCTTGCGGAATCCTTCGGGGCGTCATGTGCGCCAGTGGTACGCACTCGCAGACCTGTATGACCGAGCAGGTGATCTTCCAGCCGCCCGGGAATGGTTCGCACGGATCTACTTGGCCGAGCCTGATGCCTATGACGTTCGGGATCGACTTGAAGCACTTGGTACGGGAAAGCCAAAGAAGAACCGAAAGACGACGAAGGTGCCGGTTTCCAAGAAGAAACTGTGATCTGACTCTTTTGGTATCAGAACTGATACCATTTTCACGTGGATCTAGGCATTGTCATAGCGGAAGTTCGAAGAGAAGCCGGTCTCAGTCTTCGTGCCGCCGCGCTCATTGCGGAGACATCGCACTCAACCTTGAGTGCCTACGAACAGCGGCGAGTCGACCCAAGCGCGGGGGTCATCAACCGCGTCACGAACTCGCTCGGATTTGATCTCGACTGTCGAGTGAGCGGGCGAGTGAGAAGCAGGGGAGATCTCGACCGAGGCAAAGAGCTCGAGCTCGTCCTTGACCTTGCCGATGAATTTCCCAAGAAGGCAGCTGCCTATCTCGTCGGACCGAGGCTGGACCGGCAATGAGACTCGTTGATCAAATTCTTGAAGTTGACGCTGCCCTGACGACAGCGGAGTTGAAGTTTGGTTTCGGAGGAGCGTTGGCACTGGCGTGGTGCACAGAGCAAGCTCGAGGGACGATTGACATTGATGTGAATGTCTTCGTCACGACGAACGAGGCGTCTGAGGTTCTCGCTGCACTTCCAGATGGGGTCTTGGTCAGCCACGAGGCTCGGTCACTCCTCGAGAGTGACGGCCAGGTCCGCCTGTTTTGGGACACCACGCCGATTGACCTCTTTCTCTCCGTCACTCCGTTTCATCATGAAGTAGGAAATCGACTCCGCTTCGAAACCTTTGGTGGCCGCCAAGTCCCATTCCTCAGTTGTATTGATCTCGCAATCTTCAAAGTGCTCTATAACCGAACGAAAGACTGGGCTGACGTCGAGGCGATGGTTGCGGCGGGATGCCTTGACGGCGTTGTCGTCGTCGGTGAACTCACCCGGCTTCTCGGGGGCTCAGATGAGCGAACTGAGCGCCTCGTCAAAATCTTGGGTTGGTAGAACGAAGCTGCAAGCATCTGGTGGCTAGCCATGGCAAATTCACAACGGTGTCGTTCGGGGTAGGTAGCATCGACGCATGGATCTCACTCAACTGCTCGGCGCTGACGCCGACAATCTCCTTAATCACACCGCGAAGGCCATTCCAAAGGACAATTTGGTCCTTCCCGGCCCCGACTTCATCGACCGAGTGTTTCTCGAAACTGATCGAACACCCACCGTGCTTCGGAGTCTTGGAACGCTCTACAACCACGGTCGACTCGGCGGGACGGGTTATCTCTCGATCTTGCCCGTTGACCAAGGCATTGAGCACTCGGGGGCGGCAAGTTTTGCGAAGGTTCCGAAGTACTTTGACCCCGCGCAGCTGTGTGAGCTCGCGCTTGCTGGAGACTGCAGCGCGATCGCGACGACCCTTGGGGTCTTGAAGGCAGTATCGCGACGCTACGTCACCAAGATTCCGTTGATCGTGAAGATCAATCACAATGATTGGCTTCACTACCCGAATACTTACGACCAGATCATGTTCTCAAGCGTCCAGCAAGCAGCCGATCTCGGAGCCGTCGGTGTTGGCGCAACTATCTACTTCGGATCGAAAGAATCCGATCGTCAACTTCAAGAAGTCGCTGCAGCCTTTGAAGAGGCGCATCGCCTCGGAATGTTCACCGTGCTGTGGTGCTACCTCCGCAATTCAGGGTTCAAGACCGACGACGGCGATTTCCACACCTCGGCCGACTTGACCGGACAGGCCAACCACCTTGGCGTGACCATTGGTGCAGACATCATCAAGCAGAAGCAGGCCGAGAACAACGGTGGGTACAACGCCGTTACATTCGGAAAGACCGATCCGCTGGTCTACAGCCAACTGACCACCGATCACCCAATTGACCTCACCCGTTGGCAGGTCGTGAATTGCTACAACGGGCGAATTGGCCTTATCAATTCAGGTGGTGAATCAAAGGGGGACAGCGACCTCGCACAAGCGGTTCGCACTGCCGTCATCAACAAGCGAGCTGGCGGACAAGGCCTCATCGTTGGACGCAAAGCGTTCCAGCGCCCAACCGCAGAAGGCGCAGAGATCATTCACGCGATTCAAGACGTCTACCTCGATTCGGCAGTAACCATCGCCTAAGCGGAATTACTCCACGGTGACGCAGCAAACGGGTCGGCCAGATGGCCGGCCCGTTGTGTATCTCAATGGCGCGAGAATTGGTGCCAGAACAGCGGAGGCGCACCTTGCGCCCCCTATAGAGTGAATGGGCGTTGCCACGAGCCGCATGTCCTGGCTCTGAAGGCACGAGTTCGCGAACGAGAGGTGGTCAACGGTGACGACGAGGCATACCGAGCAACTGGACCGAGTGGTAATTCGGTTTGCAGGCGATTCCGGAGATGGCATGCAGCTAACCGGAGATCGGTTCACTGCAACGAGTGCAACGCTTGGCAATGACCTGGCGACCTTTCCTGACTTCCCTGCGGAAATTCGTGCCCCCGCCGGAACCCTGGCGGGCGTTTCGGCGTTCCAGGTCGCTATTTCTGACCACGAAATTTCGACGCCTGGAGACTCGCCCACCGTTCTCGTGGCGATGAACCCAGCTGGCCTCAAGGCAAACATGGCGGTGATGGAGCGAGGAACCACCCTCATCATCAATGCCGACGCTTTTGACGAGCGTTCGTTGACCAAAGCTGGATACGCAGAGAACCCACTTACGGATGGTTCGCTCAACCAGTTCACGGTGTACGAAGTCCCCATGACGTCCATCACGCAAGCCGCTGGCAAAGAAGCTGGAGTGAAGCCTCGTGACGCTGAACGTTCGAAGAACTTCTTCGCACTCGGACTCGTGAGCTGGCTCTACACGCGACCAACCGATGCAACGCTCGAATGGATTCACGCCAAGTTCGGCGGCAAGCC
>CAIXCS010000011.1 GCA_903918025.1 uncultured Actinomycetes bacterium
ACCAAGTTGGATCGAGCAACGCTTCGAAAGGGATTGACATCCATGGCACGCAACGAGAAGCGCATCGCAGTAACCCTCGCCTGTGAGGACTGCAAGCGCCGTAACTACATCACCATGAAGAACAAGGTGAACGATCGCGAGCGAATTGAACTGAAGAAGTTCTGTCGCTTCGACCGTCGCCACACCCTCCACAAGGAGACCCGCTAAACCGAGGCTTCGGCCACGGTGGTAGCATCTCCAACCCGTCCCAACGTGCTTCGGCACGAGGGGTAGCTGTAGAGGGCAGTAGCTCAATTGGTAGAGCACCGGTCTCCAAAACCGGGGGTTGGGGGTTCGAGTCCCTCCTGCCCTGCACCGGCGGTCTACCGCACCGCATGACAACGCAACAGAAGAGCACGGAAATGAACCGCGAAACTAAGCGCATGATGCAGCGGAAGGGTCAAGTAGGCGCCGACGGCGCTCCTGTAGCCCGCGCCGCTACGCCTGCGCAGCGCAAGGCTCCGAAGCAGCGCACCTCGATTCGCCAATTCTTTCGAGAGGTTCGCGAGGAACTCCGTCAGGTCACTTGGCCTACCCGCCCAGAGCTCAAGAACTACGTCTCGATCGTGGCGAGCGTGCTCATCATCATGACTGGATTGATCTACGTGCTGAACCTTGGGTTCAGCAAGGTCGTCCTGGTCCTGTTCCAGTAAGAGGATTTTGACGTAATGACCAACCTGATCAACGACAACGAGGGACTTGCTGAAGAGGCCGATGAGGTCTTGGAGCTCGACGACGTCACCTTGGTTGACGAGAGTGATGACGACATCGACGACGAGGATGCCCTCATTGTCGAGAGCCCCTATGACCTTCCCGGTCGCTGGTACGTCGTGCACACCTACTCGGGTTACGAGAACAAGGTGAAGTCCAATCTTGAGAAGCTGATTGCTGCTCGCAACATGGAAGACCAGATCTACGCCATTGAGATCCCAATGGAGGACGTGGTCGAATTCAAGAACGGCAAGAAGGTCACCGTGTCCAAGAAGGTGCTTCCGGGTTACGTGCTCGTGCGCTGCGAGATGGACGATGAGATTTGGGCGGCCATCAAGGGCACGCCAAATGTGACGGGATTCGTTGGTCCCGGCACGACGCCGACGCCACTTGTCCGTCGCGAAGTCGAGAACCTGCTCCACGTCAAGATCGAAGGAGCCGAGCCATCAGCCAAGCGCAGTCGTCCTCGTCACGAGTACGACCTTGGCGAGACGGTTCGCGTGAAGGAAGGCCCATTTGCCGACTTCAACGCCGTCATTGACGAAATCAATGAAGACCAGTTGAAGCTCAAGGTTCTCGTCAACATCTTTGGCCGGGAGACCCCGGTCGAGCTCGAGTTCAGCCAAGTCGGCAAGCTCTAAGCAACGTTTGAAGGAAAGAGGAATCATGGCACCGAAGAAGCGCATTAGCGCAATCGTGAAAATCCAATTGGAGGCAGGCGGCGCAACGCCGGCACCGCCAGTTGGTACGGCCCTTGGGCCGCACGGTATTCAAACAATGGAGTTCTGCAAGCAGTACAACGCTGCAACGGAGTCAATGCGCGGCCAGGTTGTGCCTTGCGACATCACGATCTACGAAGACCGGACCTTCAGTTTCATCCTGAAGACGTCGCCGGTTCCGTTCCTTCTTCGCCAGGAACTCGGCATTCAAAAGGGTGCGACGACCGCAGGTCGTGAGACCGTTGCCGTTGTGACCGACGAGATCCTCACCAAGATTGCCCAGATCAAACTCCAAGACCTCAACACCGATGACCTTGAGATGGCCAAGCGCCAAGTGGCTGGAACAGCCCGCTCAATGGGTATTTCGGTCGAAGCCTGAACAAGAAAAGAGAAACCACCATGGCGAGCCACGGTAAGAAGTACGACGCAGCAATGAAGCAAATCGACCGCACCGCCTATGTTGGCGTCGCTCAGGGTGTTGAGCTCGTGAAGTCGCTGTCGAGCGCAAAGTTCGACGAGACCATTGAGCTTGCTGTCCGTTTGGGCGTTGACCCTCGCAAGGCCGAGCAGATCGTGCGTGGCACGTTGTCGCTTCCTTCGGGGACCGGTAAGACCAACCGCGTCGTCGTCTTTGCCGCCGGAGATGCCGCCGCGTCCGCTCGTGCAGCTGGTGCCGACGAAGTTGGTTCAGACGACCTCGTCGCCAAGATCAACGGTGGGTTTATTGACTTTGACGTCGCCATTGCGACGCCTGACCTCATGGGTCAGGTCGGAACGCTCGGGCGAGTGCTCGGGCCCCGAGGCCTCATGCCGAACCCGAAGACTGGAACGGTGACGATGGACGTCGCGAAGGCGGTTCAGGACTTCAAGGGCGGCATGGTTGAGTACCGCACGGACAAGGTGGGCAACATTCACCTTCGTGTCGGAAAGGCGTCGTTCTCGGCTGCCGACCTCGTCAAGAACGTGCACGCAGTGATTGACGAGTTGTTTCGGGCAAAGCCTGCTTCAGCGAAGGGTCGTTACCTCTTGTCCGTCACGCTTTCCTCAACGATGGGACCTGGTGTCAAGATCGACCCAGTGAACGCCCGAGAGGTTCGCGACGAACTCGTTACCGCCTAGCTGCTCGCCGGGTTCTCCCGGTGGTGTAGGTTGTTGCACCCTGCCGAGCACGTGCTCGGCGACCTAATCGAGAAACGCCAAAGATATCCGGTGCACCTCACGGTGCCGAAGGGGCGAAAGCCCGCCTGACGAGGTGTACTGGGAGACGCAATGAGCGTCGCTCCGCACGCTGGATGTCCGAGGCCCGTAGCCGGACGGCAAGCCCGGCGGAGGAGCCATGGAGAACCCAAGACCAGAGAAGGTGGCGGTTGTTACTGAGGTGCGAGAGCGCCTCGAGCACGCCGATGGCGCAATCGTGACGGAGTACCGCGGGATGACCGTGGCCGAGATTCAGACGCTGCGCAAGTCACTGCAAGCCTCAGGTGGCGACTACAAGGTGTTCAAGAACACCCTCGTTCGTCTTGCCATTGCTGACACCCCAAGTGCTGGAATTGCCGACCTTCTTGTCGGACCGACTGGTATTGCCTTCGTTCAAGGTGATGTCTCGGCTGCTGCGAAGGCGCTTCGGGACTATGCCAAGGCGACGCCAGCACTGGTCCTCAAGGGCGGAGTGGTTGACGGCTCGGTCCTATCAGCTGCCGACGTGACGGCCCTCGCCGACCTCCCATCTCGAGAGGTCCTGCTGTCGATGTTCGCTGGTGCACTTGCTGCTCCGATGCGAAACCTCGCCGGACTGTTCAAGGCAATTCCGCAGTCGCTCGCGTATGGCCTCAAGGCTCTGCTCGACACCAAGCCCGCCGCCGAGGTCGCAGCTCCTGCTGCAGCCCCGGTTGAAGAAGCCGAAGCTGCACCTGCAGCCGAGGAAGAGCCAGTTGCTGTTGCGTCAGAAGACGTAGCGGTGGCGGCGGAAGAGCCGACGGCCGATGCGCCGACGGAAGAGGCCCCTGCGGCCGAGGAGCCCGAGTCGGGCGACTCCGCCGAGTAGGCGTCTCAACCACCCAAGATCAAGGCAAGGAAAGGAAACACCATGGCAGGTAGCCTCACCAAGGAGCAGATCCTCGACGGGATCGCAGAGCTCAGCGTTATTGAATTGAGCGAGCTCTTGAAGGAGTTCGAAGAGAAGTTTGGCGTGACTGCAGCTGCTCCGGCAGCCGTGGCAATGGCCGCACCAGCAGGCGGCGGCGCCGCTGACGCTGGTGGCGACGACGAGAAGACCGAATTCGATGTCGTGCTCAACAGCGCAGGCGACAAGAAGATCGGCGTCATCAAGGTCGTTCGTGCGCTGACCAACCTGGGCCTCAAGGAGGCCAAGGACTTGGTCGACGCAGCCCCGAAGGCAGTGCTTGAGCGCGTCAGCAAGGACGACGCAGCCAAGGCCAAGGAGCAGCTCGAAGCCGAAGGCGCCACCGTCGAAGTCAAGTAACACCCAGTCGAGGGCGGGGGAGCGTCAGCCGGTTCACTTTGGTGCGCCAGTTGGTGTCGCTCATCGGTTCCAAGTTCGCTTGGAATGCTGGAGTTTGGTTGTAACCGGAGGCCCAATGGGCCTCCGGTTGCTCCCGTTCCTCCGCACGACTAGGATCGACCTGTCGTGGTAGCCTCCCTCTCCCCTGTCTGAACGGTCAGAGGTTCGCACGCGTCCACGACGTCCTCGACCCAGTAATGCAGTGCAGTTTGTCGTCCCACTCGCCCCCCACCCTCTGGAGAGCACGTTGCCATCTCGGTCAAGCATCGATCGTTTCTCATTCGCCAACATCAACGAGGCGCTCGCGCTCCCGGACCTCATTGCGGTCCAGCGTGATTCCTTCCAGTGGTTCTTGGACCACGGGCTGAAGGAGGCCTTCGAGGACATCAGTCCTATTGAAGACCACTCCGGCAAGTTGTCGCTCGAACTCGAGTTCGACCCGAACGACGAGGACCTTCGTCCGCCACCGAAGTTCACGGTCGAAGAGTGCCGCGAGAAGGACATGACCTACAACGCCCCGGTCTTCGCCCGGGCGCGCTTCATGAACGCCGAGACCGGTGAAATCAAGGAGCAGACGGTCTTCATGGGGGACTTCCCCGTCATGACCGACCGCGGGACCTTCATTGTGAACGGGACCGAGCGGGTTGTCGTCTCGCAGCTCGTGCGTTCGCCAGGTGTCATCTTCCAGCCTGGCCGTGATGCAAAGACCATTTTCAGCGGAACCATCCACCCGTACCGCGGTGAGTGGATTGAATTCGACGTCGAGCAGAAGAACGTCAAGCTGCCGAATGGTGCGACCGGGTCGTACATCTCGGCTGGATCACGCGTTGCTCGCAAGCGCCGTATCTCGCTGTTCGTTCTTCTTCGTGCCCTTGGCTACACCGACGAGGACTTCCTCCGCCGATTTGTCGAGCACTTCGACTTCCTCGCCCCGCAGTGGGAAAAGGAAGGGCACCTGAACGCCACGCGTGAAGAGGCGCTCCTCGAGATCTACCGCCGTGCCCGTCCGGGTGAGCCGCTCTCTGCAGTTGCAGCGGAGCAGTACTTCGAGCGTGCCTTCTTTGATCCAAAGCGTTACGACCTCACCCGTGTTGGTCGTTACAAGCTTGACCGCAAGCTCGGTGCCGAAATCGAGAAGATCTCCAAGCTCTTCAAGATTGACCTCGAGCGTCCAGCACCCGGTCAAGGTGTGTTGTCACCTTCTGAGATCCTCGCGTCGGCAACGTACATGCTGCACCTCGCCCTTGAGCAGGGTGCACAGCAGACGACCTACCGTATTGACGACCAGGATCACTTCGCCAACCGTCGAATTCGCTCCGTTGGTGAGCTCATCCAGAACCAAGTCCGTGTGGGTCTTTCCCGCATGGAGCGTGTGGTCAAGGAGCGCATGTCGACCCAGGATGTCGAGGCGATTACGCCGCAATCACTGATCAACATTCGTCCCGTCGTCGCTGCGACCAAAGAGTTCTTCGGCACGAGCCAGCTCTCGCAGTTCATGGACCAGATCAACCCGCTTGCTGGTCTTGCCCACAAGCGTCGCTTGTCGGCCCTTGGACCTGGTGGTCTGTCGCGTGAGCGCGCTGGCTTCGAAGTTCGAGACGTTCACTCCAGTCACTACGGACGCATGTGCCCGATTGAGACACCAGAAGGTCCGAACATTGGCCTGATTGGTGCGCTCGCGACCTATGCCCGAGTGAATGAGTACGGCTTCATTGAGACTCCCTACCGCAAGGTGGTTAAGGGTCGCGTCACCGATGAGATTGTCTACCTTGCCGCCGACGCTGAAGAAGAGTTCGTCGTTGCACAGGCCAATGCTCCGGTCGATGCGAAGGGGAACTTCACCGAAGATCGAGTCCTCGTTCGTCGTGGACCACAGGGAACGGGCTTGCTCGTTGGTCAGTCCGGTTCAGCTACTGGCACGACGTCGGAAATTGACTACGTGCTTCCGTCAGAGGTTGACCTCATGGACGTCAGCCCGAAGCAGATCGTCTCTGTTTCGACCGCACTGATTCCGTTCGTTGAGCACGACGACGCCAACCGTGCGCTCATGGGTGCC
The DNA here is from genome assembly GCA_903918025.1 of uncultured Actinomycetes bacterium. Taxonomy (GTDB): domain Bacteria; phylum Actinomycetota; class Acidimicrobiia; order Acidimicrobiales; family RAAP-2; genus CAIQEU01. The sequence continues at coordinate 6,047 of CAIXCS010000011.1, forward strand.
AACATGCAGAAGCAGGCTGTCCCACTCGTGGTGACCGAGGCTCCTTATGTCGGCACGGGCATCGAGGCGCGTGCAGCTCGTGACGCTGGTGATGTGGTCCTCGCCGAAGGCGATGGCACCATTGTTGAAGTCGATGGCGACAGCATTGTCGTTGACTACAAGTCAGGTCAGAAGGACCGTCTGGGCAAGGCCCTCGGCAAGAAGACCTACCGCCTTGCGAAGTTCCACCGTTCAAACCAGAACACGAGTGTGAACCAGAAGGTTCGCGTCGACGAAGGACAGAAGGTTGCGAAGTTCGATCTTCTGGCCGACGGTCCGTCGACTGACCATGGTGACCTCGCGTTGGGCAAGAACTTGCTCGTGGCCTTCATGCCATGGGAGGGCTACAACTACGAAGACGCGATCATCCTGTCTGAGCGCTTGGTCAAAGACGACGTCCTGACCTCGATTCACATCGAGAAGTACGAAGTTGACGCACGTGACACGAAGCTCGGTGAGGAAGAAATCACTCGAGACATTCCGAACCTGTCTGAGGACATTCTCGCCAACCTTGACGACCGAGGCATCATTCGCGTCGGAGCAGAAGTTGGTCCTGGCGATGTGCTCGTTGGCAAGGTGACGCCGAAGGGTGAGACCGAGCAGACGCCGGAAGAGCGTCTCCTCCGTGCCATCTTTGGTGAGAAGGCGCGAGAAGTTCGCGACACCTCACTCAAGGTTCCTCACGGCCAGAACGGAACCGTCATTGCTGTTGAAGTCTTCCGACGTGACACGGGTCAAGAACTTGCCCCTGGGGTCAATGAACTCGTCCGGGTGTACGTCGCACAGCGTCGCAAGATCACCGAAGGTGACAAGCTCGCCGGTCGTCACGGCAACAAGGGTGTCATCTCCAAGATTCTGCCGATTGAAGACATGCCATTCTTGGCCGACGGTCGTCCTGTCGACATCATCTTGAACCCGCTCGGTGTTCCTTCTCGTATGAACGTCGGCCAGGTTCTCGAAGCGCACCTTGGCTATGCCGCACGGTATGGCTGGAAGGGCGAGGCACCGAACGAAGGTTTCGGGACCTCCGGTGTTGGCGACGTTGACTACAGGAAGACCCGTCCTCGCACGGTGCCAGCCAAGTGGGTTGCAACCCCTGCCTTTGATGGCGCACACTGGGACGAGGAAGAGAAGGCGGGCAAGCACCCGACCATTCGTAAGCTCTTCGAAACCCTGAACCCTGACTCGGCAAACGGCGAAGTGCTCGTTGGTACTGACGGCAAGGTGACCCTCTTCAATGGTCGCACTGGCGAGGCGTATGACAACCCAATTTCGGTTGGCTACGTCTACATCTTGAAGCTCAACCACCTTGTTGACGACAAGATTCACGCACGGTCAACTGGTCCGTACTCCATGATCACCCAGCAACCACTCGGTGGTAAGGCACAGTTCGGTGGGCAGCGATTCGGAGAAATGGAAGTGTGGGCACTGGAAGCATTCGGTGCCGCCTACGCACTCCAAGAGTTGCTCACGATCAAGTCCGACGATGTCCTTGGCCGAGTGAAGGTCTACGAGGCGATCGTCAAGGGCGAGAACATCCCTGAGCCTGGAATCCCGGAGAGCTTCAAGGTGCTCATCAAGGAAATGCAGTCGCTCTGTCTCGATGTTGAGGTTCTGAGCCGTGATGGCCAGGAGATCAAGATGAACGAGATCGACGAAGACATTTTCCGCACCGCCGAGGAACTCGGTATCGACATCAGCCGACCCGAGCGTGGGTCGGACGAAGAAGACGCACGCCGCGAGGCAGAGAGGCAGATGCGCTAAATGGCAACCCTGGACGTCAATACCTTTGAGCAGATCCGCATTGGACTAGCCACCGCGAATTCCATTCGCGACTGGTCCGAAGGCGAAGTAAAGAAGCCTGAGACGATTAACTACCGAACGCTTCGTCCTGAGAAGGATGGCTTGTTCTGCGAGAAGATTTTCGGTCCGACCAAGGACTGGGAGTGCTACTGCGGCAAGTACAAGCGAGTTCGTTTTAAGGGGATCATCTGCGAGCGTTGTGGCGTTGAAGTCACGCGCTCCAAGGTTCGCCGCGAGCGCATGGGCCACATTGAGCTCGCAGCGCCTGTCGTGCACATTTGGTACCTCCGTGGAACCAAGTCATGGCTTGCCTACCTCCTCATGGGAACTGAGCCCAAGGAAGAGTTGAAGGCCAAGCAGCTGGAGAAGGTCATTTACTTCGCCGCGAACTTGGTGACCCGAGTCGACGAAGCGCAGCGGACCGCTGACCTTCCTGAACTCGAGAAGGAACTCGCGCTCGAAATCGACAAGCTCGAGAAGCGTCGCGACCTCGACATCGACCGCAAGTTCAAGCAACTTGAGGACGAGCTCGTGGCCATGGAAAAGGATGGCTCGAAAGAGGCAGACCTCAAGAACAAGCAGAAGCTCGTCGAGAAGGAAATTGTTTCAATCCGGGACAAGTCCGAGGACGAGATTGAACTGCTCAAGCGCTGCATGGACGAGTTCAAGTCACTCCACTCACGCAAGATCATTGAAGACGAGATGTTGTGGCGCCAGCTGCGCATCAACTACGGCGACTACTTCGAAGGTGGAATGGGTGCCGAGACCATCTTGTCGCTCATTGACCAGATCGACCTCGACAACGAGGAGATTATTCTCCGCGCACAGATCGAAGCATCAGACGGTCGCAAGCCTCTGTCTGCCCAGCGTCGTGACAAGTCGATCAAGCGCCTGAAGATCATCGCTGCGTTCAACCGCCGCGACCCACAGGGCAAGCGGATCAACAACCCACGCGCCATGATCCTGGAAGCCGTTCCGGTCATTCCGCCAGACCTTCGCCCAATGGTGCAGCTCGATGGTGGCCGGTTCGCAACCTCTGACCTCAACGACCTCTACCGACGCGTCATCAACCGCAACAACCGGTTGAAGCGCCTGTTGGACCTTGGTGCTCCTGAGATCATTGTCAACAACGAAAAGCGCATGCTGCAAGAGGCAGTCGATGCCCTCTTTGACAACGGCCGTCGTGGCCGCCCCGTCACTGGAC
>CAIXCS010000012.1 GCA_903918025.1 uncultured Actinomycetes bacterium
ACCTTCTGGCTTCTCGGGAGCACGAGGAGCACAGGGCTTCCAAGGTGCACGTGGAGCACAGGGTTTTCAGGGTGTTGAAGGAGCTCAAGGTGCAGACGGCGCACAAGGTGTTGAAGGAGCTCAAGGTGCAGACGGCGCTCAAGGTTTCCAAGGGGCCGACGGAGCACAGGGATTCCAAGGTGCTGATGGCGCTCAAGGCTTCCAAGGAAATGACGGCGGTTGGAGCCAGAACTGCGCCGCTCGTTTTCCGGGCGTGAACCTCGCAGGTTGTGACCTCCACGGCCTCAACTTGTCGAGCGACGATCTTCGAGGAGCCAACTTCACCCAGGCCAACCTCAATGGAGCGACGCTCCCCTCCGTTATTGGAGCGGACTTCACGAGTGCCCTTCTCACTGGCGCCAACTTCAATTCAAAGAATCTGAGTGGAGCCAACTTCGCCGGCGCCAACTTGACGAGCGCGGACTTCACAAGTGCGCAAGCAACTGGAGCAAACTTTTCCGGCGCCACGTTGTCGAGCACAATCTTCACCTCAACGACACTCGATGGAGCGAACTTCGCCGGTGCTGACTTCACGAGCGACAACTTCGTGAACGCGGTCCTTCGTGGAGCGAACTTCGGCGGCGTGATCTTCTTGAGTGACAACTTCACTGGTGCAGATCTCGTTGGGGCAAATGCACTCGGCGTAAGTGGCGGATCGACGGTTACCTCGACCTCTGGCACGACGTGTCCTGACGGATCGAATGGTGGCGTTACCAACGCCTGTACAGGCTGGGCTGCCTAATTCGGGGGCATTCAACCGCCAACCGGTACGCTTGCCTCCATGCCTAGTTTCGACATCGTCTCCGAAGTCGACCTGCAAGAGGTCAAGAACGCTATTGACCAAGCCAATCGTGAAGCCACGACTCGCTTCGACTTCAAGAACACCGACTCAACCATCACCTTGGCCGACCTTGAGTTGACCCTTGCTTCGGCAACCGAAGATCGCCTCCGTGCGCTCTATCAGGTGCTCGAAGAGAAGTTGGTGAAGCGTGACGTCTCGCTCAAGTCACTTGACGCCGGCAAGATCGAAGAAGCCGCCAAGGGAACTTCTCGCCAGAAGATCAAGCTCAAGGCCGGACTGTCCCAGGACGTCGCGAAGACGATCAATCGCTTCATCAAGGATTTGGCGTTGAAAGGCATCTCAAGCCAAACCCAAGGCGAGCAGATCCGGGTCACCGGGAAGAAGCGTGATGATCTCCAAGAAGTGATCACCGCCTGCAAGGGACACGACTTCGGCGTCCCCCTGCAATTCAACAACTTCAGGGAGTAAGCAGTTTCGCCTGCATCGGGCGGACTCCTTCAACGCACGCCCGTTCTCGTGCAACGTTGCGGCTCATGGCCGAACAACGTGACCTCGGTGCTTAAACCAGCGGGTGTTCGTTCTCTTCCGCGGTCAAGTGCTCGTCGAACTCTTCAATCTCTCCAATGTGGAAGATCTTGTTGAAGACGATGAGCTTCAATACCCAGAAGATGGCGAACGAAGCAATGTTCGCGAGCTGGAGGAGTGCGGTGGTCATGAGGTGACCGGTGTGGTGTGCGTGGGTGTACTCGCGAACGAAGTACGCACCAATGATCGAGAATGCTGTTCCGAGCGCCGACATTGACCAGAACGGGATGATTTCTTTTCGAATGTGGCTTCGGCCTGACTTGCCCCAGGCCCACTTGCGGTTCAGGTAGTAGCTCGGCACCGAGGCAACGGCATTGCCAATGACCGTCGCCCAAATTTGTCCACTGACCAACTTGAAGCCGTAGACGACACCGATGGTGATGAACGAAACAATGGTCGAAATCACCGAAACCGAAGTAAACCGAAGCAGCTTCTTCCCCTCGTGGGTCTTCGTCCATTCAAGAATCTCTGAAGGACGAGTCGGTAGCGGCATGGGGTACACCCTACTCAACGCCTTGGCTGCTCCACGTCAGGCAGCTTGGCGCAGCCACTCCCTGACCTAGATGGCGTTTGCCGTTGCCACTCCACCAAAGAACGCCGCCGAAGGCTTTGGGGTCCGCTTGAACGTCGTCCGATCGACTTCAACGAGGCCAAAGGTCGGTCGGTAGCCAAACACCCACTCAAAGTTGTCGAGCAAACTCCAACAGAAGTACCCACGAAGATCAACGCCATCGGCAAGGGTGCCATGGGCGGAGCGAATTGCCCGATCGAGATACTCAATGCGCTCTTCGTCTCGCTCGGTGCCAATGCCGTTCTCGGTCAAGTAGACGGGAAGTCCGGTGACTTCTGCCGCACGCCGAACCGTTGCCCCGGTGCATTCTGGATAGAACTCGTAGCCCATGAGGGTTCGACGAGCGTCGGGTTCAGGCTCGATCACCCCATCTGGACCAACCACATGGCGGGTGTAGCACTGGACACCAATGAAGTCATCGCCTTCAGTCGCGGCCAAGTAGCGATCTTCCATGTGGCTTCGAAGCTGTTCGAGCTTCGACTCCCCACCAGGCGCCACCTGCCAATCGGCCATCGAGAGCGTCATCCCAATTGGAAAATCGCCAGGTGCCTTTCGAAGGGCGGCAACGGCCAAGCGGTGCGCTCGGCAGAACGCCTCGGCAACCACTTCATACCGAGCCTTGTCGGCAACACCACCAGGAGGGAAGAACCCAATTCGGTAGCCAATGAACGCGACGACGTTTGGCTCATTGATCGTGCAGGCCATTGCAATGAGGTCCCCAAGGTGCTCTGCTGCTCGACCAACGAACTTGGCAAATCGCTCCGGAGCATCGGGTGCTTCCCATCCCCCTCGATTCGCCAACCACTGAGGGGTCGTGAAGTGATGGAAGGTGACGACTGGCTTGATGCCGAGAGAATGCGCATAGGCCAGTTGCGCCCGGTAGTGGTCGAGTGCGACGACGGAGAACTCGTCTTCAGCTGGTTCAATCCGACTCCACTCAATGGAGAATCGGTAGGCACCTAGGCCGAACGAGGCAACGAGGTCTTGATCCTCTTTCCACCGGTTCCACGAGTCACAGGCATCCCCTGAGGATTCGGCGGTGCCGCTTCCTTCGGTGTGCTCGAACTTCCACCAGTCATTGTTGGTGTTGCCACCTTCAATTTGATGGGCGGCGGTGGCAGTTCCCCAGAGGAAGCCATCAGGAAAGGACACTGGGTTGGTCATGGCGTGAGGCTACTCCGGAGAGATGTCGCGGTGCCTGGAATCCACGCGACAATGGAGCCGTGAGTGCCTCTCTTGATTTTCTCGTCCGACTCCTCGATCTCGAACCAATCGAGGTCAATATCTTTCGCGGTATTCAACCGAAAGAGGAGCGCCAGCGAGTCTTTGGTGGACAGGTGCTCGCCCAGGCGCTCATCGCAGCGGGACGAACTGTTGAACATGGCCACGTCCACTCGCTCCACGCCTACTTCTTGCGACCTGGAGATCCAACCGTTCCAATCCTCTACGAGGTTGACCGAATTCGTGACGGCAGATCATTCACAACCCGACGCGTGGTTGCCATCCAACATGGACGGGCAATCTTCAACATGCAGACGTCGTTCCATGTCGAAGAACCGGGGATTGAGCACGAACGAGCGATGCCGCAAGTTCCGCGTCCAGATGCTCTCCCGACCTTGCGTGAGCGCCTCTTGGGTATTCGAGGCGCGGTTGAGGACTACGACGCGCGGGCGCACCCAATCGAGCAGCGCTACATTGGCGAACTTCCTTGGACGGACCACTCCATCAGGGAACCCATCCAGCAACTTTGGCTTCGCTCTGACGGAAACCTGCCGGATGATCCACTGCTCCACGCAGCGGTGGCGACCTATGCGAGCGACATGTCGCTCTTCGACACCATCCTCGCTCCGCATGGCATCAGTTGGGACGATCCCACCTTCATGGGTGCGAGCCTCGACCACTGCATGTGGTTCCACAAGCCCTTCCGCGCTGACGACTGGTTGCTGTATGACACCGACTCGCCGGTCGCAGCCGGTGCACGGGGTCTCGCTCGAGGTTTTCTCTATGACCTGGAAGGCCGACTGGTCGTCTCAATGGTCCAAGAAGGACTGACTCGAGTCGTCGCCAAGCACTAACGGCTTGGTTGAGAACTAGTTGCGGGCAGAAGCTGGGACGTAGTCCCGAGCGTCGACGCCCGTGTAGAGCTGACGTGGTCGAGCGATCTTCGCGTCCTGCTCTAAGAGTTCCTTGTAGTGCGCGAGCCATCCAGCCATGCGAGGAATGGCGAACAGCACCGTGAACATCTCCATGGGGAAGCCCATGGCTTGGTAGATGAGCCCCGAGTAGAAGTCGACATTTGGATAGAGGCGTCGCGAGATGAAGTAGTCATCGGAGAGTGCAACCTCTTCGAGCTTCAAGGCGAGATCGAGCAATGGGCTCTTCCCCGTCACTTCAAAGACGTCGTCGGCGGTCTTCTTGATGATCTTGGCTCGAGGGTCGTAGCTCTTGTAGACACGGTGACCAAAGCCCTGGAGGACCACTTCCCCACGCTTCACTCGCTCGATGTAGGCAGGCACGTTCTCAATAGTGCCGATCCCTTTCAGCATCTTGATGACGGCTTCATTGGCGCCTCCGTGGCGCGGGCCATAGAGGGCAGCTGCCGCAGCAGCAGCGGCCGAATAGGGATCCGAGTGAGCTGAGCCAACAACACGCATTGCCGTGGTCCCACAGTTCTGTTCGTGGTCAGCGTGGAGAATGAACAGAACGTCCAAGGCGCGAGCCAACACCGGGTCCGCCTCATAGCGAGGCTCGGCGACCTTGCGCATCATCGACAGGAAGTTCGCCGTGAAGGGCAGTGAGTTGTCAGGGTAGACAAACGGCATGCCCACGCTAAAGCGGTGCGCAGCAGCGGCAAGTGTCGGTGCCTTGGCAATCAGTCGAATGATCTGCTTGTCGAGCGACTCGGTGTTGTCGATGTCTTTTGCATCGGCGTAGAACGTTGAGAGTGCGGCGATGGCGGAGACCATCATCCCCATTGGATGGGCGTCGTAGTGGAAGCCCTCGAGGAAGCGCTTGCGGACATTCTCATGAATGAACGTGTGGTTGGTGATTTCGTGGGTCCACGATTCAGCCTGAGCCGCATTGGGCAACTCGCCGTGAATGAGGAGGTAGGCAACTTCCAAGTACGTCGAGTGCTCAGCAAGTTGCTCAATTGGGTAGCCGCGATACCTAAGAATTCCAGCGTCGCCATCGAGGTAGGTGATTGAACTCTGGCAAGCAGCGGTCGACATAAATGCCGGGTCATAGAACCAAACACCTGGGAGCAACTTCGACCAAGACGTCGCTGCGACGCCACCATCGACGATCGGAACTTCGACCGAATTTCCAGTCCTGTTGTCGGTGATCGTGATCGATTCAGCCACTAGAACGCCCCTCCGCATTGCTCGCTCGGCAGCCCCATCCTACGGCCTCACTCCCGCAACCCTGCCCACCCACCAAAGTGCCTCACGCGTGTGCGATTGTGATCGTCCTCGTCGACACGATTGAGTGGGTCTGAGAACTCCCCGGAGGCGGTAGGACGCTGACGATGAGCTGATACCGCTTCCCCGGTGCCACGGCGAATCCTCCGTGGTCAACAGCAGCGGACGTCGACGGTCGAAGAGCGAGATGATCAGTCCGCTGCATTGGCGCACCACCGCCAAGTGGGAGCAACGTCATGACCACAGCAACTGGGACTTCAGTCACGTTGCCACTATTGCCAACGACCGCCCCAACTTCAATGGACGTCGTTGGCAGAAGGACGAAATTCGATCCGACGCTTTGCAGCGGGAGCGCCGAGGGGTGCACAGTGATCGTGACAATTGCGAGCTGATGGTGGACGGCGAGTGACGGCGAGGTGGCTAACCGACTCAGAAAGGTGGCTTGGCCCACCGGCGTCATCAGTGCAGCGAATTGCTTCCACCGACTCTGCGTGAGCGTTGCATGGGCAGGTCCGCGCTTGAGGCCTGCTCGCGCCCTGCCAATGACCATGCCAGCTTGGGAAATTTGTGTTGGGACCTGCGTCAACTGCGAGGTCGCACTCGTCGTGACGGCACCGAGGAGGAGCACCGAATGCACGGCTTGGTTGAGCGATCCAACTGCAGCCGCACGGTCCGAGAGGCCCTGCGAAAGCCAGGAACTTGCGTGTCCAGAAGTGGTCGAATTTTCGAGGAACTTGGCTTGGGCTGCAGTCGCTGACGAGGCGCGAACCAGTTCGTGGAGGTCCGCTTCGAGTGCTTGACGGCTAACCGATGGCCCTGCGAGCACGACTGCCCGAAGCTCATTGTTGAGCGCGGCTGACTGGAGGAGGAGCACATTTGCCTGTCGGATGAATGACCGATCAATGGTTGCTCGGAACTCGGTCGAGTTTCGAGCAGTGTGGACAATCACGATGCCCGCCAGCACAATGACGAGACTGAGCATCCCAGCGATCAGGAGGGTGTTGTTGAGTTGTAGCACTCGGCGATTCCTGCGACGTCGGCGAGCCATCACCGGGCCACTGTACCGAAGGCCACCTCTTGGCGAGACCAGACTCGACAAGCACGCCCAAGGGCGGAGTTGATCAACTGCTTCCGTCGCTCAGTTCTCCAGCGTCATCTAGGCGCTCCTCCGAACTGAATGGGAGGAGTTCTGGCGCTTGTACCTGTCTCGGAAGGCGATCGACCTGCACCGAGGAAGGGAGTGCCTCGCTCCGCTTTGCAATGAGTTGCTCGGCAGCGAGTTCACGTGCCGTGACCACGAGACGTGTTTCGACGGAGCCGACCATGTCATTGAAGGCATCAACGGTCTTGGTGAGTGACTTGTGCATCTTGGCCATGTGGCTGCCAACGACGCGGAGACGTTCATAGAGTTCGGCACCGAGTTTGCCGATCTTTTCGGCTTTCTCCTCAATGTCGTCGTAGTGCCAGTTGTGCTGAATGGTCTTGAGCAAGGTAATGAGATTGGTCGGTGTTGCTGGAATGACTTGTCTCGACAGCGCGTATTCCATGAGCCCCGGGTCTTGTTCGAAGGCGGCATTGGCGAGCGGTTCACCAGGAATGAAACAGACCACCAGTTCGGGGGTTGAATCCTGCTGCTTCCAGTAGGCCTTATCGGCGAGTTGCGTGATGTGTGTCCGGAGTTGCTGAGCGTGCCGAATGAGTGCTGCTTTGCGCTCCGCCTCGGTCGTTGCTTCATTCGCCTCGAGGAAGGCTTGCAGCGGGACTTTGGAGTCAACGACGATCGTTCCCCCACCTGGTAGATGCACCACCATGTCAGGCCGAAGTTTTCCGTCGCCAGAATCAGTTGATGACTGCTCGACGAAGTCAACCTTGTCGACCATGCCAGCCAGTTCAACGACACGTCGAAGTTGCAATTCACCCCATCGACCTCTTGTTTGGGGAGCCCGAAGGGCTTGAACGAGATTCCGTGTCTCTTGTTCGAGCTTCCCCTGCGCATCCTTCAGTTCAGTAACCCTCTCGACCAATTGGGCATAGGCGCCAACTCGGTTCTGCTCAACAGCAGTGACGAGGGCTTGGTATTGCTCCAGTTGCTTTCCAAGCGGATCGAGAAGTTCCTTGATGGCAACTTGTCGATTGGAGAGATCGGCGGCAGCTTGTTGTTGGTTCTGGTTGAGCGTCGTGGCCGCCAATGCCATGAATTGTTCGGTGTTGTGCGACAGCGCGTCTTGCGAGAGCTGCGCGAAGAGCCCTTGCAAGCGTTCTTGATCGGCCGCCCGACCTGACGTCGCCTCTTCGAGCCGCGCGGTGGCTGCGGCTGCCTCGGCTTGTGCGGTGGCGAGTGTCGCTGCGGTTGCCTGGCGCTCTGCATCGAGTGCGGCAACGCGCTGTTCCGCACTCGATGCTCGAGCGATTGCGCCAGCCGCATTGCGCGAAGCAACCAGCCAGGCAATGACGCTTCCAAGAACGAGACCAAGCACGAGTCCAATGACGATCGAAGTGGGCTGCATGGTTCTCCTTTACGGGGTTCGCGACGCGACGCTATCGGCCGGGTGTGTCGAACTGGCTGTTGGCTAGCCTCTGTGCATGCCCTGGCGTCCCTCAACAACTACTCGTCAGCCCATTGCGGAAGTGGTTCCCGTTGCTCCGTTGACAATGCTCCGTGAAATTGACGAGCGTTTCGTCCAGATTTTTGCCCTTGTAGGCGAAGCGATTGCCGGCGCGACCCATGCGTTGTTGACCGGGGATCGAGAGATCGCCAAGCACCTCGTCGCCCAAGATGAGCAAGTTGACCAACTGGTTGAAGAGGTTGCACTGCTCGCCCAAGGGGGCCTCGCGTCAGCGCTCGGAACCGTTGCCGAGCGCCAACAACTCATCGCCACGCTTCGAATGCTTCCCGACCTTGAGCGCAATGGCGACTTGGCTGAACACATTGCTCGTCGAGCGGCTCGGGGGCTCGGGGCGGAAATGTCCCCTCGAAGCCGAGGCCTCATTGAGCGAATGGGTGAGGTCGCCGCCACGATTTGGAAGGCAACGGGCGAGGTCATCGAGGCGCAGTCCACGTCGCCTGCTGCGATTGAAGATTTGGACGATGAACTCGACGACCTCCACATCACCTTGACGGCAGAAGTCAGTTCTGGGTCAATGGCGCTGCCGGTGGCAATTGAACTCGCCATGGTCGGTCGCTTCTACGAACGCTTTGGTGACCACGCCGTCAACCTCGCACGACGCCAAGTTGGCTCCGCGTTCGGTGCCACCCAGGCTGATTAACCAACGAGGCCCATGTCGTAGAGGTCTTCTGCCAGCTGCACTGCGTTGAGTGCGGCACCTTTGCGCAGATTGTCACCAGCCACAAACAGCGAAAGGGCATTGGCAAATCCTGGGACTGCTCGAACGCGACCGACCAGGGACGGGTCAATACCGGCTGCATCGAGTGGCGTGGGCATTCCAGTCACGACGACCCCTGGAGCATCTTCAAGCAACGACAGCGCCTCTTGCGGAGTGATTGGCTCCGCAAACGTCGCAAGCAGCGCAATCGAGTGGCCGGTGAACACCGGAACTCGGACGCAGGTGCAGGCAACGGCCAAGTCATCCACGTGGAGGATCTTGCGAGACTCGTTGCGGAACTTGCGCTCCTCGTCGGTCTCTCCACTGTCATCATCGAGGAGCGAGCCGGCGATCGACAGGACATTGTGTGCAATCGGTCCTGGGAATTTCACCGACATCGGATAGGTGAGTGCCCTGCCATCAAGCGCGAGCGCTTCAGCCCCCGGGACGGTCGCAACTAATTGCTCGGCGAGTTCCTGAACGCCGTCTCGCCCTCCTCCAGAAACCGCTTGATAGGTCGACGCAACAATTGAGCGGAGGGTCGCATGGTCATGCAATACCTTCAAGACCGGCATGGCGACCATGGTCGTGCAGTTCGGATTGGCGACAATGCCCTTCGGCGTTCTCCGAAGGTCCTCGCGATTCACTTCACTCACGACCAGAGGAACGTCAGGGTCCATCCGCCACGCACTCGAGTTGTCAACGACAATTGCGCCCATTTCGGCGATCTTGGGTGAAAGTACCTTTGACGAGGTCGCACCAGCTGCCGACAACACGACCTCGAGTCCAGTGAAGTCAGCCGTCGCGGCATCCTCGACGACAACCTCGGTGCCTCGAAACGACAATGTTGATCCAGCCGACCTTGCCGAAGCAAAGAATCGCAGTTGTTCGAGGTCTAGACCTCGCTCATCGAGCAGCGTCCGCATGACCGAACCTGCTTGTCCGGTGGCACCAACAATCCCAATCTTCATGCACCCAGCCTAGTTGGGGCCGAATGGAACTCCTCAGCCCGGTTTGGTTAGGCGTCGAGTTCGAAGGCGGTGTGGAGCGCGCGCATGGCGTCTTCAACGACGTCTTCTCGAACGACGCAGGAGATCCTGATCGACGAGGTCGAGATCATTTCCAAGTTGATGCCAAGGTTGGCAAGCACCTCAAACATGGTGGCCGTCACACCCGGGTGCGTCTTCATGCCGGCACCGATGAGTGAAATGCGCGCCATCGTGTCGTCGAAGGTGACCGATTCGGCACCGATCTCTGCTTGGAGGCTTTCACAGACCCCAACTGCCTGGACGAGGTCAACCTTCGGCACGGTGAACGAGATGTCTGTCGTTCCATTGGCCGAGGTGTTCTGGACGATCATGTCGACGTTGATCCCAGCGGTCGCAACCGAGCGGAAGAGGTGAGCCGCTACGCCTGGTCGGTCAGGGACCTTTGCGACGGTGATCTTCGCCTCGGACGTGTCGTGGGTGACTGCGGTGACAACGGCGTATTCCATGTTGGGCTCCTCTTCAACAATCCATGTTCCTGGTTCCCAGGTGAAACTTGATCGAACATGCAGCGGGACGTGGTGGTTTCTGGCGAACTCAACAGATCGAAGCATGAGCACTCGACCGCCGGTTGCTGCCATTTCGAGCATTTCGTCAAATGCCACCTTCTGCAGCTTGTGGGCCGTCGGCACCACTCTTGGATCAGAGGTGAACACTCCCGTGACATCGGTGTAGATCTCGCAAACATCTGCTTTGAGCGCAGCGGCAAGGGCAACGGCGGTGACATCGGAGCCACCGCGTCCAAGCGTCGTGATGTTCTTCTCTTCGCTCATTCCTTGAAAGCCGGCAACAACCGGAACGAGTCCCTGATCGAGCGCTTCTTGAAGTCGGTGGGGGTGAATCTCGGTGATGGTCGCCTTCGTGTGATCGGACGAGGTCATGATGCCGGCCTGGCTGCCGGTGAACGACGCTGCTGGAACACCGAGATCAGCCAAGGCCATACAGAGCAGTGCCATGGAAATGCGCTCACCGGTCGTGAGCAGCATGTCGAGTTCACGAGGCGGCTGGGTCGTCGACACCTCGTTGGCGAGACGGAGAAGGTCGTCGGTTGACTTCCCCATCGCCGAAACGACGGCGACCACTTGATTCCCGGCTTTGCGGGTTCGCGCGATGTGATCAGCAACCGCACGGATGCGCTCAGCATCACCAACGGAGGTTCCACCGAATTTTTGAACGAGCAGACTCACCCGTGCGACGGTAGTCGGGCGCTCGGTGAGGAACAAACTGCGACGAAGTGGTCCAGATGGTGTCGAGGGAGCAATTGCCCAACGAGTGGCAGGTAGGGTTTCAGCCATGCCGAGTGAGAAGCGAGCCCGTCAGCGGGCACAACGAGATGCAAAACGAGCAGCCGAGCTCCAGGCAGCCAAGCGCAAGTCGCTGTACCGACGGATTGGCATCATTGTCCTCGTCGCCGCCGTGATCATCGGGAGTGCTTGGCTGATCTTCAAGCCAAAGGGCAAGACCCCGGTCACGACGACCACGACTGTTGCAACAACGACGACGGTGCCTGGGACGACCACGACCGTTGCCAATGCACGCATTGCTGCACTGCAGAAGGCCGCGGACAAGTTGGCGGTTGCCGCAGGATGTCCCGCCAGCACTTCGGCCAAGGCCAATGACCTCAAGTGGAGATCCGAGCCTCCAATGACCATTGATGCGTCGAAGTCCTACACCGCAACCGTCTCAACGACTGCTGGAACCTTCACCATTGCGCTCGATCCCAAGTTGGCGCCACACACGGTCAACAACTTCGTCTTCTTGGCGGAGAAGGGCTTCTACCACTGCGTCATCTTCCACCGTGTAATTCCGGACTTCGTCATCCAAGGTGGTGACCCAACCGGCACCGGAACTGGTGGCCCGGGTTATGCCGTTGGCGCCGATGAGTACCCACCGAAGGCAGCAAACCCTGCACTCCAGTACCCAATTGGTTCCGTGGCAATGGCCAACAGCGGCGCTGGCACGAACGGCAGTCAGTTCTTCATCGTGACTGGCGTCAACGGCGAGGGACTCCCGAACTCATACACGTTGTTTGGTCACGTGACTGGTGGAGCCGCTGTCGTCAAAGCCATTCAAGACCTCGGAACTCCAGCTGGTGTTCCGCCACAGGTCACCGAGCGCATGCTTTCGGTCACCATTGCCGAGCACTAAAACTTCTCCCACCAAAGAAAAGGACCACATCATGGCAACCCCTGACGCCCCAGCACTCGACGGCTCGAGCCCAAAGACGCAAACCTTCAGCGGCGAGCCGCCCATGGTCATTGACCCAACAAAGCGCTACACCGCGGAGATGGTGACCTCCAAGGGAACCATGGTGATCGCCCTCGACGCAGCAGCGGCACCGAAGACGGTCAATAACTTTGTCTTCCTCGCTCGTTACCACTACTACGAAGGCGTGGTCTTTCACCGAGTCATTCCTGGATTCGTCCTCCAAGGTGGCGACCCAACAGGTACTGGTGCCGGCGGTCCTGGCTACAAGTTCGCCGACGAACTCCCGAAGCCTGGGCGTTATGAGTTCGGCTCCTTGGCCATGGCCAATGCCGGCCCGAACACCAACGGAAGCCAGTTCTTCGTGATCTGTGGGCCTTCAGGCATTGGCCTCCCACCGCTCTATGCCCTCTTCGGCAAGGTCATCGCCGGTGACGACGTCATCAAGGAAATTGAGGCCTGCGGAACTCAATCAGGACGCCCAACTGAGCTCGTCGAAATCTTGTCGGTGACTATCACCGAGAAGGACTAACCCTGCCTCCTCCTCGGCCAGCGACCCGCGAGGACGTTAGTGAGATCTTCGACATGGTTTGCGAGCTCGCCACCTTTGAGCGGGCTCGCGAAGAGGTCACTGCCTCTGCGGCAGACATTGAAACCTTGCTCTTTGAGGGCTCGGCAACGCCCTCCGGCGCTCCAGCTGCCTATGCCTATGTCATTGATGACGACGTCGAGGGCTCACCCCACCAATTGGCTGCCTTCGCACTCTGGGGAGTCCGGGCATCTACCTGGAAAGGTCAGTACGGGATCTACCTAGAAGACCTCTACGTCCGAGAAGATCGGCGACACCTGGGTCACGGGAAGGCCCTCTTAGAACGGCTTGCGCTCGAATGTGAAGAGCGGGGCTATCCAAGGTTTGAATGGTCGGTGCTCGATTGGAATGAGCCCGCCGCAGCCTTCTATCGAGATTTTGGTGCAAGCCCCCTCAATGAGTGGGTGCTCTGGCGTCGAACCTTCGAACGAAAAACGCTTTAGCTGAACAGCTGAACGGGCTCTCCGGCCTTGTAGGCCTCAATTCGGCCCTCACCGAGGCGCGTGAGTTCCCCAGTAGGTGAAATGGCGACCCCAGCGTCAGCCGCCAAACCAAGCACCAAGATTTCGGATGCAGCGAGGGCAACGGTTCGATGGAACTTCTGACCTTCAGGGTCTTGGTCCATGTCCCCCAAATGCGAAACAACGGCCAAGGACTCAACGAGGCCAAGTCCTGTCGTGAGCGCTCCGCCACGTGGATCAACCATTGGGTCGGTGAGCACCATTGCACCGGCACCAACGCCAATGAGCGTTGCTCCTTGTTGCCAAGCAGTGATGAGTGCCTCAAGCAATGGTGTGCCTTTGAGCACGCTCTTCAGATGCAACGCCGAACCGTCAGTGAGACAAATTGACTCGGCTGTCTGAAGGCGCTCTGCCATCTCCGGTGCATTCGCTTCGCTATGGCTCAACACCATCAACCCTTCAACCGTGATGTCGTGGGGGCTGAGTGCTTCAGCTGCTGCGAGCAGCTCGCGCTCTGGGTGGCCATAGGCCGACGCAGTTGGAATGACGACGAGATGGGAGCTCGACAACTGGTCGACGACTGCGCGGTCAAGCGGCGGCGCCGAGCCGAACGGTGCTCCGCCGAGAAGCAGCAATGGGCCAGGGGTATTCGCCATAGGTCCATGTTGGCACTCACAGCAGTTCGAGACGAGCGCCCTCAAATCGACCAAACGTGGACCGCCAACTAGCATCGCCGCCATGACTATTCAGAGCGTCGGCATTATTGGATCGGGAATCATGGGCTCCGGAATCGCGGAGGTTGCAGCTTCCGCCGGACACACCGTCATCCTGCGGAGTCGCAGCCAGGCAACGGCGGATGCGATGGTCGCTGGGTTGTCGAAGTCCTTGGCCAAGCAGGTCGAGCGGGGCAAGAAGACCCAGGAAGACGCTGATGCAATCCTCGGCCGCGTGAGCGCCACCACCGAGCTCAGCGCACTTGCTGACTGTGACCTCGTGATTGAGTCAGTTGTTGAAGACCTCGCCGTCAAGATTGCGCTGTTCAAGGAACTCGATGGCATTGTGAAGGCGGACGCCATCATCGCCACCAACACTTCCACCCTGCCCGTCGTTGAGATGGCGGTCGCAACTGGTCGCGCCGACAAGGTCTGTGGCGTGCACTTCTTCAACCCAGCACCTGCCATGGCGCTGGTTGAGATCGTCCGCGCACTCACGACCTCAGATGAAACCATTGCCGACGTCACCGCCTTTGCTGCCACGTGTGGCAAGGACCCCGTCGAAGTGACGGACCGTGCTGGCTTCATTGTCAACGCGTTGCTCTTCCCCTATCTCAACCACGCCGTCACCCTCATGGAGAACGGTGTTGCCACCAAGGAAGGCATCGACGCCGCAATGAAGGGCGGCTGTGGCTTCCCAATGGGACCGTTCGCACTGCTTGACCTTGTTGGCCTCGACACCTCAGTTGCCATTCTCGACGCGCTCTACGCCGAGACGAAGTCCCAGGCTGCCAACGCGGCGCCAACGCTTCGTCGCATGCTGGCCGCCGGGCAACTCGGCCGGAAGTCCGGTTCGGGCTTCTACGATTACGCCAAGAAGTAGGAGGCGAACCATGACCGACGGAACGAGCACACCGGCAAAGCGGTCTCACCCGTGGGTTATGCGGACCTACTCAGGGCACTCGACCGCGGTTGCGTCGAATGCCCTCTATCGAACCAACCTCGCCAAGGGTCAAACAGGGCTTTCGATTGCCTTCGACCTGCCCACGCAGACTGGCTATGACCCTGACGACCCTCGGGCCGCCGGCGAAGTCGGCAAGGTCGGCGTTCCGGTTGTGCACCTTGGGCACATGCGGCAATTGTTCGACCAGATCCCCATTGCGGAGATGAACACGTCGATGACCATCAACGCAACCGCTGCGTGGTTGCTTGGTCTCTACTTGGCTCACGCAGAAGAACAAGGTGCAGAACTTGCCGGCCTTCAGGGAACGACGCAGAACGACATTGTGAAGGAGTACCTCTCACGAGGGACGTTCATCTTCCCGCCGAAGGCCTCGCTGCGCCTCATTGTCGACATGATCTCGTACACGTTGGTCAACGTTCCAAAGTGGAACCCCATCAACGTCTGCAGTTACCACCTCCAAGAAGCTGGCGCCACGCCAACCCAAGAGATCGCCTATGCCCTCGCCACCGCCATTGGCGTGCTTGATGCGGTTCGCGATTCCGGCAAGGTCGCACCAGAGCTTGTGCCTGAACTCGTCGGCCGCATCTCCTTCTTCTGCAATGCCGGTATTCGATTCGTTGAAGAGACGGCAAAGATGCGGGCGTTCACGAAGCTTTGGGATGAGATCTGTGCCACCCGCTATGGCGTTGAGGACCCGAAACTGCGGCGCTTTCGCTACGGCGTCCAGGTCAACTCGCTCGGGTTGACCGAACAGCAGCCCGAAAACAACATCACCCGGATCGTTCTTGAGGCACTTGGGGTGACCTTGTCGGTCGATGCTCGAGCACGCGCACTGCAGCTCCCGGCATGGAATGAAGCATTGGGCCTTCCACGGCCATGGGATCAGCAGTGGTCACTGAGGATCCAACAGGTGCTTGCCTTTGAATCAGACCTCCTTGAATACGGCGACCTGTTTGAAGGTTCAGTCGTTATGGAGAAGCTGACTGATGAACTTGCAACGTCGGCTACTGCAGAACTCGAAGAAATTCTGAGTCTCGGCGGAGCATTCGAAGCAGTCGAGGAAATGAAGCAGCGCCTCGTTCGTAGCCAAGCCGAGCGAGTCCGTCGGATTGAGACTGGCGAACAGACCGTCATTGGCGTGAACCGTTTCACCGAGACCGCTCCTTCGCCACTTCAAAGTGACGAACTCGAAGCAATCATGAAGGTTGACCCCAAGGTCGATGCGGAACTGAGAGCCGACGTTGAAGCCTGGCGAGCAGCACGAGACGAAGAAGCAATTTCGAAGACAATCGCGGAACTTCATCGAGTAGCGGCTTCGGACGCCCCTGAAGACAACATCATGATTCCGACCCTTGCTTTTGCCAAGGCTGGAGGAACTACCGGCGAATGGGCGGCAACACTCCGTGAGGTCTTCGGTGAATACCGAGCTCCAACAGGTGTTGGTGGTGGCGTTGGCCACCGGGGTCAGGAACTCTCCGCCGTCGTGGCGCGCTCAAAGGCAATCACCGAGCAGTCGGGACAACCTCCGAAGCTGTTGGTGGCGAAGCCTGGCCTTGATGGCCACTCGAACGGTGCAGAACAGATCGCTGTTGCCGCCAGAGATGGTGGATTCGAAGTCATCTACCAAGGAATCCGATTGACCCCAGCCGAAATTGTGGCGGCTGCAATTGACGAAGACGTCGATATCGTCGGAGTTTCAATCCTCTCCGGCTCGCACTTGCAACTGCTTCCAGAGATCGTTCAGGGACTTAGAGACGCCCAGAGCGATGCGGCAGTCGTTGTTGGGGGAATCATCCCTGACGATGATGCAGCGACGCTGCTGGCGAATGGCATTGCAATGGTGTTCACTCCAAAGGACTTCCGCTTTGAAGTCATCCTGGAGTCACTGCTCGACCTGGTCGAGAAGCGGCGGAACATTTTGCTCCCGAGTTAGAAGCCTGAAGCACGCGCTTCGATTCCCTTTAAATTGCGGATGGTGGCAATCTGTCACTTAAAAGAATGTGCAAGTGGAGCAAAGTCATTGCTCAACGTTCGATCCTTGGAAGGTGCTCGGTCCATCCCCAATTCCAAAGATGGCGAGGCTCGCCTTCCGACTCAACCTGGAGCGACGTAATTCGCAAGGTAAGCCGTCAGCGAATTGACCACGACCACTTGCTTCTCCTGGTCCAATCTTGATGACGAGATGTTCGGCATCCACTCCTTTTCCCTGGCTCCAGCCACAACTCTTACGCTTCCGAGAGCCCTAACTGATTCGTCAGAACTCCTAACGCCAGGCCCCCAGTAGACGAGAACTGGAATTATTGGAATATTCACTTCCATCAATTGAACGACGCGTCCAACTTTCACGGAGTTGCGGTACGCCTGAGCCGCATCGTTCCGAATTCTTGTCCCAAGTCTTTCTTCGTCAAGGCTTGTCACTACAGACGTGTACTTCGTCTCGACCACCAGAACCCCTCGGGGGCCAACAGCTACGTGATCGACATCGACCTCCCACGGCCCAGAAGTTGGACCTTCAACAAAGGGGATATTCGAAAAAATCTTCCATTCCGGTCCAAGACTCTCGAGAATCTCGTTGGTTGACTTTTCTG
>CAIXCS010000013.1 GCA_903918025.1 uncultured Actinomycetes bacterium
TCAGTGTTGGCTTCGTCACCGCTTTTGAATTTGAGTTCCGGATCAAGTACCAAGGAAAGAAGACGATCCAAAGGAGAAAGCATCCCCAAAACCATCCCCAAGGGGACTCGATTGGTTCCAATCTCTCACCTGCCGCCACTCGGGATTTTGCATCAGTGAATACCCAGATACACGTAGCAAAGAATACGAGTACAACAATGAAGTACATGTCGAAACCTCTATCATGGGATTCGAGGATCGTCAAACATAATTGCCGATTGCGCCTTCGGACTGGTTCCCATGTCTTCCAGTTCTCCCCAACCTCTCTAACCCCTCCCAATGCCTCGGATGAGGAACCCTCTGGCCTGACCGAATCTTCGATGCGGTAGAGGTCGAGACTCCAATTGCTCTGGCAATCGTCGTCAGACTGAGCTGCTGGAGGGTCGGGAGGATGGTCGACCGAAACTCCGAAGGGTTCCACTCCTCTCCGGAGTGCTCATCGTCAAACTGCTTTCGAAGAGCTCGCTCGCTTGCATTCTCTTGGGAGCGCTTGGCCGAGGACTCCTCCGAGACGACGCTTGTTCGTTTCGGGAGGGACTGGATCATCCTCCCAATCTCTTGGCGACGTGTGCTCAAGCAGTTCGGGCAGTACGAGGCTCTGGCGGTTACTCGCTCAAGAGATGCTGGAACCTCTCCTCCGCACTGTTTGCAACGAGCTCCTGGAGGTTTGGGAGCCAAAGATGCGGGCTTTTGTCGGGCTTTTCGCTCCGAGACCATCCCTCCAAGGTTCGGTCCTCTTGCCCGAAGGGAATCCGACCCTCTGAGACCATCGCTCTCAACCCTCCTCTTGGCAGCATCACGATGACGTTGTCTCGTCAAGACCGTTGGAACGGACACTTCGTAGGGACTTTCTGAGGAGAAGAGGTGTGCCACTCGTTCAACAATTGGTCCGAGTGCTTGGCTCCACCTTGGGAGTTGCAGTGCCAACTCATGGGTGAGAGGAGCCTTCAACCGCACAACCCCTCTCTCGTCCTCGGCAAGTTCGGCTTTTAGAAGAGGACGCTTCGAGAACATCTGAAGCACGAACTCATCCACCAAGGGTCGAACGGGTTCCATCAGATCAAGCACGAGGGAGTCTCTTCCCTTCATGTCCGCGTGGAGGACCCCAAGTCCAGGATCAAGACCAATGGAAAGGCAGAGGATCCGACCCTCAGCTTCTAATAGCCGATAGCAGTAGTTGAGGATTGCGTTGAGAGGATCCGTCGCTGAACGAGCTGAACCGGGATTGACCGCAGATCGCCTGCCTTGAAATCCTCTCCAGAGCTCAGGGACGCGTGAGGCGTCTCGTTTCACGAAAGGAACTTCAACGCTTCGCCAACAGGTGAAGTAGAGATTCGCTGCTGCGGCTTCGGTTTGACGGATCTCGTCAATGGAACGACACTCATTCAGATCATCACGGAGTTTCAAGATCGTGGTTGAAGCGTCTGGACTCTTGAGGACTCCTCTGGCGACGCGTGCCTGCCCGTCGAGTTTGAGTCCAATCAAGTACCGAGCGATGCCAACGCCTGTTGCGGTTCCAAGTGCACAGGCTTGAGCCCTCCGAAGCCTCGGATCATTGTTCGACGTATGGGCGGAGGTTGCCAAGACCTCTCCGTCAAACGGATCAATGACGACGAGTCCAACCCCAGCACCCCTCAGCCAACGAAGAGCTGGAATCGACACCTCGCCAGTTGAGGCAATCACCGCAACCCTGGAGAGTCCATGGGTTGCTTTTGACCAGACCCTCGTTCGATTGATGTCGGCCACACCATCAATCGAGGTCAGGTGTCCCCGATCAACCGATAGCCGAATGCCGTGACCATCGACGACTGCAATCGATGGAGTTCCACTACCCAAGTGAAAGGCGTCTCGAAGCCGACTTTCGAAACGGTCAAGTACGACATATGTCGCACCTTCAGACGTTGTTACCTCGTCACTCCGAGCGCTCCGTGGTGGCGGCACTGTAGATTCCTGCTTGGCCATGAGCTACCTCTCTTGGTCCAGCTCCGGGGGTGTTTCCGCACCGCCCGGAGCACCTATTTGGTGCTCCCAAGTCTACCGTGAAACTTCAAGAAAAGCCTTGTCGTTGTTGGTGTTGTAGCGGTTTCAGAAGGTGGCTGACGACCGGTGGCTCTGCCCAAGCTTCTTCCCAGTGACCTTCGCCGCGCATTCGCAGAATGGAGAACCCAAACGCGATTGCAAGTCTCTCGGGGCCAGAGTTGAAGAAGACCTTGAGGAGATCTTCATCTACTTGCTCAAGGTAGCCAATCCCGGGCGTTGCTTGAAGTTCCGCTCGCATCTGGGCATTGGCAATCCACTCGAAGGTCGTGAACTTCCTTGCCCAGTCCCAAAGTTGGTCGATGTTGTCAACGTCAGAGGTGAGAACGTCGAGACACTCCCCTGCGAGCACTAAGAGCACAACGTAGAAATGCGCTCCTTCGGCTCCAGCCCGCTGATTGGCTTGCGCTTCGTCGGATTGCTCGTCACTTGGTGAGGTGGCTGCCATCCAGGCGGCAATGAACCCCTTCTTCTCAATGACCGCATCAGGGGCGTAGTTGACCGCTCGATTGAGCGTCGAGGTGAACTTCTCTCTGACAGGGCGCTTGACGCCTTCGGCGGTCACTTGTTTTGCAAAGTCCTTGACGTGTCGGACACGCTCAGATTGAGCATCATGAGGTACAGAGTTATCGATTGCGTAGACCATGCAGGTTCGATATGCCAACTTCACTTGGCGAAGTTCGATGCCCTCAGTTCCCTGAAGCCAGTAGCCAACAATGTTGAGCGCCAGCATTGGAAGTGGCTTCTTGATCGGTCCCTTGCGAGCACCCAAGAACGCGAGGAAGAACGCTTGCTGGATTGGGTGAAACACTCCCTCATGCGTTGCGGTCCGCATCGAGGCGTGCCCGATTAATCCGTTCTTCTGCCAACTGTGGAAGAGCTGGCGGAGTTGCTGGTCATGACCCAAACCAGCGTCGACCGCACTCGTGATGATCTCGGATTTTGTTGGCATTGCACTCCCGTTCGCCCGCATCAAAGTGAGAGAAAAATCAGTAGGTACTAACGCCTGTTTACCAATTGGCTGTAACAATGACCAAGAGGCGGGCTTCACGAGATCAGCAAGGACGACGATCAGTACGACGCCTCGCCGACCTCTCACCTCGCGACCAAGAAGCCCGCGAGCGAGCCCTTCGTGCGTTGGGTCGCATGCGCAGAGAGGGCATCTCTCTCACTGAAGCCGCTCGTTCTGAGAACACAACCACCGGAACCGTTCGCCACTACGCATCAGGTGGTCTCACTCAGACTGGGCGCAGGTGGAAAGCAAAGCCTGCCGACCGACTATTGAGGTTCCAACACGCCTTCATCATCGGACCAGACGGTGATCCCGTTCACGCAATCGTCGAGACGAGGTCCTCTCGTCAAGCCTCCACAATCGGTCATTTCAACAACGATCTCAAGACTTACCTCGCTGCTCGCACCAAAGAGCCAATCAGAGATGCAGCGGCTGCTCGGCTCCAGGCTCGGCACGGTCAACGGGCTGGACTGAGTGCCAGGCTCAACAACGGTGAGGTCATCAAAGACCCACAGTTCTTTGGCAACGTCACCGAGCTTCGAGACTTTGCTGCGGAGTCCTCACTCGGTGACCTCGACTACGGCTCGTCGGTGTCGGCGAGGTCATCGAAATGACCGAACTCCATCACCTGACCGCCAAAGCCAATGGTGAGTATCTCGACCCTGACGCCATGGTTGAAATGCCGAGGGCCGATCACAAAGCCTTGCACCGCCTCTTTCAAGCGGTCGGTCTCAATCATGATCCGCACCTGACGACTGACGATGAGGCCTTCCAACTGAGGTGCGCTCGTGTGGCTCCGTTCATTGCAACGTTCTTGCCAAAACTGGATGGTCCGCTTCGCCGTGCCGCTTGTCGAGTTCTGAGTCAACTCTTCGCAGCCTGGGGAAGAGATCCAGAGGTGAACCATGGCTGAGCCACTCATTGCCTCCATTGCCCTTCGAGCCTTCGCCACCCTCGAAGAGAAGGCAACGCCAACGCTTGCAACGAAGGAGACGCCAAAGGCGAGATCGAACGCAAGGGAAACCAAGCAGCGTCGAGCAAGCACCGAAAGCGTCGTGGTCGATGTGATCGTTCGAGGAGATCTCAA
>CAIXCS010000014.1 GCA_903918025.1 uncultured Actinomycetes bacterium
AGTTGTTGCAGTCGGTGACGAAGTTGAAGTTGAGGTCTTGGACGTTGACATGGCGAAGGAGCGAATCAGCCTTTCGCTCAAGACGACCCAGGCCGACCCGTGGCAGCAGTTCGCTGACAGCCACGCTCAGGGCCAGTTGGTCTACGGGCGCATTTCCAAGCTTGTTCCCTTCGGCGCCTTTGTTCAGGTCGGAGATGGCATCGAAGGTCTCGTGCACATTTCAGAAATGGCAAGCCATCACGTTGATCTCCCCGAGCAGGTGGTCAAGCCCGGCGAAGAGTTGTGGGTCAAGATCATTGACTTCGACCTTCAGCGTCGACGCATCAGCCTTTCGATCAAGCAGGCCGCCGATGGCGGTGAGGTGTCCGAGGAGTACCGTGAGGCCTTTGGTGACCACGCGTACGACGCCGACGGCAACTACATCGGGACCTATGAGTTCGCCGAAGGCGAATTCACGCCAGAAACCGAGGCGCAGGCAGCATGGGCTGACTACGTCGCAGAAGCGACCGCTGGAATTCAAGCGTCTGCAGCAGCCGCAGCTTCCGATGAAGGTGCGCCAGTAGCAGAAGAAGCTTCGGCTCCTGAGGCTGCTCCAGTTGAGGAATCTGCTGAATAGGTAGAAGAATCGTCAGTTGTAGCAATGCCGGCGACGAAAGTCGCCGGCATTGTGCTTTCATAAGGAACTTCCTCCAGACATGAGGAGTACGGTTTGCATTGGGCGGCGAAGGAGCCATTCTGTGCAGGATCGACAACACCTCGGACGAATTGGATTTGAACGAGGTTCGGTGTATTCCGGTGGACGCCCCGATTACCCGCTGACGGCACTCGAGTACTTCACTTCGGTATTGAGCCTCACGTCATCGACTCGTGCAGTTGATCTTGGTGCTGGGACCGGCATCTTCAGCCGTCAGATCGCCCCGTTCCTCGGCACCTTGGTCGCTGTCGAACCTTCGAAATCAATGCGAGATGAGTTTCACCGACTCACTCCGGGAGTTGAAGTCGTCGACGGGCATGATTCTTCGATTCCACTTCACGATGCGAGCGTCGATGTCGTCTTCGTGGCTCAAGCCTTTCATTGGTTCACTCTCCCTGAAGCGCTTGTTGAAATTTGTCGCGTTCTGAGCCCGGGGGGATATCTGGCGCTCATTTGGAACGAACGAGATGAATCAGTGGATTGGGTACAGAGGTTGAGCGTGGCCATGCAGTGGGACACGCGTCAGCCCTATGAGGTTGGAAAGGACTTCACGAGCGATCTTCTGAGTGGACCGTTTGTCAATGTCGAGCGACGCGACTTTAGGCACGCTCAAACGCTCGACCACGAAGGCCTCTTGCTCCGAGTGTCCTCTACGAGCTATCTCACCACGATGGAACCATCTGAGCGAGGCGACATCATGAGAGAAGTGAACCAGGTTGTCGACGGGCTTCCCGAGACGGTGGAGTTGCCGTATTGCACGACCACGTATGTCGCGACATCGCTCACGTAGTTCAGCAGTCAAACGATCCCTCTTGGATCGCTTAGGACTGGATCGAGACGGGAACCGCTTCGAGTGGGAAGTGACAGGCAACTTGGTGGCCTGGTCGAACTTCCCGAAGTTCCGGCACCTCTTCAGCGCATCGAGCCTCTGCCTTCGGGCATCGGGTCCTGAATCGGCAGCCTGACGGGGGATTGATAGGCGAAGGTGGTTCGCCCTCGAGGGTGTGATGGGAGAGTCCAACGGTCGGATCCGGAACCACTGCGGCTGATAGCAATGCAGCGGTGTACGGGTGAAGTGGGTGAGCGTAGAGGTCGTCGGAGGGCCCAAGTTCGCAGAGGCGGCCGAGGTACATCACCGCAACTCGGTCACTCACGTTCTTGACCACGGCAAGGTCGTGAGCGATGAAGAGGAGGGTCAGATTGTGCTTGACCTTGAGGTCCGAGAGGAGGTTGATGATCTGAGCCTGAACAGAAACGTCGAGTGCCGAAACCATCTCATCGCACACGAGCAGTCGTGGATTGGCGACCAAGCTTCGGGCAATGGAGATGCGCTGACATTGACCACCCGAGAACTCGCGTGGATAGCGTTCTCCAGCAAGGTGGGGATCGATGCCAACTTCGAGGAGCATCTGGTCCACGAGGTGCGACCGACTCTCGTCATCACCCTCCTTCCAGATGATCAAAGGCTCGGCAACAATGTGCTTGATCTTGCGACGAGGATTCAGCGAAGAAATTGGGTCCTGGAAGAGCATTTGCAACTTCCGCCGACGAGTCCGCATCTCTCCTGGAGACAGGGAGGTCAACTCTTCTCCATCAAAGGTAACCGAACCAGAGGTCACCTTCTCGAGCTGGAGAATGGCACGCCCAGTAGTTGATTTTCCGCATCCGGACTCACCAACAAGACCGAGCGTCTCGCCTTCAAAGATCTCAAAGGAAACGCCAGCGACTGCCTGCACGGCATGCTTGCGTGCGCCGTAGGTCACGACAAGATTGTTGACACTGAGCAGTGGCTTTGTCATTTGTTCTCCGTCAGGGAAGAAGACGCCTGGTGCCCGTTGAGCGGGTGGTGGCATGCAAAGAGATGGTTTGCATCGAGGGTGGAGCGCACGAGCTCTGGGCGCACCGTCCGACACTCGTCGGTGGCGTAGGTGCAACGTGGTGCAAATGCACAGCCCTCTGGAGGATTGACGAGGTCCGGCGGGCGTCCCTCAATTGAACTCAATCGAGTGTGGCTCGGAGCGTCAATTCGAGGTGTTGAATCGAGCAAGCCCTTCGTGTATGGCATGGCTACCCGAGCAAAGAGCGAGGCGGTCGGCGCCTGTTCAACAATGCGTCCGGCGTACATGACAGCGACGTTGTCGGTGCGAGTTGCGACCACACCGAGATCATGCGTCACGAGGATCATGGTGAGATTCGACTTTGCCCGAAGTTCGGTGATCAGGTCGAGCACCTGAGCCTGCACCGTCACATCTAGTCCGGTGGTGGGTTCGTCCGCGACGAGAAACTCTGGTCCGCAGGCAATCGCGATCGCAATCATCACCCGCTGGCGCATACCGCCGGAAAGTTGGTTTGGATAGGCACGCGCCCTGCGCTCAGGAGACGGAATGCCAACTTGGCGAAGCAACTCAATGGCTCGAAGGTTTGCGTCCTTGCGAGAAAGCTTGAGGTTAATTCTGAGCGATTCAGCGATTTGCTGGCCGACTCTCCGGGTGGGCGTCAGAGCGGTCATGGGGTCTTGGAAGACCATCGCCACCTCAGATCCCCAAATCTTCAGGAGATCCTTGTGGCGAGTACCAATAATCTCGCTGCCGTTAATGGTGGCCGTTCCAGTCTGCGTGACGTTTTGGGTTGGCAGAAGTCCAATGATTGACCGCGAGAGCACGGTCTTGCCTGAACCAGACTCCCCAACGATCCCGAGCGAAGATCCACGTTCAAGGGTCAGAGAGACATCGTTCACTGCCTTGAGAGGACCTCGAGGCGTCCGGAACGTCGTTGAGAGATGGTCGACGACGACGATGGGGGACTGGTCAATCGCCATTAGAGCCTGCCCTCACTGACGTCGTACCGAGCCCGCATCTTGTCACCGATGAGGAACAGTGCAACAAGGAACAAGAAGACGGTCAGCGCTGGGAAAAACGCCAATTGGTACTGCTGGAATCCTGTGTAGATCGAAAATTGTCCAGCGCCGTCATTGATCATCTTTCCCCACGAAGGAGTGGGGTCGGCAATTCCTCGACCCAAGAAGGCAAGAGAACCTTCGAGAACGACCACATTGGCAATGCCGAGGAGAAACACCGTCATCATTGCGGGAAACACGTTCGGAAGAACTTCTCGAACAAGGACTCGGGTGTTCGTCGCTCCAAGTGCTTTCGCCGCCATCACAAATTCTCGAGTGGAGTAGGACAGTGTCGCCCCTCTGATGAGGATGAAGACCAGTGGCACGGAGAAGATGCCAAGAATGAAAATCATCTTCACAATCGAGACCGGTTGCCAGAGGCCAAGGATGACGAGAACCGCAACGAATGACGGATAGCTCACCCCGACGATCATCATGGAGTTGAGCGCAAGGTCAGTCTTTCCGCCCCTGAAGGCAGCCAGCATTCCGAGAGATCCTCCGACCAGGATCCCGATCGTCATGGTTCCGAAACTCACCGACACCGAAATTCTGGCTCCATAACAAAGTCGAGCCAGAATGTCACGACCAAGATTGTCGGTGCCGAGCCAATGCGCCCAAGAAGGCAGCGCCATTGGCGCCGATGTGTAGTCACCAAGGTTCGGGTCGGCGAGTGGCAACCACTGACAAGTTGCCGCAACAACGACGATCAAGCCAACGAAGCCGGTAGCAATCCAGAAGGCGACGCCGAACCGCTCTCGGGCTCGTTTCGGAGGCAC
>CAIXCS010000015.1 GCA_903918025.1 uncultured Actinomycetes bacterium
CGGGGTCGGATCGTCGAGATCTATGGACCTGAAGCATCAGGAAAGTCGACGCTTGCCTTGCATGTCGTGGCCGAGGCTCAGCGCCTTGGTGGCCGAGCCGCTTACGTCGATGCAGAACATGCGCTTGACCCCCAGTACGCGAAGTCGATTGGTGTGGCCATTGATGACCTGTTGATTTCCCAGCCAGATACTGGTGAGCAGGCGCTCGAGATCACCGACATGTTGATCCGTTCGGGTGCACTCGACGTCATCGTGGTGGACTCCGTTGCAGCTCTCACACCGAAGGCAGAAATTGAAGGCGACATGGGCGATTCTCATGTTGGTCTCCAGGCGCGTCTCATGTCCCAGGCGCTCAGAAAGATCACGTCGAACCTCTCGAAGTCGCAGACGATTCTCATCTTCATCAATCAGCTTCGTCAGAAGATTGGTGTGATCTACGGTTCGCCCGAGGTGACCTCCGGTGGACAGGCACTCAAGTACTACTCGTCAGTTCGAATTGATATTCGGCGCATCGAAGCCATCAAGGACGGCACTGATGTTGTGGGGAACCGCACTCGAGCCAAGGTGGTGAAGAACAAGGTTGCTTCGCCGTTCAAACAGGCAGAGTTCGACATCATGTACGGGAAGGGCATTTCAAAGGAAGGTTCGCTGCTTGATGTGGGCGTGGAACTCGGTCTCATCAAGAAGGCAGGGGCCTGGTTCACCTATGAGGGTGAGCAACTCGGTCAAGGTCGCGAGAATGTGAAGAACTTCCTTCTTGAGAACCCAACGCTGATGAATGAAATTGATGGTCGAGTCCGCGAGCACCTCTCTCCGGCACTTGACGAGGAGTTCGCCAGTGTCGGACTTGATGATGACGAGCCCATCAGTCTCAACTAGTTACCTCGGTAGTGCGAAGGTCGCCGGCCCTCTTGGGTCGGCGATTTCGCCTTCCATGGACAACGTCCTCTCGAAGAGAAGGTAGAGACGGGAACGGTAGGGTTCCGGACGTGACTTGGGTTCGCCGGCTTCCCCGTTCAACACGAACACTGCTTGGTCAAGCAATGCGTTGGGGAAGAAGCGCCGCCGTTGACCTTGGAACGATTGGGCCAGGTGATGAAGCCGGAAAACGGTTTGGCTACCTCGGACCAGGTGCCGCGCTCTTGTGGCCGCAAGGATCGATCTACAACGAGCACTGCCTCTCGGTCGGCGCTGGGACGTTGATTGGACCAAATGTCTGCCTGACTGCGGGCATGGCTCCGGGTCAAGAAATGGTGACCAGTCCGGTGGTGTCCATTGGTGAGCGATGCATCATTGGCCGTGGAAGTCACATCATTGGTCACTGGAGCATCACGCTCGGTGATGACATCCAAACCGGGCCCTATGTGTACATCACCGACCAGAATCACGTGTACACCGATCCGGTGGAACCAATAGGTCGCCAATGGCCCGTTGAAGCTGCCGTCTCGATTGGTTCTGGCTCTTGGCTCGGTGCCAATGTGGTTGTCCTTCCAGGCACAACGATTGGCGAACACTGCGTTGTCGCTGCTGGTGCAGTTGTTCGTGGTCACGTGCCTGATCGCTGCGTCATCGCTGGTGTGCCAGCCAAGATCGTTCGGAAGTGGAGTGAGGATGAGGGCTGGACGTCAGTTGACCACGAGGTTCCCTTGGCCTGAGTGAGGCCTGCGGCCGTCCTACAGTGTGGCGATGGCGAGTAGTCCTTCAATTGTGGTGACCGTCTCTGGGACGGATCGTCCTGGTGTGGGGGCACTTCTCTGGAGAGTGCTCGATGACATTGGCCATCCCATTACCGATATTGAGCAAATTACGGTTCGAGGGCAGCTGCTCTTGTGCGCAGAAATTGATGCGCCGGCAGAGTCTGATCTTGAGCAGATCCTTGAGCAATTGGCTGAATCGGATCTCGCGCGTGAACCTGGAATTTCGGTCACTGCTGTTCGCTATGACGATCCGGTCGCCGCTGCGCTCGGTCCACGCCAAATGGTCACGGTGGTCGCACCGGAGATGACAGCGAAGGCGCTCGATGGGGTCTTCTCTGCAATCGCAAGCCTTGGTGGCACCGTTGAGCGGATTCAACACTTGGCTTCGTATCCCGTCACGAGTTATGAGCTCACCGTTGCCGTTCATGATCCTGTGGCGTTGCGATCACGACTCATTCGTGCGAGCAAGAAGCTCGGCATTGATGTGGCCGTGCAAAAGGCAGGCCTCTATCGTCGGGCAAAGCACCTCATCGTGATGGATGCAGATTCAACACTTCTCCAAGGAGAAGTCATTGATGCCCTCGCGGCCAAGTGTGGCTGTGCTGAAGCCGTAGCTTCCATCACCGAGCGCGCAATGGCCGGGGAGTTGGACTTTGAAGCGTCGCTTCGAGAACGAGTCGCGCTCCTGAAAGGTCTCCCGGACTCAGTGCTCGATGAAGTTGCCGCAGAGACACTGCTGACCCCAGGAGCACAGACGCTCGTTCGGACACTGCAACGCCTTGGGTATGTCGCGGCGATTGTGTCGGGAGGCTTCACTCAGATCATCAATCCAATCGCAGCAGAGCTTGGCATTGATCTTGTTGCTGCCAACACGCTTGAGGTCATTGATGGAATCCTGACTGGTCAGGTCATCGGTCCCATTGTTGATCGTGCAGGGAAGGCCGAGGCGCTCCGACGCTTTGCTGAGCGCGTTGGGGTTCCGGTCAATCAAACGGTTGCCATTGGTGATGGTGCGAACGATCTCGACATGCTCGGAGCTGCTGGTCTCGGGATTGCATTCAATGCAAAGCCCGTCGTTCGAGACGCTGCCGATACGGCGCTCTCTGTTCCCTACCTTGATGCGGTGTTGTTCTTCCTCGGAATCTCTCGAAAAGAGATCGAGGCGGCCGATCTCGAGCCGTGAAAACTGCTCGAGCTGGGCAGGCTCTTCGACCGGTAGGTCATTGACGGAGCCCTAGACGAAGAAGTCGGCCAAGAGTTCCAATCGGACTTCTGGAAATGACTCTGCGGTCGCGTTGGTCATGGTCGCCATCACCCCTTCGACCGCAAGACGCGAGAATGCTCTGCCTCTCGTGTCTGCATCTGGCCACTGGGCATAGCCAACGTAGGTGCCATCATCCGCGAGATGCAGACGGGAGCCGAATGACCCTTCATGGACCAGCGATTTGGTGACCTCGGTCCAGGCTGCGATGAAGTCGTCCTCCATCCCAGGATGAATACGCCACCGATACATCACGGCAAAGTTCCCTGGCTTCATGTGGGGCGACCTCTCTTGTCGAAGCAACACTCTCGACGATACCGGGCAGGACCGTTTGGAGAACTGCCCTGCAGCCGCAGCCTCAGTCGACTTCAACTCGTAACCAAGCCCGGTCTTGGGGTTGCTTCGACAAGGCACCATTTCGGTGGCGACACGCCCCCAGGTACTTCTCTGATCAGCGAAACCCGGTCCACTTCAGATGATCCATTGGACCTCGTCCAACATTGTGCAGCTTGTCCGTGGCCTTACGGAAACGGTTGTGTCGGTGAGCCATTGAAGAGAGATCTAGTGGAGTTTGAAAAAGAGAGCAAACCAAATTGCGCTATGGCTCGGCTGGTCGACGAGAGGGACTGCTGAGGGTTTGGTTTCCACTTAACGTGTGAGGACTGCGGTCCTCCCGAAAGGAAACCATGGCAAAGCGTTATCCCCTCGACTTTCGTCGAGACGTTGTGGCTGTTGCCCGAAGGGGCGAAGCACCGTTGAACC
>CAIXCS010000016.1 GCA_903918025.1 uncultured Actinomycetes bacterium
ACGGTGTAGTCAATGAGCAGTGCGACTGCAGCAACTTGGGCGAACTTCGTCCCGAAGTTGTCTCGGGCGACCACGTAGGTCCCGCCAACCGTCGTGTAGTGGCCGAGGATCTCAAGGTAGGACAAGGTCACGAAGAACAGCACCGCAATGATGGCCATCGTGATCGGGATCACCATCGTGAATGCGCCGATACCAATAATCGGGAGCATGACAATCAACATCTCTTCGGTGCCGTAGGCCGATGAAGAGATCATGTCGGGCGCGAGCACGCCGAGGGCAACTGGATTGGCCAAGTGCTCGGATTCCAGTTGTTCGGTTACAAGCGGTGGTCCGAGAATCCGGTTCTTCCACCGGTAGGCCATCGACTCTGGGTAGGCAGCAGCGATCCGCTGCTTTCGACGCGCAATGGGTTGGTGGTCGGGTGTGTCCGAACCGGTCTTCGGTGCCATGGTCCTCCGTGGATTGCCACCGCCACTGTAGGTCGCACGGCTCATGCAGCCTTACTCATTGCCATGAGTAGGCTTCCCCTCATGCATATCGTCATCGTGGGCTGTGGACGAGTTGGGTCGGGATTGGCCAAGGAACTCATCGCAGAGGGACATTCCGTCGCCGTCGTCGACAAGAATCGTAAGCAGTTCCGTCGCCTTGGGCCTGATTTTTCTGGATCCACCATTGAAGGATCGGGATTCGACCGCAGCGCGCTCGAAGAAGCGGGAGTGGCGCGAGCCGGCGCGCTTGCAGCAGTCACGAGTGGTGACAACTCCAACATCTTGACCGCTCGAATCGCTCGAGAACACTTCGGCGTCGAAGCCGTTGTCGCTCGGATCTACGACCCTCAACGCGCCGAGGTGTACCAGAGACTCGGCATCGCGACCGTTGCGACGGTGACGTGGACCATTGATCAAGTGCGCCGCTGGCTGTTGCCAAGTGAACTCCACACCTCGTGGACTGACGGCAGCGGGATCTTGTCGTTGGTTGATCGGCCGCTGCCTGCGCACTTTGCTGGAAAGCACCTGAGCGGTGTCGTGCCAAATGACCTCGCCACATTGGTTGCAGTGACGCGTGCTGGCAAGCCTCGCCTGCAGCCTGGAGAAATGGTCGGCCAAGACGGCGATCTTCTCCACATCGCCGTTTTGCTTGACCAGCGAGAAGCACTTGATCATCACCTCGCATCGACCGAAGGAGACCCATCGTGAAGATTGCCATCGCCGGGGCGGGAAGCGTCGGTGTCGCAATTGCGGAGGATCTGCAGCGCAATGGCCATGACGTTGTGGTCTTTGAGCAGGAGCCCGAAGTTGCCCATCGCCTCAATCAGGCAACCAACCTGAAGGTCATTGCTGGAGATGCCTGCGAACTCGCCATGCTTCGTGCGAACAACGTCGAAGAGATTGACGTCATGGTTGCAGCTACAGGAGATGACGAGGACAATCTCGTCATTTCTCTGTTGGCAAAACAAGAGTTTGCCGTTCCTCGAGTCATCGCACGAGTGAACAATTCCAAGAATCAGTGGCTCTTCAACGAGACATGGGGCGTTGATGTCTCCGTCTCAACGCCTCAGCTCCTGACGAGCCTCGTCGAAGAAGCGTTCGCTGTTGGTTCTCTCGTTCGGCTCATGACCTTTGATGACGGCAATGCAAATCTGTTTGAAGTGACCCTTGCTGACTCGTCACCCGCCGACGGGCGCCTGATTGAAGATCTTGATCTCGGAAGGGACACGGCCATCGTGGCAATTGTCCGAAATGGGCACATTGTGCAGCCGAGTGCTGACGAACAGTTGAACCGAGGCGATGAAGTGGTGGTGTTGGCGCCAGCTCATCGGGCCGAGGCAATTTCTGAAATTCTCATCGGCCACTGACCGTCCGGTCCGCAGTCCAAGGCACGCCGTAGGCTGAGGCGGTGCAAGCGGCTTTCTTTGACCTCGACAAGACGGTAATTGCCAAGGCTTCAATCGCAGCCTTTGGCCGCCCCTTTCGCCGCCAAGGACTGATTTCTCGACGAATGGTTGCTCGAGCGATTGCTGGGCAGGTCATGTTCATGTACTTCGGCGCTGACGAAGAGCGACTCACGAAGATTCGAGAGTCAATGCTCACGCTCACCAAGGGCTGGGACCGAAATCAGATCTCTGAGATCGTTCGCGAGACCTTGATTGAGACCATTGAGCCGTTGATTTACGCAGAAGCGCTTGATCTCATGGAGTTCCACCGTGGTGAGGGGCACCGGATCTATCTCGTCTCCGCCAGTCCCGAAGAAATTGTGATGCCCCTGGCAGAACTTCTTGGAGTCGACGGAGCAATCGCTACCGTGGCCGAGGTTGATGCCGCAGGTTGCTACACGGGCGAGACGGCGTTCTATAACTACGGGCCGAACAAGGCCATCGCGATTGAGGAATTGGCGAATCGAAATTCGATTGATCTTGCCGAGTCCTACGCCTATTCGGACTCAGTTACCGATCAACCAATGCTCGAAATCGTCGGCCACCCTGTTGCGGTCAATCCTGATCGACCTCTTGCAAAGGTTGCAAAGGAGCGCGGCTGGGAGATTGTCAACTTCACGAAGCCGGTGCGGCTTCGTGACCGTGTGTCGCGTCGAACGCCACTGTTCACCGGGATTGTCGCAATCGTTGGAGCGCTCGGTCTGCTTGCCGTTAAGGGTGGCAAGCGCCATACACCGGTCAAGGTGTAGCGGCTGCGCGCTGCAGTGATCCTCAGACGGTGAGGAGATCCCTTGCGCCAGTGTCGGAAGACGGATGACGAAGCTTGCTCATTGCTCGAGCTTCAATCTGCCGAATTCGCTCACGGGTGAGGTTGAAGAGGTCACCGACTTCTTCCAATGTCCGAGGCTCGCCACGGTCAAGACCAAAACGGAGGCGCAAGATGTCGCGCTCTCGTTGTTCGAGTGGTCCGAGCAGGCGCTCGATCTCCTCAGGCAGAAGTGCGACTGCCGCAACTTCGAATGGTGATTCGGCCGAACGGTCTTCCACGACGTCACCGAGCTCAGCGTCACCATCTTCACGGAGTGGCTCTGAGAGTGAGAGCGGCTCAGCACGAAATCGGAGGGCTTCGATCAGCTTGTCTTCCGGCATTTCCACTTCGGCGCCGAGTTCGGCAAGCGTCGCTGGACGTCCGTACTTGAGCTCGAGACGAGCCTGTGCCTTCTGCACGCGAGCGAGGGTGTCACCGGCGTGCACAGGGAGCCGAATGGTGCGCCCGGTGTTGGCAATGCCACGGGTGATCGCTTGACGGATCCACCAGGTGGCGTAGGTCGAGAACTTGAAACCCTTGCGCCAGTCGAACTTCTCAACCGCGTGCATGAGTCCAAGGTTGCCTTCTTGAATCAGATCAAGAAGTGGCAGGCCGGAAGCCTGGTACTTCTTGGCAATCGAAACGACCAAGCGAAGGTTCGACTGGACGAAGGTTTGCTGAGCGTCCTCGCCTCGGCGGGCGGTCTTCGTCAGATCTCGTTTGACGGCAACAGTGAGTCCTTTGGCAACAGCAAGTTGCTCTGCTGCCTCGCGACCCCCCTCAATGGTCTGAGCAAGGCGAACTTCATCGTCCTTGGTCAAGAGTGGGTATTGCCCGATATCGGTCAGGTAGAGCCGGACGAGGTCTTCATCATCGCGTTCGATGCGTTCTTTCGCCAAGGTGTGTAATGCCTCCAACTCGCGCGCCGAACAATGTCGACGCAACTCGGATGTTCCCCACCCCGTTTCCCTCCGGGTTGGCTGCAGAGAGTGTACCGGCCGGTGCAACCTCTTCGGTCGCGACGGCGAAATGCACAGAAAACACAAGGTCCTCTTGCTGGTTACCCCATCGATTGAAGGGTGCCAAACAGGTCAAGTTCATCTTCGAGCACGGCAAGGGCTTCGTCGAGGACGACTCGAACCGGGCCATCAGATGTTGGTGAGGTACTCGCGAAGAAGTCCTCGTAGAAGCGAACCAAAAGGGGAAGAACTTCACCCGACAAATAGAAGAGCACACCGTTGTCGTCGAGATCCTTGAGGTGTTCATCATCAAGTGAAGCCAAAATCGCCCTCCCTTCCGGTGTAACAACTGCTCTGAAGGGTTGCGTTGGAATCGAGGCTGAAACCGGCAGCCGGTTGCCAAAGGACTCGGCGAGGTTGCCGTGTCGCCGAGAGACAACGCTGAGCAACAAGACCTTCTCAGGGTCCACCGCAAGGGTTGAGGAATGTCCGAGGACCTCGAACAGTCTTGTTTCGAGGAGTTGGGCCTCACCAATCAATGCGGCTGCCTCAAAGAGACTCAGGAATGAGAGCGACATCACTGCTCCTTGGCTACTGGGCGATACCGATTGGTAATTGGAATTCGACGATCTCTCCCGAATGCTTTCGAGGTCACCCGAGGTCCAAGTGGGCTTTGGCGCCGCTTGTACTCCGATCGATCAATCAGTTCGACCACCCGATTGACCGTCTCAACAGCGAAACCTTGAGCAACAATCTCCGGACCGGTGAGGTCATCTTCGACGTAAGCCTCGATAATTGGATCCAAGATCTCATACGGCGGAAGAGACTGGTCATCACGCTGGTCCGGTCGAAGCTCGGCAGATGGAGGCTTCGTCAACACCGCTTCTGGGATCGGGGGGACTTCGCCAGATGCGGCAGCGATGGCATTCCTGTAGCGGCAAAGTTCATAGACGAGTGTCTTGACCACATCCTTGATGAC
>CAIXCS010000017.1 GCA_903918025.1 uncultured Actinomycetes bacterium
CTGAGTGGCACCAATCTGAGTGGCGTCAAGCTCATTGGTGCCAATCTCAGTGACGCCAATTTGACTGGATCCAATTTGACCGGTGCTGATTTCGCACGAGCCAACATTCGCGGCGCACTCCTCAAAGGTGCAATCTTTCGAGGGGTCTCCTCGAGACTCCTCACTGGAGTTCCATCGAGTCTTCCGGCGAATTGGAAGGTTGTTGGCGGCTTCTTTGTCGGGCCGGCAGTCAATCTCTCGACCGCAAATCTCGGAGGAATGAACCTGAGTGGCATGAACCTTTCGGGGGCAAATTTGAGTTTTTGCAACCTGAGCCATACAAACCTTTCAAGCGCCAACTTGATCGGCGCAAACCTCACGCAGGTTTCCATCGATTCCGCCACGCTTCGCAAGACACAGATGGCTGGTGCAAATCTGACCCAGGCATACTCCGGAGGGATTCTCGGCACGCCAGCGAGTCTTCCAATGAATTGGAAGTTCCTCTCCGGCTATCTCATCGGACCTGCCGCGAACCTCTCAAACGCCTACCTCATGGGCGTTGACCTCAGTGGCATGAGTCTCGTCGGAACAAATTTCTCCAGTGCAAACCTCATTTGGGCAGATGTCACGAGAACCGATTTCACTGGCGCCGAACTGACGGATGTTTCCTCGGGCCGCCTCACGGGAACGCCGTCCCATCTGCCACCCAACTGGAAAGTTTCGCTCGGCTACCTCATTGGTCCGAAGGCAAATCTTCAGCACGCAAAGCTCATAGGAGGAAATTTCCCAGGCGCAGACTTCAGTGGCGCGAACTTGTTGGACGCGGACTTCACGCATGCGAACCTCACTGCGGCAAACCTCGAGGGTGCAAACCTCAATGGCGCCGACTTCGACCATGCGGTGCTCACGGGGGCGAACGTGAACGCGACCGACATGACCAACGCGGGTCTAGGGATGGCAACCTCGGGGAGTGTGGTTGGGATTCCCTCACAGTTGAACTCGGATTGGAAGCTCTGCCAGGGTTACTTCATTGGCCCGACTGCCGTTCTCAAGGGGGCGAATCTGAGAGGCGCATCGCTTGCCAATGTTCACCTCGCCGATTCGAATCTCACGAACGCAGACCTCACGAATGCAGACCTCAGCGGAGCTGACCTCACCAATGCGAAGCTCACCGGAGCAGATTTCACGAGTGCCAACCTCACGCAAGCGGTGCTCGCACATGCCGTCTTGACCAATGCAATCCTTTAGCAAGCCGCGCTTGATGGAGCGAACCTCTCGTTCGCCACGACCGGCAACCTGGCAGGGACTCCAGCCTCGCTTCCCACAAGCTGGATGCTGGCCTCCGGATATCTCGTCGGTCCGAAAGCCAACTTGAATGGCGCAGTGCTCAATGGCGATGATCTGAGCAATGCATCGCTCAACGGTGCAGACCTTTCCAACACGTCGCTCCATGACGTCAATTTCACCGGAGCGAATCTCACGGGAGCGAATCTCACCAATGCATCGGCTACCGGGGGGAACTTCACCGGGGCAAACCTGTCGAAGGCACTGGTCTATGGCCTCTTCGACGGTGCCAATCTCACCAATGCCAATCTCGCTGGCACCTACTTCAATCCTCTGACGTTGGCTTCACTCTCGTCAGGAGGCATCATTGGCGCCCCGGCTTCGATGGCGACTGGTTGGAGTCTCGTCCATGGCTATCTCGTTGGACCACAAGCCAATCTCATTGGAGCAAATCTCAACGGAGCAAATCTCGCCGGCGTCGTCTTCGCTGGCGCCAACCTGACAAACGCAGATATCACCAATGCTGACCTCAGTGGAGCAAACCTCTCCACCTCAATTCTCGCCGGAGTCCATGCCACTGGGGTGACGTATTCAGCGCTGACTACCTGCCCGAATGGGCACCACTTCGGAGATCCCGCGGCGAATTGTCCTTCCGCGAGTTGATCCCCGACTCAGCCGCCGGTGCAGCCGTCACTCTGCGCAACATCGCAGGCGACACCAGCAAGATCAAGTGCCTCGCCTAGGGTCTCGCCTCGGAAAAGTCCTGCAGCAGGTGTCGTTGAGGAGAGCGCATCGGCGGCCAGAATGATCGCTCCCGCGGTGTAGGTCGTTGCCTCGCCACCTGGATAGGTCAAGCGATCCGGATAGACGAGACCGGTGAGATAACTCCCATCGCTCTGGCGATGAGGAAGTGTCCATGAAAGAAGTTCAAGTGCTTCATCTCTCCGACCAACAGCATCAAGCGCCATGACGCACTCGGCGGTTTCTGCTCCGGTCACCCAATCTTCGGTCGACACGCAACGAACACCTTTGCCGGGCATGACGAAGGTGTCCCACATGGCATCCATGCGCTCGCGTCCGCGGTCGCCTTCGAGGGCACCGGAAAGCATTGGGTAGTACCAATCCATCGCAAACTCATACTTCGGAGCAAATGACTGTGCATGGTGAGCAACTGCATGGCCAAGTCGACCAGCGGAAAGTTCCCAACGAGGATTCGGCCGCTCGAGTCGCTCGGCAATAGCGACCGCACATCGAAGCGAGTGATAGATCGATGAGGATCCCGTGAGCAGTGCATAGGTTTCGCGGACGCCACGCTGATCAAGCGACCAACTAATGGAGCCATCTGGCTGCTGGAAGCGAAGAACAAAGTTGATGGCTCGTTCAACCATCGAGAACCTGCGCTCAAGCATCGACTCATCACCGGTCAAGAGGAATGCATGCCAAATGCCCGCGGCAACATACGCGACGACATTGGTGTCAAGGCGGGGATCTTTCACCGAATGGGCGAGGTAGTAGTTGAACCAACTTCCGTCACCGAGTTGAGTCTCTGCGAGCCAGTCATAGGCTCGCTCCATCTCTTGATAGCGACCGCACGTCCCGAGGGCCATTGCGGCTTCAACGTGATTCCATGGGTCACAGTGTCCGCCGGTTGACCAAAGAATCATTCCGTTGCCCTGCTGTTGCTCAGCAATGGACTGGGCGGTCTCGGCAAGTTGTGACGAGGTCAAGAGCCCCGGAAGGTCCGGCACGTGGGTGCCGGTGAGGTGCTGACTCATACCCGCTCCAGCGTTGGTTCCACTTGTTGGACAGTCGTCGT
Source organism: uncultured Actinomycetes bacterium (assembly GCA_903918025.1). GTDB lineage: Bacteria > Actinomycetota > Acidimicrobiia > Acidimicrobiales > RAAP-2 > CAIQEU01. The sequence goes on from CAIXCS010000017.1 coordinate 3,080, forward strand.
TGGTGCCTTCGAGAGGTAGACAATGAAGCTCTTGCCAAAGATTGGGTTCAAGATCTTCTCTGCCCAACGCGTCAACTTGGGACCCTTCACAATGTCCCAAACCAACAAACGGTGATACGCCTTCACCGCCTTGTGCTCATCATTGGTCGTGCCAACGGCGCACTTGAGCCACCAATACGGTGCGTGCAGCGCATGGGCGTGATGTGTGGCGTAGGGCGTGAGGCCACTTGATGTCAGTCGCTCAAGCAACACAGATTTGCGGTAGATGCGAACATGGCCGCCTTCAACGCCGTGATACTCGTCAGACAGCGCCCAATTGATGAGTTCCGGACCGAACCTTGGAACGGTGATGGCAATCGTGCCCCCAGGCTTCAAGACTCGTGAGAGTTCCGCCATCGCGACGGTGTCCGCGGGAAGGTGTTCCAAAATCTCCGACGCAATGATTCGGTCAAACGTGCCATCCGCAAATGGCAGCGCAAAGGCATCGCCTCGAAGCGCTGCGATCGGAGCGCCAAGTTCTAGTTCACCTGCTTCAACCATTGCTTGCACGGTGTTGGCGACGCCGGCAATTTCATCTGCCCCGGCATCAAGCGCGACGACTTCGGCGCCAAGACGAGCCGCTTGATAGGCGTGGCGACCGAAGCCACAGCCCATGTCGAGCAGCAGGTCACCCCGGCGCACGTGAAGCGTCTCGTATCTGGCAGTCAGCATGTTGGCGCCTCGGATCCTGGCAGTGGCTGCCCATCGAGCATCGCCGAGTACGCAGCACTCGTGCCAATGGCAGTTACCTGCCACGTAAATCGGTGCATGACGCGCTCACGCGCCGCTGCGCCAAGCGCCGCTCGTCGGTCTGGATCGTCCAACAAGGTGGCAATCCCCATCGCAAGGGCCTCCGGGTCATCAGGCGTGACGAGGAGTCCAGTCGTGCCATCGGTCCCAACAACCTCGGGAAGTGCTCCACCCGTTGTTGCAACGACTGCACGACCACAGGCCATGGCTTCAATCGCTGGAAGTGAGAAGCCTTCATAGAGCGATGGCACCACTGCCACCTCGGCTTCGCCATAAAGACGAGCCAACGAATCATCAGAGATTCCGCTGACACAGGTAACGATGTCACGAAGGTTCAGTCGATCGAGCGCTTCATCAACTCGACCACCCTTCTTTGGCTTCCCAATGACGGTCAACGTCACGTCGCGTTCGGTTCGAAGCTTCGCCAGAGCTTCTAACAGCGGGACGAGGCCCTTCATCGGAACATCTGACGATGTCGTCACCATGAGCCTGCCTGGCACTGGCTGAACGTCATCGAACGGACGAAAAACCGTATGGTCAACACCAACAGGAACGACGGTCATGTTGCTGGGATTGACGCCCATTTGCGCCGCGATGTCATTTCTTGAGGAATGCGACACCGTGAGGATTGCAGGGAGCGCCTTGGCCACCTGCTTTTGCATCCCGAGGAAGCCAAACCAGCGCTTGGTCGTGAAACGCTGCCAAGCACTGGTGTCGTGTGCAAGCTTGATTTCCCGGTCAACCGTGATTGGGTGGTGAAGGGTCGTGAGAAGTGGCCAACCCTTCTCCACCAACTCGAGCATTCCGGTGCCTAGGCACTGGTTGTCGTGAATGAGGTCGAACTCGCTTCGGCGAGCTTCGAGTACGTCAACAATTCGCTTGGAATAGGCGTAGGGCTCGCCGAATCCTGCCGCACACATGATGGCGAACTCCGCAATGTCGTACTTTGTCTTGAATTCTCGGATGTGGGGCACGCGGAATGGATCTGGGTCTCGATAGAGATCAAGTCCCGGAACTGGAGTAAAACCAACACCCTCATCGAGCTCCGGATATGGCTGACCAGCAAAGACCTCAACACTGTGACCAAGTGCAACGAGTTCACGAGTGAGGTGGCGGGTGTAGACACCCTGTCCCCCGCAGGTCGGATTGCCTCGGTAGATCAAGAACGCAATGCGAAGTCCTCCAGCCTTGGCTGGAGCTGGCGCGATTCGAGGTGGCACCGAAATGCCCTTTGACCGCTCAGCGGAAGCTTGGAAGTCCTTGAGGACGGTTCGGGGAGATCTAGGCATTCGTGGCCTCAACGGTGCTCGGCATGGTCATCCATTCTCCCCCGAAATGGGGTTGCACCACAACCAGAGCCCTTGTCACCGGTCCTCAATGGTCTCAGGAGGTGGCGATGCAGTCTCCAGGGCAGTTACTCGATCGTCATGTCGGAGGAGAAAAGCAGACGAAATGATGGTTGCAATCGCTCCGGTCAGAATGGCAACTCGAGGACCGGTGGCATCAATGAGTAGCCCAATGAGGGGCATCCCAATGGGTGCGGTTCCGAGAAATGCTATGGAATACAGGGCCATCACCCGTCCTCGCATTTGTGGTTCTGCATGCAACTGAAGGGTCCCATTGGCCGTCGCCACATAGTTGATCGAGCCGTAACCAACCACAAAGATCGCAATCCCGGCGAGCACTTCGGTTGGCATGAGCCCCATGGCGACCATGGCAACGCCAAAGCCCAATCCGAGCATCGCAAGGCGGCGTTGCGATGGTTTGCCGTGATACGCCGCATGGATTCCGCCAAGTACTGCTCCAATGCCTTGCGCGACCATGAATGCGGCAACAAGTGGCGCACCTCCGTGGAAGGTCCCCTTGGCAAGTGCAAGCACCGTCACGGTGAAGTTGAAGGCCAGTAACCCAACCACAAACATGGCGACGAGTGGGCCACGAAGCCTCGGACGCTGCCAGGCATAGCGAAGGCCATCTCGAACCTGTCCCTTGGCGGCAACCACCCGCTTTGAAGGATGGAGTTCGCTGCCATCCATTGCCCAGAGCGCAAAGAGGACGGCTACGTAACTTCCGGCATTGACCAAGAAGCAGCCACCAAGACCGATGGTCTGGGTGAGCACCACTGCAACTGAAGGTCCAACAATCCTCGCCATGTTGATGAGGACGGTGTTGAGGCTGACGGCATTGGGCAATAACTCGGGGCCGACCATTTCCGACACGAACGTCTGTCTGGCTGGGTTGTCAAACAAATTGACCAAACCGAACCCGAAGGCAATGACGTACACCGACCAAATCGTCACGTGGTGCGTCACCGTGAGGAGGCCCAGGGCCAAGGCGAGTACGAGGGCTGCTGATTGTGTGACATACAGAATGACCCGTTTGCGCGATCGGTCAATAACGAGGCCTGCCCAGGATCCTGCAACGAGCATTGGAACGAAGGGCAGACTGCTTCCAACACCGACGGAGAAATAGCTTCCAGCATGTCGAGCGTGATGACCGGTCAACTTCAGAATCAACAGACCAATGGCGAGGGACTGGAGCCAGGTTCCAGAAACTGAGACAAGCTGACCAAAGAAGTACAGCCGGAAGTTTCGAACGCTCAGGGCGAGAAAGGTTCGCCTGAGCCCCGTTGCTTCACGCGCGTCACTCACTGCTTGGGGACGTAGCCCCCGGCGCCCATAGCGGCACTCGCCTCGAAGTCGAGGTCTTCGTCGACCGAACCAACAACGTCAGTCACCCAGTCAAGGCGTCCCTTGAGGATGCGCTCAACGCCGCCTTGCAGCGTTGAGGATGAGACTGCGCAAGAACTGCACGCTCCTTGGAGCTGCACTTCGACGATTCCAGATTCAACGTCGGCCTTCAAGAGCACAAGGTCACCACCATCAGCTTGCACACTTGGTCGCATGAGTTCAATGAGGGCGAGGAGCGAGGCGAGCCGCTCGGAACGAACGTCATCGCTCAGCATTGCGGTGGCGATTTCTTCGGCGGCAGCCATGGAAGTCCCTTCATTGCTCGGACCTCCATTCTGCCGTGCCGAGGCGATGGGCCGTGCAGTCGCTTGAGGGCACTTGGAAGTTCCGAAGTGTTC
>CAIXCS010000018.1 GCA_903918025.1 uncultured Actinomycetes bacterium
AACCAACTGAGCTAAGCGCCCGGGGACGTCATCCTAGGCTGACTCGAGTCCTTGTATTGGCTCGCAGACTTGCTTGTCTGCATTCGATCCTTCGAACGTTAGAAGGGAGCTTGGGCAAGGAGCTGAGCTGCAAGCTCGGAGGTTGCGGCGACGATTGGTCGCCGGCTTGCAGGCCCCTCAACAACCAGATCAAATCCGTCCTCCTCGAGAAACACCGCGCCGGCTTCCTCGCAGATGAGTAGGCCGGCAAGGTAGTCCCAAGGGTTGATTCTCGAAGTTCCTGCTTGGAGATACGCATCGAGCGAACCGTCAGCCACAAGGCAACATTCCAAACTTGCGGCTCCAAGAACGCGGTATTGCGCCCATCCGTGGTGCTTCTTCGGCAGACCCGAGAACGCGACAATGGCCTCTGACAACTCAACCGTTCCCGACGGCTTGATGGAAACACCATCGCGCCATGCGCCTTCACCTCGAATTGCGGTGTAGGTCACGCCAGTTGCCTGATTGACGACTAGCCCAACACGAGGTCCTTCATCATCAAGGATGCAGAGACTGGTCGAGAAGAACGGGACGCCGTGGTCGCAATTGGTGGAACCATCAATTGGATCAACGACACAGCGAAGTGCTCGCCCACCTTCAGTCGTGCCGGATTCCTCTGAAATGACGCCGAGGCCACCACCAAGGAGGACCTCACATGCTGCGGCATCGGCCACGAGATCGAGCTTGTACTGCGTGTCGCGAAGTCCCGAGAAACCCTTTTCCGAAAAGCCTTCAAGACTCTGCCGAACGGCTCGTCCAGCGTCGAGAAGCAGGTCTACGAGTTGCGCATCGTTCACCATGTCAACCTAGCAACGAGAGCGCCTCGTTCTAGAGCAGTTTTGGCACCAGATGGAGCATTTCACCACTCGAGATGGATGAGGAGGTCGGACGGGATCGCAATCTGCTCGACTTGCTCGGGCAGGTAACGTCTGTCCGTGGCCGCTATTGACGTTGCAGGGTATGTCGCTGATCTCAAAGAGCATTCTCCGGATCACGGCTTCCACGTGCACGACGAACGACACTTTGTCGAGACCTACTCCTTGCGCCAGACCTACGAAGTGGATCTGCACCCTGACGATGCCTGCGGTGGACCACTTGACCTGCATCTCTCGCTCGACGTTGAGCCAAGAGTCCTCTTGGCCTTCGAGGACGCCGTGGCAACGCTTGATGAGGATCACGATCCACCGGACGAGTACTTCTTCCCGCTGACCTTCACCTGGGCACTTCCACCTCTGCCGATGAGCCCGGATCTCCTCCGAATCAACCTCGACCTCAATGGCCTCTGTGGCACCGACCTGCCCATTGAGGTCTCCGCCGTTGACTCGTTTTCGTCACCGCTTGAACCAGCGGAACGCCGACTCAATGTGGTTGCTCGACGACCTGTTTCGTTAACGAAGATCTTGAAGGGTGACGAACTGCTCTGTGACGTGTTCGACCGATGCGCTCAGGTGAGCAAGTTTCTTCGTGAATACGCCGAGCAGTGGCTCGGGTGAAAACACGGCAGACGCTTACCCGACAACTTGCAGGGCTCGTCATTGGAGGAGTTCTTCTTGCGGCGTGCTCAACCAGCAATGGTCACGCCGTGGCGGCCTGCAAGCAGGTCCGTGTTGCCATCGCGACGTATAAATCGGCTGCGGAACTCACTGGAGATGCCCGTCACGAGAGAATTGCTCACGCTCAAGTCCTGTTAACGCGAGCTCTTGGAAACGCCGCAGCGGCAACCTCGGACGATGGTACGTACAACGCACTCCAAACAACCATCAGCGAATCCGTCCGAGTTGGCATTTCTCACGTGATCCCGAGTCTCGAGGCGCAATGCACCTCGATCCTCGCGAAGAACCCCTATGCGCCGAATGGCTCCTAGGAATTAGATCTTCGGGCTGTAACCAGCCGGGAACGTGATCGACTTGAACTCGAGGAAGGCTTCCAGCCCTTCGGGACCGAACTCACGACCCATTCCGGAGTTCTTGAAGCCACCAAACGGCGTTGCGAAGTCGAACGGCATTCCAGAATTGACCATGTAGGTGCCGGTCCGAACTCGACGGGCGATGCCGAGGCCCCGCTCATTGTCGGCGGTCCAGACAGAACCACAGAGACCGAAGTCGGAGTCATTGGCAATCGCCAGCGCGTCTTCGTCACCTTCGTAGGCAATGACGGACAAGACCGGTCCGAAGATCTCCTCTTGCGCGATCACCATGTCGTTCTTGACGCCAGTGAAGATGGTCGGCTCGACGAAGTAGCCAACGGGGAATTCCTTGGGTCGGCCGCCCCCAAGTGCAATCTGTGCCCCCTGCTCGAGACCCTTGGCGATGTAGCCCTCAACGCGGTCGCGCTGGCGAGCTGCCAACAGTGGGCCAACAGCCGTCTCCATCGAAAGTGGATCGCCAACGGTCCATGACTCACTCACCGCAGCAACGAGTGCATCAACCACTTCGTCATATCGGCTTGTTGGGGCCAAGATGCGTGTCTGGGCAATGCAGGCTTGCCCGTTGTTCATGAGTGCGTTCGGAAGCAACGTCGCGATTGACGACTCGAGGTCTGCATCATCGAGGATGATTGCCGCTGACTTTCCACCAAGCTCCAGGGTGAAACGCTTGAGGTTCTCACCACAGAGCGAACCAATCTTCTTGCCGGCGACCGTTGATCCAGTGAACGAGATCTTGTCGACCTGTGGGTGTCGAACGAGGTATTCGGCCACTTCACGACCGGCAGGAACGACCGAGAGCACACCTTCAGGAAGACCAGCAAGCTCAAAGAGTTCGGCGAGGCGGAAGGCATCAAGTGGTGTCTCTGGTGCTGGCTTCAACACGACGGTGCAACCCGCCGCAAGGGCTGGGGCCAACTTCCCAACGGCAAGGAACAATGGAA
>CAIXCS010000019.1 GCA_903918025.1 uncultured Actinomycetes bacterium
ACCTGAATTCGCTGCGCAGTCTTCAGCGTGCGATTGAGTACGAGGCGCTTCGACAGGTTGATGCCTTGGAGTCCGGGGAGCGCATTGTTCAAGAAACCCGCCACTGGGACGAACAGGCGGGACGGACCGGCTCGATGAGATCAAAAGAAGAAGCGAACGACTATCGCTACTTCCCAGAACCCGACCTCGTGCCCTTGGCTCCATCTGACGAATGGATTGAGCAGATTCGCGGCGATCTTCCGCCCCTCCCGAAGCAGCGCCGGCAGCGCCTCATTGCCCTCATTGGGAACACCGACCCAACCACGGTTGACCTCGTCGCCACGGTGGTTGATCGAGACCTTGATGATCTCGTCGTCGAGGCGGTTGCTTCAGGTGCGCCAGCGCAACTTGCTGTCACTCGCGCAGCCAATGAGCTCGATGCAGATGGCATGCTCCCAAGCTCTGCGAGCTTCGCGGCCACCTGCCAGATGGAAGCCTCAGGCGCACTCTCGGCAACGCAGGCTAAGTCGGTCCTCGCTGTGCTCGTTGAAGAACCCAATGCTGATCCAAGGGAACTCGCCGCTCGCCTGGGATTCGAACAATTGAGCGATGACTCGCTCGGGGCAACGATTGATGAGGTCATTGCAGCAAATGAGGAACAGTGGTCGCGTTATGTCGGTGGCGATGACAAGCTTGCGCAGTTCTTCATTGGCAAAGTCATGGCTGCAACGAAAGGCAAGGCCAACGGCAAGGCGGTTATTGCGGAACTGCAGGCTCGGAAATAGGTGACCTGATGATGCTCCTTGGCTCTGCACCACTCGTCCAGGGCAACACTCAGGAATTGAACTTCGCTGAATGGCAGGCCAGGTCGCTCGCGGAGTCGCCCGTCAGTAAAGAGTGAATTTCCTGAGAGGTTTGGACCAAGAGCGCGTTGGTGGAGGGGAATACTTTCTCGGTGGCGGTATCGTCGCGAAGACGAGCAGTGGATTGACTTGGGGGATTTCGTGAGAGTGCGGCATTTGGCGTCGATCTCCATTGGGGCATTGGTGCTTTTCGGTTCGAGTGTTCCTTCGACTGCGGCGACGCCGACGTACTTGCTCGTGCCGGCAGGATCAGCGTCTCAGGTCACTTTATTGGTGAGTGGTTCGATCTCGATCTCGAGCCTCCCGACGGCAACGACTCCGGCCTTAAGCGCCGCAAGCACTTCCAACACGCTGACAAATCTTGCGGCGCTCGGAGGCAGATGTCCCTCTCAGCAGACGAGTTGCAGTTTCGGGCCGTTGACCTCGAAGAAGGTGGTGAGTCTCTATGGCGATAGCCACGCACTCATGTGGGTTCCTGCCCTTGTTCCCAGTTTGGCAAAGGCTGGTTACCGTCTCGATCTTTCTTGGTATCCAGGTTGCCCAATCGCCACGTTTTCGATCACCGCACCGACTGACGCGCAAAACCGATGCGCCTCATGGAGAACGTCAGTTCTCGCCGCAATCAAGAAGAAGCCACCGACTGCGGTCATCTTTAGCGAGCGAACGACGAACTATCAGCCGAATGGATCACCGCCAGCTATGAGTGAGTGGTCGAGTGCCTTGCAAACGACGTTCGCTTCGTTGAAGAAGGTCAAGACAAAGATCATCCTGATTGGCGACATTCCCATCGACAACAATCCAATGCCCGATTGTCTCGCCATTCACCCAAGTTCTATCCAAGACTGTGGGACGGCTCCGCTCAATGCAGTCGATGCGAATCAAGATGCCCACGTTGGTGAACAGGCTGCAGCGAAGGCTTCAAAGGTGGGATTCGTCAATCCGATTCCTTGGCTGTGCACCACAACCTGTTCTCCCATTATTGGCAACATGGTGGTCAGCTATGACTCCACCCATGTTTCGGCGGTCTACGCGAGTTATCTGTCGACAGTTATGGGAACGGCAGTGAAGCCTCTCCTGTAGCGCTGAGAATCGCATTCGCGACTGATCGTATGCTGGTCATGTGGAGAACCCAACGCACAACCCAATGAAGCCCCGTAGTTTCGAAGTCACCGACGGTCCCTCCAAGGCGCCAGCGAGAGCGATGCTCCGAGCTGTTGGCATGGGTGACGACGACTGGGACAAGCCGCAGATTGGCGTTGCCTCATCGTGGAACGAAGTCACGCCGTGCAACCTTCCACTTGATCGCCTTGCGAAGCGAGCGAAAGAGGGCGTGAGGGCTGCGGGGGGTTATCCGTTCGAATTCGTGACCATCGCAGTTTCTGATGGAATTTCCATGGGTCACGAAGGCATGCGAGCGAGTCTCGTCAGTCGTGAGGTCATCGCCGACAGCGTCGAGACCGTCATGCACGCGGAACGCTTCGATGGATTGGTGACGTTCGCAGGCTGCGATAAGTCCCTTCCAGGAATGCTCATGGCTGCTGCACGCCTCAATCTTCCGAACGTCTTTACCTACGGCGGCACCATTCTTCCGGGACACCTCAATGGGAAGTCACTCGACATTACGAGCGTGTTTGAAGCGGTCGGGGCGAATGCTGTTGGTGCTCTGACTGATGCCGAACTCTCGTTGATTGAGCGAGAAGCCTGCCCCTCTGAGGGAAGTTGCGCGGGAATGTTCACCGCAAACACCATGGCCTCGGTAGCCGAGGCGCTTGGTATGGCTCTTCCCGGCTCATCAACCGCTCCTGCAATTGATGGACGACGAGATGCCCTTGCTTTCGAAGCCGGTGAAGCCGTCATCAATCTGCTTCGCAAGAACATTCGACCTCGTGACATTCTCACGAAGGAAGCATTCGAGAACGCGATTTCGGTGGTCATGGCACTCGGTGGTTCAACGAATGCGGTTCTCCACCTCCTCGCCATCGCGGTTGAAGCAGAAGTTGATCTCGAGCTCGAAGACTTCAATCGGATCGCGGCCAAGGTTCCGCACTTGGCCGACACGAAGCCTCATGGACGCTTCCACATGACCGATCTTGATCGCGTTGGGGGAATTCCTGTCGTGATGAAGATGCTGCTTGATGCTGGCCTGCTTCACGGTGACTGCATGACCGTTACCGGCAAGACCATTGCCGAGAACTTGGCAGAGATCGGTCCCGGCGCTCCGGATGGGGTGGTCATTCATGCGCTCGACGATCCAATTCACGCCCAAGGTGGCATTGCGATTCTTCGGGGTTCACTCGCGCCGAAGGGTGCAGTGGTGAAGGTCGCCGGAATTGACACCTTGCTGTTTGATGGCTCGGCTCGAGTCTTCAATGGAGAAGCAGCAGCGATGGACGCAATCCTGGCGGGTTCCATTGCTCCGGGCACCGTTCTCGTCATTCGTTACGAGGGTCCAAAGGGTGGTCCAGGCATGCGAGAGATGCTGGCGGTTACTGGTGCGATGAAGGGGGCGGGTCGTGGTGGCGACTGTGCGCTCGTTACTGATGGTCGATTCAGTGGCGGTACGCACGGCTTCTGCATTGGCCATGTGGCCCCTGAAGCCGTTGATGGAGGCCCCATTGGCCTCGTTGCCGACGGGGACCGAATCGTGATTGATGTAGTTGGGCACACCATTGAATTGTTGGTCGATGAGTCGGTCCTCCAGGAACGGCGAAGCGTGCTTGTTCATCCTGAGCCCTTGTACACAAAGGGCGTCTTGGCGAAGTACGCACGACTCGTGACTGGCGCCGAGCTTGGCGCGGTCACTCGGGCCTAGTGAACGGTCGTCAGGGGACGGCCATCACTACCATTCGCTCATGACCGAAACTTCCGAGCTGGAGACTCCGCGCGCCCCACAGCCGCGTGGAGGTCCTCACACAAACGTGGTCACCCTCCATCTCGGTGTCCTCGGACTGTTGAGCGCGCTTTCGCTCTGGTTCTTTCACGCACTCTGGATCGGTGGCCATCCGGGTTCAATGCTCCTCATAGGCGAAGTGGCGGACTCCAGCCAGCAAGTGTGGTTCTTTGGCTTCGCCGCTCACTCGCTCCAGCACCTCTCGTCACCCTTCGTTTCAAACCTGATGTACGCCGGACAAGGTGGATTTAACTCCCTTTCTCAGACCTCGGACCTTGCGGTTGGCTATCTTCTCGCTCCAGTTACCTGGATGCTCGGACCTATTGCCGCATCCACGCTCGCGACAATCCTTGCCCCCATTGCCTCGGGCTACGCAGCCTTCTGCTGTCTCAGGGCGATGACGACGTCGACCTCAGGTCAGGTTCTTGGAGCGACCTTCTACGCCTTTGTTCCCGCAACACTTGGACCGGCCCAAGGTGGTCACCTGATGGTGACGTTGCTCGTCTATCCACCGATTGTTTTGGCGCTTCTCTACGATCTTCTGGTGACGAAGCATCGCTCACCACGAAGGATCGGGCTGCTTCTTGGGGTAGCAACAATTGTTCAGTTCTTCATTGGAACTGAAGTCTTAGCAATGACTGCGGTCGTGATGACACTTGGACTCGTTGTTGCTTGGGCACTTGCTCCTCGAAGGACCGAAATTCCATGGCGCGCGATTGGAACTGCCGGTGGTGTGGCAGGCATCGTGAGCGGCTTGGTCTTGAGCTATCCGCTTTGGGTTGCGCTCGCTGGTCCGCAGCACGTGACGGGTCCGGCCTGGCCACTTGTTCCATTCTCAGCAGCCCACGTCGGTGATCTCTTCGGGTCAATTCGGACGAGTCATGGACGGTTGTGGCCGGGGACGGGAAAGAACCTCAATGTGTCCTACCTCGGGTGGGGCATCCTGGCGGTCTTTGCTGCATCACTGATGCTCTGGAAACGCCTTGCGTGGGTGTTCGCGGTGACTGGAATCCTGACTTGGACACTCACGCTTGGTCGCGCCTTTACTTCCACGAGTTGGTGGGCAAATCTCGTACCGATGCGACAACTGAGTAAGTTGCCACTCTTTGATGCCGTTATCCCACAGCGCTTCGTTCTGCTCGAGGATCTTGCGGTGGCCGCACTCCTCGCGTTGAGTGTTGATGGGTGGCTTCGCGTGTCTCGAGAGCGAACTTCGACCGGCTCCCTTCGGTGGGAGAGACTCACTCACGCAGGAATTGTCGTAGTGCTCAGTGCGAGCTTGCTCCCATTGGCTGTGGACTACCGACCACTTCCCGCCTCGTCTGTCCACGAGCCTTGGTGGTTTACCCATCGTTCACACTCGCTCCCGTCAACGGCGAATGTTCTCGTGTTCCCGAGTATCAATTCAATGCTTTGGCAGGCTTCAGAAGGTTTCCCATTTCGCCTTGTGGGCGGCTATGCCATTATCCCCGATGCAAATGGGCAGTCGTCGACGATTGGGCTGCAGGACCCTCTTGACCGTTTCATCGATCATGCGGAAAATCTTGCGCAAGACCTTCGACCACTCAGCCAGACAGAACTCCAACAAGCACAAGACTCACTTCGCCGTCGGCGCGTGACCCACGTGGTTGTGCTCACCAAGAACTACAACGCAGGCTACGTGGCCTCCACCATGGTGGCGTTGCTCGGACGTTCGCCGAAGATTGACCATCGAGTCATGGTGTGGGCTGAGGTTGCCACAACCATTCCGAGCAGTGTGTCCCCACATGCCGCCCTTGCAGTCGACGCCTGTGCGCTCGCTCATCGAAGTTCAGCTGCAGTTGCTGCTTCGTGCACCGCGACGGCACTTGGTCTTTCCTGAGGGTCGAGAGTTGGCTGGTTTGTCTCAGTCACGCTTGACGTGGCAGAATCGTGTCGTGACCATTCAGCGACTCGCCGAGGTAGTACTTCAATAGCGCGGCGTTGTTCTCACGTCGCGCCCTGACCTCCCAACCGGGAGGTCGTTTTCTTTTCACCCCTTGCCATCAACTAGTCGGAGCACCATGCAACTCACCGGAGCACAAGCACTCATCAAGGCACTGGAGTGCCAAGGTACTGAAGTCATCTTCGGTCTGCCTGGCGGCGCCATCTTGCCCGTGTATGACCCGATTCTCGATTCGTCGATCCGCCACATTCTGGTTCGACACGAACAAGGTGCCGGGCACATGGCTGAAGGGTATGCCCTAGCCACCGGCAGACCGGGAGTCGCTATGGTGACCTCGGGCCCAGGGGCAACCAACATCGTCACGCCGCTTGCCAATGC
>CAIXCS010000020.1 GCA_903918025.1 uncultured Actinomycetes bacterium
ACAGAGATTCGACCTTTTGGAGATGACAGAAGGTGAACTACGGGCAGAGTCCTGAGTCCTGTCCGGGTACCGGGATGAATTCCTGGTCGTGGTGCTGTGGAGGATCGAGTACCCGACCTGACGCGTCATTGCGACCATTCAACATCTTCCGAGAAGCCGTCAAAAAACGATGACGCTCAGAAAGCGATTGAGCTGAATTCTGAAAGCTTCACGAAGGAGTGCTGGGACTGAATCTTTCGGTAGGTTCCCGACTTCGATCGCATGACCAGGGACTCCGTTGAGCCCCCACGCTCATTGAAGCGAACACCCTGAAGGAGTTCGCCATCAGTAATACCGGTGGCAGAGAAGAAACAGTTGTCACCTTGGACGAGGTCATCCTGGTCAAGTACGGCATCGAGGTCGTAGCCAAGTGCCAGCGCTGCATCACGTTCTTGGGCATTGCGAGGGGCAAGGCGTCCGAGAAGTTCGCCTCCGAGCGATTTCAGTGCAGCTGCAGCAATCACACCTTCTGGTGTGCCACCAATGCCGAACAGGATGTCAGCTCCTGAGTCATCCCACGCTGTCGAGATCGCTCCAGCGACGTCTCCATCGGTGATCAGGCGAATCCGCGCACCAGTCGAGCGGACTTCCTCGATGATGCCGTCATGGCGAGGGCGGTCGAGAATAACCGCCGTCAAGTCTCGAACTTCTTGGCCAAGTTGGTCGGCGAGTGAGAAAATGTTCTCGCTAACTGACCGATTCATATCAATCGAGCCTTTGCCCTTTGGGCCAACGGCAATCTTGTCCATATAGACGCATGGTCCAGGGTTGAACATCGTGCCCTTTGGGGCAACGGCGATCACCGAAAGTGCACCAGCGCGTCCCAAGGCGGTCAGCGTTGTGCCATCAATTGGGTCAACGGCAATATCGACTTCAGGCAAGGATCCATCTCCGAGAACTTCGCCGTTGTAGAGCATTGGCGCTTCGTCCTTCTCTCCTTCGCCAATGATGACCGTCCCGGTCATTTGGATGGAGTTGAGGACGATTCGCATCGCTTCAACGGCTGCTCCATCGGCAGCGTTCTTGTCACCCCTACCCATCCACCGATTGGCCGCGATTGCAGCGGCCTCGGTTACTCGGACGAGCTCGAGAGCAAGGTTGCGGTCTGGGGCCTGGGGTGTGTTTGGCACGAGATGATGCTACTCGGCGATTCATGTCGGCGACGTTTCGGGAGCGTGACGCTCCTAGGTGGAATCGGCGATACTGAGGGGGTGAGTCAGCTCCTTGTTCAACCAAATGGACCGCTTTCAGGTCAGGTTCGAGTAGGAGGTGCCAAAAACTCCGTGTTGAAGTTGATGGCGGCTGCGATTCTGGCCGAGGGGCGAACCGTCTTAACGAATGTCCCTGAGATTCGAGATGTCGAGATCATGGCAGAAATGCTTGAAGCACTGGGTCTTTCAGTGGCGCGTTTGGAGGATCGCTCACTTGAGATTGTGACGCCGCCAACGAGTCAGATTCATCCAGAAGCGCCGTATGAATTGGTCGAGAAGATGCGGGCGTCAATTGTCGTCCTCGGTCCGCTCCTCGCTCGATGCGGAACGGCCAAGATCTCCTTGCCCGGCGGAGATGATTTTGGATCTCGACCAATTGATTTTCACCTTGATGCGCTCTCCGCCATGGGTGCAACGTTCGAGACACTTCACGGGGTGATTGAAGGAACCGTTTCGGGGGGACGTCTTCGTGGAGCGACCATGGTCCTTCCTTTCCCCTCCCATACGACCACCGACAACCTGCTGATGGCCGCCGCCCTCGCTGAGGGAACCACGGTGATCGAGAATGCTGCCCAGGAACCAGAGGTTGCCGATCTTGCTCAGTTCTTGATTGGCATGGGGGCGTCCATTGAGGGAGTTGGTTCGGGTCGTCTCGTTGTCCACGGAGCAGGGAGCCTTCAGGCGGTGCAACACGACGTCATCGCGGACCGCGTCGTAGCGGCGACGTACATGATCGCCGTTGGCATTGCTGGTGGGTCGATTGATGTCATCGATGCTCGTCCGCAACACATGGAGATGTTGCTCAGAAAACTTGAGACCATGGGACTCGAGATCACGCTGCTTCAACAGGGAGTCCGAGCATCGAGTTCTGGTCGCCTCAAAGCGACCGATATCGCCACGCTTCCCTATCCCGGAGTCGCTACCGACTACACCCCCTTCCTCGTTTCAGCACTCGCCGCAGCTGATGGGGTCTCCTTCGTCACGGAGAATCTCTTCTCCGGTCGGTTCCGCTACGTGGATGAATTGCGACGGATGGGGGCAGACATTCGGACCGATGGTCACCACCTGGTTCTTCGAGGGGTGGAACAACTCTCGGGTGCAAGGGTCAAGTCCCATGACATTCGTGCTGGTGCGGCAGTTGTCCTCGCGGGCCTTGCTGCTGATGGGCCGACAACCGTTGATGATGCAGGCCATCTCGAGCGCGGCTACTTCGACTTTTCAGGAACCCTCAACTCTCTCGGCGCTTCGGTGGTGCGCTCCTCATGAATCAACTCTCGACCGACCCAGTGATCTTGCTCGCCCAAGCAAAGGAAGGAAGCCGAGTTGCTCTTGCAAGACTCCTCACCATGGTTGAGCGAGGGGGAGCAGCCTCAGAAGCGGTTGCCTCGATCACCTACCAATTGCCAATTCCCTACACCGTCGGGCTGACGGGAGCTCCAGGAGCAGGAAAGTCGACCCTCACCGATCGGTTGATCACGACCGCCCGCGAAGGTTGGCCGGCGGCTCGTCAACAGCCGGAGGAGCCAATAGCGCAGCTCGCCGTCTTGGCGATTGACCCTTCGTCGCCGTTTACTGGTGGCGCCATTCTCGGCGATCGAGTTCGTATGCAGGCACACGCAACAGATCCAACCGTGTTCATTCGTTCCATGGCGACCAGAGGACATCTTGGTGGGCTCTCGTTAGCTGTTCCTGACGCGATTCGCACGCTCGGTGCGGCAGAACTTCCCCTGGTGTTGGTTGAGACGGTTGGGGTCGGGCAAATGGAAGTAGAGGTTGCCCGAGCGACGGACACAACGGTCGTCGTGATGAATCCCGGTTGGGGCGACTCCATGCAAGCCAACAAGGCGGGCTTGCTTGAGATTGCCGATGTCTTCGTGATCAACAAAGCAGACCGTGCTGGGGTCAAAGAAGCAAGGCGAGACCTCGAGCAGATGCTCGACCTCTCCCATCTTGGTGACTGGCGTCCACCGATTGTGGAGACCGTCGCAGCCAAGGGCGAGGGAACCGCGGAGTTTTGGCAAACGGTTGCCGATCATCGGGCCCATCTCATTGAGGGTGAGTTGCTCACGACGCGTCGCATGCTCCGACTCGATGACTTGCTCGCTCAGGTGGTCGCGGCCCTCGTCGAGCGCCGCGTTGGCGAACTGCGCCAGAGTCCGAACTACGCGGAACTCATGTCGAGCATTGCAAAAGGTTCACTTGATCCCTATGCCGCCGCTCATCATCTCCTCGGCGACTGACCTCAGAGATGAGCGCGGAGCAGTTCTGCCGCTTGTTCTGGTGGCATGACGTTGATCGAGACTCCAGTTCCCATCTCAAAGCCCGCCCGAGTTGTTGCTTTTGGCCAGAGGTGCACGTGCCAGTGAAAGGGCTCACCATGGTGTGACGGGGCGCCGTGGAACACCACGTTGTACGCAACGTCGCCGACCGCTGCTTTGAGTGCCTTCAGCGCATCTCTGAGTGCCAGTCCGACTCCCGTCAAGATCTCGTCGGTTTCGGTGTGAATGTGCGTGGCGTGGTGCCGAGGAAGGATCAGCATCTCATAGGGGACGCTGCTCCAATAGGGGGCAACCACGAGCGCATGGGGGCGGTCAAGGATGGTCCGTCTGCCTGACGTTGACTCGGCTTCAAGAGCGGTGCACAAGAGACATCCGGCAACAAATCGAGAGAATTGACCCTGTTCTTCTGCAAGTTCTCGAGGAACGAAGCTAATGCCGAGCAGTTGACCATGGGGGTGCTCGAGCGATGCCCCGGCTTCGCGGCCG
>CAIXCS010000021.1 GCA_903918025.1 uncultured Actinomycetes bacterium
AAACTTCTCATCATGGGGCTTCGAGACAACATGTTCTCCGAAGCCCACCGAATCATTGCGGCCAAGGCTGGAGACGGTGGAGGCGAGGCCGGAGAAGTCCAGACCCTCGTGCCCTTCACCATTGACCCTGATGTCTTGTGGTCGTGCACCACGTGTGGTTCCTGCGTCGAGCAGTGCCCAGTCGACATCGAGCACGTTGATGCGATTATTGACATGCGTCGCTACGAAGTCTTGATGGAGTCACGCTTCCCATCAGAAGCTGGCTTGTTCCTTCGCAATCTCGAGAACCAGGGCGACCCTTGGGGACTTGGGGCATCAAAGCGTCTCGAGTGGACCGCCAACGTGGACTTTGAGATTCCTGTCGTTACCGACACCATTCCCGACGACGTCGAGTACCTCTACTGGGTTGGTTGCGCCGGAGCGTTTGATGATCGAGGAAAGAAGCAGGTTGAGTCCGTTGCTCGGACTCTCAATCGCGCTGGCGTCAAGTTCGCCATTCTTGGTCCGAAGGAGAACTGCTCGGGAGACCCGGCTCGCCGTGTTGGGAATGAGTACCTCTTCCAAGAGATTGCCAAGGGCAACATCGAGACCATGCAGAGCGCAGGCGTCAAGAAGGTTGTGGCCTCCTGTCCACACTGCTTCAACACCATCAAGAACGAGTACCCAGCCCTCGGCGGGGACTTTGAAGTAGTCCACCACGCCGAATTGGTCGAGCACCTCTACCGCAACGGCAAACTGAAGCCTGGGACGAACTACACCGGCACGGTCACGTATCACGACCCGTGTTACCTCGGTCGGCACAACCGGATCTTCGATGAGCCACGATCGCTGCTCAACGCAATTCCTGGAGTCACCCAGATTGAAATGGGTCGCTGCCGCGAGAAGGGCTTCTGTTGTGGCGCAGGTGGCGCTCGCATGTGGATGGAAGAGAACATTGGCAAGCGCGTCAACATGGACCGAACCGCCGAAGCTCTCGGAACCGGTGCCGATATTGTGTCGACCGCCTGTCCGTTCTGCATGATCATGATTGATGACGCGGTCAAGGCCAATGGTCGTGAAGACGTCCGAGTTATGGACATCACCCAGGTCTTCGAGCAGTCGCTCTTGGAGCCGGTTGCAGCAGCTCCTGTTTCAGCCCCTACCTCAGAACCAGTTCAAGCTTCTGACGAGGAATAACTTCCTCGCTTCTTGACGTTGACCCTTTGGGCGCGAGTCCGTGGGCTAACCGCGTGGTTGAAGAAGGGTCAAGGCTTCGTGAAGATGGCGTGAGTGCCTACACGGCGCCAAATGATGTGCGGTTCATCCTCAACCTTTGCTTCGCCGTACTCAAAGGTCGCGCGGCCATTGTCAGCCCAAGTCATTTCGAAGACTCCCGAGGCACCTTGAATGCCCTTCACCCGAAGCCCCTTTCGAAATCCACGTTGAGCCTGGAAGTCCTCCACGAAGTGACCAATGGCGGCGAGGAACATCTCCTGTTGCTCACTACTTAAGGCCTCAAAGTCACGTCGAAAGCGTGCAACCCATTCATAGGTTGGCAAAGCGGTTACTTCGTCGACTGCTTCGAGAGAGCCCGAAGCGAGGCAAGCAACTCTTCACCTGAGCGGAAGGTCGTTACTTGATCTCGTTCACGCTCGACTTCAACTTCACGCTCACCTGACTGCCAATCGGGTGTCCAGAACCAGGCTTGAGTTGCATCGACGATCTTCTGGGGTCGAAGAAGGATGCCATCTGCAGTGAGTTCGGCCTCGAGTAGATCGCCTTCTTCGAGGTGTGCGGCACGTCGCACATCGTCAGGAAGAGTGATTTGGCCCTTTGCTCGTACGGTGGTTCTTGACATGTGGAGAATCATACTCTTGAAAAGTAAGAAAGTCATACCATGAGTGGTCTTCCGGAATTGGTCGTGAGCGAGGAGTCCCTTACTGGTGTGTCGAGGAATCTCCGCTTCAAACGGTGAAGGCGAAGCTTGGTAGGCACGATCCGAGAACTGTCGTGCTGCCTATTCTCGTTGGCGGTCATTCCCTGCCACTCTAGAGATGGCTAGTTCATCGCACCGTAAGGAGACGGTATGTCACCGAAGTCTTTTCTCTTGACTGAACAACTTTCGGACTACCTCCTGAGTCATCAGCGATCGTTGGACGAGGTGGAGGAAGCCCTCATCTCGGTGACCAAGGATCTCGGTGGCATTTCTGGGATGCAGATCGCTCCCGAGCAAGGTCGGTTCATGCAGTTGCTCGTGTCGGTTCTCGGCGCCGAGTCAGCAGTTGAGATTGGAACCTTCACTGGCTACTCGGCACTCCAGATCGCACGCGGAATGGGACCGAAGGGCCGCCTCCTCTGCTGTGATGTGAGTGAGGAGTGGACGGCGATTGCCCGAACCCACTGGGAGATGGCCGGCGTTGCGCATCAGATCGATCTCCGCATTGCTCCGGCCACCGAGACCCTGGCGAGCCTGCCGCCGGAAATGACCTTTGACTTTGCGTTCATTGATGCTGACAAGCCGAGCTATCTCGACTACTACGAAGCGATCGTTCCAAGGCTTCGACCGAACGGGGTGTTGCTCGTCGACAACGTGCTCTGGTCCGGACGGATCCTCGAGCCACCAACCGATGATGATGTCAACACTGAGTTCTTGCAGCGCTTCAACGATCACGTCGCTGCCGATCCGAGAACTGAGTCGACCATCCTGCCAATTGGTGATGGTCTGACCTTCTGTCGGTTGGCGCGCTGACGCAAGCAGACACTGCGGGGTTGTTGCGAGTACGTGACGGGCGTGTGCCAGTTCACAAAGTCGTAACAGTCCGTCTACAGGGCCGCAATCCTCACCGGCAAGAGTAGGGAGACCTCAATAGAGGTGGCGCCAATGATGTCGCCGTTCACGTTCGACTATCGAGCAGAATTGGAGACAGCGTGCTGGAAGCAGCGACCATTATTCCGTATCCGCATTGGCTGAACCCAGGTGACAATGCCTGGCAGCTAGTTGCGGCGACCTTGGTGGGGCTCATGAGCCTCCCTGGGATTGCAGTCCTCTACGGAGGACTCGTCCAAAAGAAGTGGATCGTCAACACCATGCTCATGGCCTTCACCGGCTTTGCCATGGTGCTGATTGTTTGGGTGCTGTGGGGTTACAACCTTGCGTTCCCGACGACCTTCTCTCACTTCGGCGCAGATGGAAGTTTCTGGTCGTCCTTTATTGGTCAACCAAAACCTCTCATGTCGAGCGACGTGCAAGACCAAGCGTCGAGTCAGGCAAACACCCTCATCCCCTGGCACTTCCCAACAGCGACCCTTGCCTACTTCCAAGTGGTGTTCGCAGCGATTACCCCGCTGCTCTTCCTTGGTTCGGTTCTCGGACGCATGAAGTTCAAGGCATGGCTCTTGTTCGTGCCGCTGTGGATCACCTTTGTCTACTGCGTGAATGCAGCCCTCATCTGGGGTGGCGGATTCTTCGCCCTCAAGGGAGCAGTTGACTACGCCGGTGGATTCGTCATTCACTTGTCGGCCGGTGTGACGGGCTTCATTGGTGCCGCCATCGTCGGACCTCGCCTCAAGCGAGACAAGAACCACGCAGTTCCTTCCAACCTCATGATGGTGGCCGTTGGTGCCGGAGTGCTCTGGATGGGATGGAATGGCTTCAACGGTGGAGGTCCTTTCTACGCAGGGGTGAATGCAGCCTCCGCGGTGCTCAGCACCAACGTCGCAACAGCCGTCGCACTCATGACGTGGGTGACCATGGACATGCTCTTCTCAAAGCAGAAGAAGCCAACCTTCCTTGGCGCCATCAACGGCATGATCTGTGGTCTCGTCGCCATTACGCCTTCGGCAGGATGGATGAACCCACTGGGCGCAGTGCTCGTCGGACTCATTTCGAGTTCGGTCGTGTGGGTTGCGTGGAACTACCTCAGCAAGGTTCGGCCATTCTCCAAGGTTGATGACGCCCTCGGTGTCGTCTACACCCACGGTATTGCCGGTCTTCTTGGTGGTCTCATGGTTGGACTCTTTGCTGACCCAGCGATGACCCACTACGGGATCGCCGGCAGCGACTACAAGGGTGCTGGAGGCTTCTCGGTTGGGGGATGGTTCTACAACGGCCACTCGTTCCACCAGCTCTGGGAGCAGTTCTTGGCAGCAGCTTGGATCATTTGCTTCACCGGTGTGATGTCAACCATCCTCTTCTTCCTCGTCAAGTTCATCTGCCGAGGTCTACGGGAGAAGGATGAGGCGCTTGAAGTCGGCGACCTCGCCCTCCATGACGAAGAGGCCTACCCGGTCGAGACCTTTGCTGAGCGGGTTTCCTCGCTCCGCAGCCAATGACCGGCACTAGCCCTTCCACCGAACTTCTGAAAGGATCGAATAAGTGAAGCTGATCGTTGCAGTACTCAAGCCCTTCAAGTTGGACGACGTGAAGGAGGCGCTGAAGGACGCAGGCGTTTCCGGCATGACCGTCTCAGAGGTCCAAGGCTTCGGCCGCCAGCGTGGTCACACTGAGGTGTACCGCGGTGCGGAGTATGAAGTGGACTTCGTTCCAAAGTTGCGCCTCGAGGTTCTCGTTGAAGACGCCGAGTGTGATGCACTCGTCGAGGTCATCGTGACCGCTGCCTCCACCGGAAAGATCGGTGACGGCAAGGTGTGGGTCATCCCTGTCGACGCCGTTGTCAGGGTCCGGACCGGCGAGCGCGGAAGCGACGCCATTTAGAACCGGAGCATTGCCCTTGTTTGCACGGCAGCCGCCGGGTGTCCTCTTGGATGCCCGGCGGCTGTTCGTGAAACTGTTGGGCTTGGAGGTGGCTTTTAAGGGGCCGTACCACCTCTACACCTCCACCAACCACTACCGGTCGCATCTGCACGAGTTTTTCCATTGGACCGCCGGGCAGCACCAGGTCAGCCCGCCCCTGGAAGGCGAATGCCTCATGTTCTTCACGG
>CAIXCS010000022.1 GCA_903918025.1 uncultured Actinomycetes bacterium
CAAAGAGTGAGTCGAGGTTTCTGAACTCAAGTCCAACCTGACGCTCAAATGAAGAATCGAAGACCGCCTTCGTCTCCTCGTTCCACGACAGATCGGTATGTGCCCAGGAGTAGAGGTACGGATCTCCGTTGTCGTCGAACAGCAGTTCTCCTATGTAGCCAAAGGCACTGTTGGTCAATTGGAGGAGGTCGGCCAAAAGGCCTTCAAAGACCGCCTTCGGTCGCTGGCTTCTGAAGTCTCGTGACGCCGCTCGCGTGATTGCGGCAAGGATCCGGGCCTCGCTCGGCAAGTCTTCATGAGTGGTGCGTGATTCAGTTTGCGTCACGTCAGACCCCTCCACACTCGGCAACGACATGCCTGCTTCGAGTACTTGCCCCTCGCGGAGGCTTCCCCTGGTGCCCTTCACTGCCCCAAAATGCAGGATAGACCCTCCAGATCACCAGTGGTGAGTCGGGATCGCAAGGCGCTTCATCGGCTTCGGCGAGAATGGAGTCATGACGGCTCCATTTATCTTCACCATGCGTGACCTCCGACGCTTCTATCCGCCGGACCGTGAGGTGCTCAAAGGGATCTATTTGTCATTCTTTCCTGGCGCAAAGATTGGCGTCATTGGGAACAATGGTTCGGGAAAGTCTTCCTTGCTCCGGATCATGGCGGGGCTTGATGATGGCTTTACCGGTGAAGCCCGCCTGACTCCTGGATTCACCGTTGGCTACCTGGCCCAGGAGCCAGAACTCGATCCATCGAAAGATGTTGTTGGCAACGTGAGCGACGGCGTTGCCGAGGCACGTGACCTGTTAAAGCGATTCGATGAGATCAATGCCTCGTTTGCTGATCCTGATGCCGATTTTGACGCATTGTTGGCGGAACAAGCAGCGGTGCAAACCAAGATTGATGCGCTTGGAGCCTGGGATCTTGAACGGACGCTTGAAATTGCGATGGAGGCGCTCCGTCTCCCAGCCCCGGACGCAGACGTCGCAACGCTTTCAGGTGGAGAACGTCGAAGGGTTGCACTTTGTCGACTGCTGCTCTCTAAGCCCGACCTCTTGCTTCTTGACGAACCAACGAACCACCTCGACGCAGAGACGGTGGCGTGGCTTGAGCGAGCGCTTAAGGACTACAGCGGAACAGTTGTTGCGGTTACTCATGACCGTTATTTCCTCGACAATGTTGCAGGGTGGATTCTTGAGCTCGATCGAGGCGCAGGTATCCCTTGGGAGGGCAACTACACGTCGTGGCTCGAGCAGAAGCAGGCTCGTCTCGCGGCTGAAGAGAAGGCTGATCGAAATCGACAGGCTGCGCTCGAGCGAGAGCTCGAGTGGATTCGGATGTCCCCACGTGCCAGGCAGAGCAAGGGCAAGGCACGTGTCAATTCGTTTAATGAACTCGTCGCTGAGGTCGAAGCCCAAGAACAGCGAGCTGGGCAACTTGAAATCACGATCCCTCCAGGGCCGCGCCTCGGTGATCTGGTGATTACCGCTGATGCGCTGGTTAAAGGATTCGGGGACCGCCTTCTCCTCGATGGACTTTCCTTCATCCTTCCGCCCGGTGGAATTGTTGGGGTGGTTGGACCCAACGGCGCGGGCAAGACCACCCTGTTTCGCATGCTCGCCGGCGATGAACAACCAGACGATGGCTCACTCGTTGTTGGCACGACGGTCAAGCTCGCCTATGTGGACCAGTCTCGAGAGTCGCTTCGCGCGGACGCGTCGGTCTACGAGGAGATCAGTCAAGGTTCGGAGCGCATCGTCGTTGGCAGCAGAGAACTGAACGCAAGGGCGTATGTTGCTGGCTTCGGCTTTAAGGGATCTGATCAGCAGAAGCTCGTTGGTCAACTTTCCGGTGGCGAGCGAAATCGCGTGCATCTCGCGAAGATCCTTACGAGCGGAGGCAATGTCCTCTTGCTCGACGAACCAACCAACGATCTCGACGTCGATACCTTGAGAGCCCTTGAAGATGGTTTGCTCGGCTTCCCTGGTTGTGCCGTGGTGATTAGTCACGATCGCTGGTTCCTCGACCGAATCGCAACGCACGTGCTCGCCTTCGAAGATGAGGCATCGGTTGTTTGGTTTGAAGGGAACTTCTCTGAGTATGAAGCAGATCGCAGGCGCCGACTCGGTGCGGATGCGGACCAGCCCCATCGCCTTCGCTACAAGCCGCTCTTGAGGAGTACGTGATCTACAGGTGGTGGCCTGTTGCCTCATGTCAAACCCTCCGCCAAGGGTGATTCGTTGCCTCACGTAAAACCCTCCG
>CAIXCS010000023.1 GCA_903918025.1 uncultured Actinomycetes bacterium
GGCACGAGGTCGGGGGCACGCACCTCACAGCGGCGCCTTTCGAGAATCGCCTTCATTGTCGTCCCACTTGTCGACCTGGGCGCATTCTTTCTTGTTGCTCGTCGCTTCTCGGTCGGAACGTCAGGTCCGTGGTCCTACTTCTTCCACGCATCATGGCAGCCGATTTTGCCGGAACTCTCGCTCCTCATCGCGGCGACCTTCTTCACCCTGTTGTTGAGTGTGGGGCTCTGGAGAGCAGTCCGTCAGCTCCGGTAGATCGGCAACTGGCCGGCTGCTTGACGCTCCGCCAAGGTTGGGGCAGCGGCATCTTTCGGAGAAAGCAGCGCCTCGCCACTCGTTGGCCACGCAATAGCAAGATCCGGGTCAAACGGATGAATCTCAAGTTCGACGCTGGCGTTGAACGGTGACGACAGGAGGTAGGCAAGCGTTGCCTGCTCACTCGTCACACAGAAACCATGGGCCACCCCGGCAGGCAGAAATGCCGTCACGCCGAGTTCTGCCGCCAGAGGAATCAGTTCAACGTTGCCGAAGGTCGGCGATCCCACGCGAATGTCGACAACGACGTCAAGGAGTGCACCACCAACACAGGTCACCGCCTTAGCCTGCCCCTCGGGGGCAAGTGAGTAGTGGAGCCCTCGAACAACATCTCGGGCCGACAAGGAGAGATTGGCTTGCACGGTGCCAAAGTCCACGCCGGCCACGGAAAAGTCGGGTCCCTTGAACCATTCCCGGAAAAATCCTCGATCGTCACCCCACACAGGACTCTCGCATCGATAGCAACCTGCAATGGAGAGCTCAACGAGATCCATCGTCAAATTCCTTTCAACGGACGCCACCAGGCTTCGTGATCCCGATACCACTGGACGGTTTCAGCAAGACCTTGCTCAAACGAAACCTTCGGAACGTAGCCAAGCTCAGTTCGAATCTTTGAACAGTCGACGGAGTACCGACGGTCATGACCGAGACGATCTGCCACTCGTTCAATCATCTCGTCACCAACGCCGCAGAGATTGAGAAGGCGTGTGGTCAGTTCTCGATTCGTGAGTTCGGTTCCCCCGCCAATGTTGTAAATCTCACCAGGTCGTCCGCCAGCAAGGACCAGCAGGATGCCTTGACAGTGGTCATCGACGTGAAGCCAGTCTCTGATATTCATGCCGTCGCCATAGAGCGGCACCTTCTTGCCATCAACAAGATTCGAAACGAAGAGAGGAATGACCTTCTCGGGAAATTGACGAGGGCCGTAGTTATTCGAGCACCGCGTCACCGACACATCGAGTCCGAACGTCGAGTGGTAGGCCAATGCGGCGAGATCCGAACCGGCCTTGCTGGCTGAATACGGGGAGTTTGGTTCGAGGATGTGGTCTTCACTCCATGAGCCTTCTGCGATCGAACCGTAAACCTCATCGGTCGAGACATGGACGAACTTCGTCACCCCGCCTCGTCGTGCCGACTCTAAGAGCTGTTGGGTGCCCAGCACATTGGTAACGAAGAACGGCTGCGCCCCTGCAATAGAGCGATCGACGTGGCTCTCTGCGGCGAAGTGCACCACGGAGTGGGTTCCAGCCATGAGTTCATCAACGAGAGCGGCGTCATTGATGGAGCCGTGGACGAATCGAACTCGTGGGTCGTGGAGAACACCTTCAAGGTTCTCCATCCGACCTGAGTACGTGAGCGCATCGAGCAGAACGATCTCGCTCCAGCCGAGCTCGTCGGCTCGTGCGAGCAAAAGTTCAGTGAACCGTGAACCAATGAAGCCGGCCACACCGGTGAGAAGTATGCGCACAGGGGGGTCCAATCCATAGTCGGAGAGCGAACAACGGCTCCAAGACTACACTCGCCCCCGTGAAAGGTATCGTGCTTGCAGGCGGCAGTGGAACAAGGCTCTACCCCATTACGAAGGCTGTCTCGAAGCAGCTGCTTCCGGTCTTCGACAAACCAATGATCTACTACCCATTGTCAACACTCATGTTGGCTGGGATTAGAGACATCTTGCTCATCACCACGCCTCATGACCAAGCACAGTTCCAGCGCCTACTCGGCGACGGATCTTCGGCTGGTCTCAATCTCTCCTACGTGATTCAAGACCAGCCAAATGGTCTCGCTCAGGCGCTGATCTTGGGTGAAGAGTTCCTCGGCGGGGAGAAGTGTGCGCTCATTCTTGGGGACAACCTTTTCTACGGATCAGGACTCGGTCACCAGTTGGCCCAGCACCACGACATCGACGGTGCCTTGATCTTCGCCTACCAAGTTTCCGACCCAACCGCGTATGGCGTTGTTGAGTTTGATGAAGACGGCAAGGTGCTCTCCATTGAAGAGAAGCCCAAGGAACCAAAGTCAAACTTTGCTGTTCCTGGGATTTACTTCTACGACGAGCACGCCTCGGAAATGGCGAAGCAACTGACGCCGAGTGCCCGTGGTGAGCTCGAAATCACTGCGCTCAATAACGCGTACCTCGACAAGGGTCAACTCCGAGTCGACGTTCTCCCCCGTTCAACCGCCTGGCTCGACACCGGAACCCACGAGTCGTTATTTGAAGCTGGTGGTCTCATCCGAACCCTTCAGCAGCGCCAGGGCCTGTCCATTGGCAACATCGAGGAAATAGGTCGCGACCAAGGCTGGCTGTAGTTCTCCAAGCGTCAACGCTCGGTTAGCCCTCTTCAGGTACAGGGCAGAATGGTCTTCGTGAACTGGCGATCCAACTTCCATCGCGTTCAGCATTCGCTCGATAGGAGCGAGTGGATGCGGCTTGGGGCTATGGCGTTCAGCATCGCTGTGCTGCACGTTCTCGGATTCGCGCTCTTGTTGAGTGCAAGTAGCCATCGGTCGATATCAGTTTCGTTTGGGCTTGGCACTGGCCTCCTTGCCTATGGGCTCGGAATGCGTCACGCCTTTGACGCCGACCACATTGCAGCGATCGACGGGACCACGAGGAAACTGATTGGCGAAAGGAAGCGACCACTGTCGGTAGGTTTCTTCTTCTCGCTCGGCCACTCGAGTGTCGTGCTCTTCCTTGCGCTCGTGCTCAATTTCGGCCTGAAGGCCTTCAACCTCGCGGTGACCAATGATGGCTCCTCATTTCGCACCTGGACCACCGTCATTGGCACGACGGTTTCCGGCCTCTTCCTCTATGGAATCGCCGCAATGAACATCGTGGTGTTGGTTTCCATCATTCGAATCACCAAGAAGATGCGGGCCGGGACCTACGACGAAGAGTCACTTGATGATGCCCTTGCCAACAGAGGAATCATGACCCGAGTCACCGCTCGACTTGCACGGAAGGTCGACCGACCGGGAAAGATGTTCGCCGTTGGGCTGTTGTTCGGGCTCGGCTTCGATACCGCAAGCGAAATTGCTCTTCTTGTGCTTGCTGGATCTGCAGCTGTTGGAGGCTTGTCACTCTCTGCGGTGCTCTCACTGCCGATTCTGTTTGCGGCAGGGATGTGTCTGTTCGACACCATTGACGGATGTTTCATGAACTTTGCGTATGGATGGGCATTTTCCAATCCATCGAGAAAGCTCTTCTACAACCTCACCATGACCTCATTGTCCGTGGTCATTGCGGTGTTCGTTGGAACAGTGGAACTCTTCAGCCTCCTTGCACAGCACCTCGGGCTCCGCGGATCATTTTGGACCAACCTTGCGGAAATCAACCCAAGCACGGCGGGTTTTGCAATTGTCCTCTTGTTTGTCGCCATCTGGGCAGTTGCGATCTTGACCTGGCACTTGGGTGGCATTGAGAAGAAGTGGGAAGCACACAACATGCCCTCTCCCGAGCCACCGAGTCCCCATCCTGTAGGTGCTCTTCAGTAAGATGACGTCGTCTGGACGCTCGTGTAGGCAAGAGGTCTTGACTTCCACCCGCTACAGGAGATGATCGATGCGTTTCGGAATTCACCGAGTGGTTGCCGTCGTCGCCTCAAGCACCCTTGTTCTTGGTGCACTGAGTTCACCATCGGGTGCACAGTCAACTTCTGCGAACAATGCCCCGACCTACACGGTCACGTTCGCAGCTCGAGTCTGCCCAACCTACGAATCGGTCTTCGCCAACCGGTCAAGGAACAATATTCAAGAGTCATTGAAGAATCTGGGGCCGGACACGCCCTATACGAATTTCACCCAAGTGCTCCCCTCGTTTGAAGACGGACTTTCGCCTCAGAGCAATTGCCAGCCACTCACCGGCTGGAAATTCGCTCTCGGCAGCGGCTACACGCGTCCCGTTCCCGGAACCAACTTGAGTTACGTCACCGGAACCTCTTCAGTCGCTGATCGCCAGGTCACCACCCTCCCCACGACGCCACTCCTCGACTCCCATGGGGATCCAACCGGCTCGTCGATCCCTGGCGCCGCAACCATCACCCTGACGAGTGCCGAGGCAAACTTGGCCAGTCGTTCAAGTTCACTTTGGACCATGGGTGGAACGCCAACTCAACCTCTCGGCTCAACCCCCAATGACTATGGCTTCGCTGCACTCCGGTGCGCCACCGACAATGTGAATGGCGACAATGTCGAGTGGATTGGTTTCCCCTCGTCAACCACGCATGTGTTCTGCTTCGCCTTCTATGTTCAACCGCCGCCCGGTGCAGGCACCATCACCATTACGAAGCAGCTGGCATCAGCACAGGCGGGAGCGGCTTCGTTCGACTTTCACGGCAACATTTCGTACACCACGAACAATGACTTTCGCCTGACCGTTCCGAGTGGTCAGACGACCACGTCAATGAACTTTGTTCGTGGAGAGACTCGGCCCTCCGATGTCCCCTGGACTGTTGAAGAGCAACCGGCACCCGGCTATGACTTGACCTCGCTCATTTGCAGCAAAGTCACTACCAGCGTGATCACCATAAGTGGAGCTGGGGCCTCCATTGTCTTGGCGCCAGGTGACCACGTCACCTGCACCTACCTCAATTCGCTCACCCCGCCGCCACTCGGAAAACTCTCGATCACGAAGACGGTCACTTCTCCTGCAGGATTCGCCCCACCATCAAGCGAACTTCCAGAGACCTTTACCTACGCGGCGCAATCAGGCGCCAATCACGCCAACTTCTCAACGACCGTTCCTTTTGGGGAGACGAGCTCACCAACCGCGACTGCGTTGGTTGCTGCGGGGACCTGGCTCATTGGAGAGGACTCACCCCCAGCCCATGCAGGTTGGACATGGACGCCAAGTGGCGTCACTTGTGTTGATGATCATGGACACACCACCACGTCAGCGACCTCAAGTATTTCAGTCCCCGTTTCTCCAACCGATGGTGCCGCGTGCGTCTTCACCAATGTTCTCCATCCGAAGGGCTCACTGACCATCGTCGTCAAGAGTCACGGCGCAACAGGTTCGTTCCCAGTCCACATTGTTGGCCTCAATGATCTTGCGGGAACACAGCTCAACCAGACCGCAACGACGACGAGTGACGGCGTCGCAACGGTTGCCCTCGGTGACAGCACCACTCCGCTCAATGGATCGTGGAATGTCAGCGTCGAAACGCCAAACGCCACCTCACGTGGCCACTGGAAAATCTTCGGAAGCCCCTATTGCAACATCCGTGGACCAGCTGCTCATCTCTCCGGCCCTGAAGAACTCCATGTGTCCCCGTCAAACAGCGTGCAGCCAAATCTCATCTGTGACTTTGAGTACCAATTCGTTGCAGCGTCAACGGTGTCGCTTGAGAAGGTACTGCTCGGTGACCTCACCGCCTTTACGTCCGATGTCGTGATCTCACTCACGTGCGACGACGGCACAACGGCAACTTTGACGGTGCCTCCAGGCACGACAAACGGTGCATCACTTCCTACTCCGGTCACCATTCAGTCGTCGACGACTTGCCATGCAGTTGAAACGTCGAGCGGTGTCAACTCTGCCGACTCTGTGGCAATTGTCCACGGGGTACTGGTCAATGGTTCCTATACGTCAGAGCATGTCGCTGACTTCTTTGTGCCAGCCGACACCACGGAGTCTCATGTCGTTGCGGTCTTTGCCGATACCTTCTCGAAGGGTGGCGGCAACAATGGTGGAGGCGGGACTGACGGTCAACCTCCAATCGGCGGAGGGTCAGGCGACCTTCCCTACACCGGCGCACCACTTGGACTCATTGGCGGACTGGCGGTCGCCCTTGGAGGACTCAGTGCCTTGGCGTTCATGCGTCGCCGATCGATCATCAAGAACTGAGAAGACCTCTCAACATCCGTCTCCAGGTGGCTTCGGCAGGGTCTCGGGTTTGAGCCCGGCATCTGCCGCTGCAATGACGGCCTTCACCCATGGGCCAAAGGTGACTGAGTAACTTCGCCACGGCGTGCAGCCACCTTGGTGGAGGCCACTGATCGTTCCAACGAGGGTTGCGTGCCCGTTCTTCACAACGAGCCATGGGGCACCACTCGTTCCGCCTGGATACGGCGTGCAATCAAAGGCAAGAGCGCCGTCACTCTTCTTGACGTTGGTGGCGCACGTCTTTGGTCGATCATTGGAACCAAAGCCATAGGCCGGAACGGAGATCTTGATCCCGGTGTTCGGCGCACTTCCAACCTCATTGGAGCCAACAACTTGCTGGAGGGTCTTCTCGACCCCGTGAACCTTCTGACGTGAAACTCTCAAGACCACGAGATCTGCGCTTGAACTTGTTCCCACTTCCCATGCTGGATCGACATAGGCACCAATGACGGTCCAGGAACCGTGCGGTGCAAGCCCGTCGTGATAGCCAGGAGCGAAGGTCCAACCAATGCCCGTGCCGAGTAGGCAGTGAGCTGCCGTCACAATCAGGCTTCCAGAGCTACTGGTGACGACCGATGCCGTGCAGATATGCGTCGAACTTCCTGATGGGAACAGCGGACCAACGGTTGGTGTGCCAAGAAACGAGGTCGCATGCTGCACCCCGGCTGGAACAGCCGCACCTGAAGGTGCCGCCATGGGAGCGACCAGCAGTGCAACAGCGATGCCCGACGCGACGAGACCTTGTCTCAGCCGATCGCCTGCGTTGCGTCTGCTCATCACGTTCCTTGTCCTTCGCTCACCCGCTTCGAAGAGTACGACAACTCAGAAAGTACGAGGAGTCGCGCTGCTCTCACTCTCCTCAGTAATGACACGAAGGACGTGGGTTCACAGGTGGACTAGCCAAGACGTTGAAGGACATTTCGCGTGATTTGCTCAATTTGCGGATCTCGCCCAGCGAGGCCGTGCGCCCAATCCGTCGATCCCGACGTGAGGGTTGAACCACCAGCAGCATTCGTTGAGATGCCGAGCACGGCATGTCCATGTCGAATTCGTTCCATTGCTTCAGGATCCCTGGTGCCAAAGACGCGTGCCGCAATGTACTCAAGTTCGCTTGGTTCACCCGGCTTCGGAGGTCGAGGAGCGGTCTCGCGGGTGAAGTGCTGGGTCGGGCACGTTCCGAGAATCTCGAAGTTGAGTGGCGTTCCGTCCTCACCGGTTGGATAGGGCAATCCGTCTCGATAGGTGAAGGTGCACCCGTCACACTCGTAGCCAACCACCGTCGCACCAACGCCGAGGACATCGCCGTAACCAAGACCGGTGCCTTGGAAGATCCAGTGACCCGCCCGATGCACGGTGTAGCCACCAAGTCCCGAGGTCACGTTGCGACCAATGCGGTGATAGCCACCTCTCGTGAACGAGACGCCGGTCATGAGGTTCTCCGGTCGACCGACCACCACATCTGACCAGAACGTCGTTGCCTCGACCTCTCGATCGGTTCCCATCACTGGGTCGCTTCGGAAGAATCCCTTGTAACCAACCATTACGTCGTGGTCTTGACCCTCGAGACGAACCTGCCAGAGCGAGGTGTTGCCCGAGAAGAAGGCCGCATTGCCGCCGCGGGCAACAAAAGCTTCAACCGTGTCGCGCATACCGCGACTCCAGTACTCGTCATGACCAACCGAGAGGTACAGATGCGCGTCGTCCAATACTTCTGGGTGGGTCTCCAAGTCGGCATTGGTGCAAACTGCAACTTCGAATCCTTCACGCTCGGCCCACTGAATGAACGGAAGTTCCCAATCGGGCCAACCAGCAGAGCCCGCATACGGCGAGAGGTGATTGAGGGTGACGTAGCCAACATGGGCTGCATTCTGTGGATCTGGGGCTCCAGTTCCCGTCACTCGGCGACCCTTGCCTGGAGGCTTCGCCAGATAGCCCGCAGCCATTGGTCGCTGAAAGGAGACCTGTGTGCCACCCGTGTAGAGGTTGGGTCCTCCGAAGTCGTTGTAGGCATTCCACGTATTGGTCGCAAGGGCAAGAACAATCCGGGCACCGACATCGGGGCGAACGACAAAGAAGGCAAGGTCTCGCCGAACCTTCTCGCCAAGGTCGATCTCCATGACCACTTCGTAGTAGCCGGACTTCCAGGTCGACTCAACGTTGAGTGAAAGAGCAACTGGCCAACCACAACCGTTTGCCGAAGCATCCTTTGGCACGTCGTGTTCACCGGCTTCGACACCATTGGCTTCAAACACGACGTCACGTTCCGCACCAATGCGTGCAACCTCAACTCGAACGGGTCGACCACCAGACGACGACAGATGGAGGCCAACTTGCTCTCCAGCACGTGCAGATTGCGGCCAGCAATACCCAGTAACTCGTTCTCGCGCCATGCTCGAACCCTAACTTCTGGGCAGTCCATGGTGGTGGCCGAAGTCCCTCGACCACAGTTCACTCACTTCAGTTGGTGGACCTTCTCTGGTGTTTTGCCATCTTTGAACCATTGCTGGCTGGTGAACGATCAGACGACCAAGGCGCCATGGGCGCAATGGTGAGCGACGCAAGTTCTAGAAGTGGACGGTCATAGTTCACTCGCCAACCGGAAAAGGATCGCCACGCTTCGTCACGATCGTCAACCATTGGAGCTCCAGCTGCTCTCAACCGCTCAAAGAGTTCGTCAAACTCCTCTCGAGTGACCGAGATCGGATCATCTGGTCGCGGGTCAGGGTCAAATGGCAGTCCATAGAAGCCAGCAATGTGCCGAAGACTGAGGTAGCCAGAACGGATGCAGAGCTGTGCCTCAGGGTGCTTCTCTGAGGTGATTGACGACGCAACAAACGAGGCGGAGTCGAGAATTGCGCCGGCTGCGGTTACCCAAGATCGATCCGGTTGCGGCGAGCGGAAGAACACCAGTGCCGGCACCGAGGTATGCGTTTCTTGAATGTCGGCAAACCATTCAGCCCACCGATGCCAAAGGTCCTCTGTATGTTCAAGTCGCTCAATCACCGTCAATCGGTGAAGGAGCGTGCCTGCAAATGGTGGACTTCCCGCTTGGGTTTCAAGGGCCGTCACTCTGATCTCTCTCCGTGAGTAGGACGAGTAGATGGAAGGAAGATAGGAGATCAAAATCGCGACGAGGCCAAGTCCGAGCCCAGCTTCAATGGCGTTCGCTGCAGCAGTTGGGAGGTCATGTGCTCCGACAGAGCCAAGCGTGAACAGCGAGGATCCCCCCATGAGCAGCGACTGATGGATTGAGAGATTTCCGAGACTCCACACAATCATGACGAAGCCGATATAGGTCACGATCAACCAAACAATCGGCAACAACAGCAACGCGAATGGACCGTAGAGCGACATGATCGCGTCACGCGCCAGGTACTCACGTCGTCGAAGTGCCAAACCGCGAAAGCCGAGCGCCATAGCGGTGAAGACCCAACGCGTCAGCGCTACCGGTGTCCCTCGAGGAACGACGAACGTGATCGCTGCTGAGACTGCAGCCCAGACCACCAGTGTCGCCCCAAGAATCCCGAAAGCGACATGAATTGCTACTTGCACCGAGGTCCTCCTCTGCGTAGGTCTTCAACTTAGGACCATCAACTGCTTGCGACACGCCTTGTTGCGTGTCGCCGAGCTACTCCGAACGATCTTGAACGTTGAGGGTCAGCCGCTCCTCAACGTTCGACGATGATTCGACTCAAACTCCAGGTCGCCGCTCATCAGCGGTAACCATCCAGGACAGGTGCAATCGGCCGAGAGACTCGGGCGCATCTGGACGGTTCTCCTCCAAGTACGGCTCAACCAGTTCGTCAAACTTTGCGACGAGCGCTGATGCTTCCTCCGGGGTGACCAACAGACTGTGGCGGAGGTAGCGCAAGACACCGTCGAGTGGAAGTGCCTCCCCCTCCCTCCCTGCTCGTT
This sequence comes from uncultured Actinomycetes bacterium, assembly GCA_903918025.1. GTDB lineage: Bacteria > Actinomycetota > Acidimicrobiia > Acidimicrobiales > RAAP-2 > CAIQEU01. The sequence goes on from CAIXCS010000023.1 coordinate 10,115, forward strand.
GTTGAGCAGCGGAGAGCCGTTCGCGGTCCCGCTCCATCGCGGTCGCAATCAGTACCTCAGTCGCATTTGACGACGCTCTCGCATTCCCAGGCCCACTGGGATTGACATGGAGAGAGGCTCCAGCTCGACGCCAAGGCCGCTCACGGCCATCAGCACCATCTTCATCTCTTCGGACAATACCGAAACGCTCTAACGAACGAAGGTGATAGCTCATGGCGCTTGGGGAAATGCCCTCGAGCTCGGCGAGTTGCGTCGCGGTCATCGCTTCCGCGTTCCCGAAAAGTGTCTCGATGACCCTCAGGCGAACTGGATGAGCCAGCGCCCGAATTGCCTTGGAATCGTTGATGATGACCACTTTTGGTTCGCTACCTCGTGCCACTCCTTAAGCGTAACACTTGACAACTTCATTTATGAAGCATATCTTTCGAAACATGACTTTCACATCTTCATCAAGACTTCCCGGCCCAATCCGTGCAATTGCCACGGCCCGGGCGATCTCTCTCCTCGGAGACGAGATTGCGCTCCTCGCACTCTTGTTTCGAGCCAAAGGCGAACTCGGCCACTGGGGGGTCGCTGCGATGTTGATCGCCGGCACGGCCCCCCTAGTGCTCTTTGGCCCGTTTGCCGGTCTACTCGTTGACCGAGTTCGCGTCAGACCACTGCTCATTGCAACCTTGACTGCTCAAGCAATCACCTGTGTTGCCTTGGCGTTCTCGTCAGGTATTGCATTGCTCGCGCTCATTGGGCTCCTCGCGACCGCGACGTCGGTGGTGACCCCTGCGTTCCAGGTGCTGATCCCAACACTCGTCAGCGATGAGGAACTCCCTCGAGCAATGGGTCTCGCTCAGTCACTCTTTGCAATTGCCGGTGTGGCAGGTCCATTCCTTGGTGGAATCCTCTTCGCCACGTTTGGCTTCAATTGGGTGATGTTGCTTAATGCAGCCACGTTCGTCGTGATCGCCGGCGTTGTGCTGGTTCTTCGGGTCGATCGTGCACCAGAGCGTGCATCTGGTGAGAAGGACATCAATGACAACTGGCGAAGCGGTTTGCGCATCATTGGACGAGAGCCACTGCTGCGCTCGCTTGCCATCCTGCTCGTCATGGTGGTGTTGACCTTCGGCGTCGTCAACGTGGTCGAAATCTTCTACACAACCGTCGTCCTCCATGCCGGTCCTCGTGCCTACGGAGTCCTTGGTCTGTGCATGGGAGCAGGGATGTTGGTGGCTTCGAGCTTGACCGGGAAGCTCACGTCGAGATTCCTGCACGCTGAGCGGGTGTTCCTCTTTGCGTGCGCAAGTCTCATTGCCCTGCTCTTCGCCTTCTCCCAAGTTCGATCAGTTTGGCAAGCAGCGATCGTTTTGTTCATCGTTGGTCTTGCAAACGCGGTGCTCAATATCCAAGCCAACTTGTTGTTGGTCCGTTCGACCATGGAAGTCGCGCAGTTCCGAGGACGGATCTTCTCTGCCGTGTCGTCGCTGATGAGTGCGAGTCAGATCATCTCGATAGCGATCGGTGGAGCGTTACTGGCTATCTGGGGGCCACGAACCATCATCATGAGTGGTTCAATCGCAGCTGCATTTGCTTTGGCGCTGACGTTCCGCCCGGTTCTCGAGGCGGGAGCGAGTGAACTCATCGCCGTCGAAGCCACCTCCTTCTAGACTTTGACGCTCAATGACCGCTCTGAGTTCAGCCTCGCCTTGAAAGTGCTCCAGGGGGAACCAACGTTCAAGAAGCTTCCAATTCGTGAACTCTCGGAGAAGCCACACTGCTCTCCTCTGGATCCTCCGCAGTTCGAGGCATATCGAAGGTCCTGATTGAGACGGAGTTGCCGGGGAGCTCACCAAGAACTTCGCAAACGGCTTGTTTGGTCATGCCAATGATCCCGAAAAGGTCAGTAATGGAGGTCCCAATTCGGAACCAATTCGGTCGCTCGTCCACTGACGGCTCGTTCCATCCGATCGCTCGAAGTGCGTTTTCCTCTGTTTGTGTAAGCGCTTGGGACTCGCCGATGTTTAAATTCGAAATGACCTCAGCGACGAAGTACGACGGCTTGTCCAGCCAAAACTGCACGTAGCGGTGATCGGAGAACTCTGCAATCGCAGCGATGCATCGGCCGTCAGTGAGGAGCGCTCCAAGCAACTCAGGAAGATTGCCGATGAATGAATCAACCGTGGTCATCATCTCGGCGTGATCGCCGGTGAGTTGAATAGTTGCCATGCATGAAGCATGCCGAGTGGGTGTCACTCGAACGCACGGCTTTGCCGGGACGGGAAGGTGGCGACGCGGAAGTGCCCACTGAAACATGAAGTCCCGGCTCTGAACTCAGAACCGGGACTTCAGTACTCATTGATGCCGACTTTCGGTAGGCATCGCTTGGTGGCGGGGGCAGGATTTGAACCTGCGACCTTCGGGTTATGAGCCCGACGAGCTACCAGACTGCTCCACCCCGCGTTGGGATGATCACTCTAGCATCTTCACTCAACCTGAGATTCGTGAGGAGTTACCCCTTTGGGCTCGCGGTGGACAGGAGTTGTCGAGCTTGATCAACCAGCTTGCCAACCTGCGCCATTGAACTCTGATACCCAGCAAGATTTTGATTCTTGAGGGCTGCTTGCGCGGCAGCGAAAGCATCATTTGCCTGGGCCAAGAGACTTGCCACTTGAGCAGACACCGGTCCAGTGCCTCCGCCAGTTCCAATTTCAGGAACTGGGTTGTTGAGCACGTCACTCACTGCTGCGCTGAGCGACGACTCGAAGCCAACTTGTCCGTTCATTTCCGTCAAGACGTAGCGCATCAACGGGATGTTGTTGGCAGTCGTCACGTAGACGGGACGAATGTAGAGGATCGACTTTCCGACAGGCAACATGAGCAAGTTCGAGAGCAGCACCGTTGAACCTTTTTGGTCAAGAAGCGTGAGCTGCTCGGAAACCACTGGTTTCGTCAACATGGTGTTGCTCGCCTGATCAGGGCCGGTGACGTTCTGATTTCTCGGCATGGTGTACGAAGACATCTCGCCGTAGTGCGAACCAGAATCCGAATTCACCATCAGAAAGGCCGTGAGGTTTGACGATTGGTTTGCCGTCGAGGACGGAACGTAGGTCTCGGTCACCATGAAGTGCTGAGCAGATTCACCCGGTCGACTCTGGACTTGGTAGAGCGGCTCCATCCGGTCGACCTGTCCATTGAACGTTGCGTTCGGGACTCTGCCTCCTGCGACATCGGAGTAAGAGCCAACACCAGGAGTCGGACTGAGGTTCCAGTTATCGCCACCGTTGTAGAAGCCTGAGGCCGAAACGATGTGGTAGCGGCCGTAGACGGCTGATTGCACCGAGAACAGGTCATTTGGGTACCGCACGTGCGCAAGGAGCTCAGTGGACATCTGGGACTTCGGCGTGAAGAGCTTCGGGAAGGCTGACGCGTAGACCTTCAAGATCGGGTCAGAAGGATCCCAGGCGTAGTACGTCATCGCTCCTGAGTACGCATCGACGGTGATCTTCACGGAGTTCCGCACGTAGTTGAGTCCACTCTGCAGGGCTGAACCAGACGGAATGATGAAGTTTTGCGAACCAGCATCTTGGGAGTAGGGATATTTCGACGAGGTGGTGTACGCATCCAAGATCCACATGATTCGTCCCCCGACAACTGCCGCGTAGGGCTGGGAGTCAATGGTCAAGAATGGCGCAGCTTTCTGTGCCATGGCCACCGGATTTCGGACGAAAATCACCCGAGACTTCGGCGTGATTTGTCCCGAGATCAAGAAGTTCCAGTCGCCGAGTCGAACGGCCAAGGCTGCACGGCGAGCAAAGCCGCCGACCGGAACGCCACCGTCTCCCTTGTAGCTCTGGTAACTATTCACGCCTCCGGGAAGTTGATAGGCCAACTCGGGCTGCTTCGAATTCGCCACGACGTAGCCAGACTGACCAGTCTGGAAGTACACGTCGGGTTGGGTAACGGTTGGATAGCCATGGGCTGACTTGGAGGGAACGTCCGAGACGCCAAAGATGGGGTGTCCATCGGGAGATGAGGCATTGGCAGCCGCCAGCACGACACCATTGCCATGGGTGTAGACGAGATGACTGTTGACCCACGTTGGATTGGAGAGGTCATGGCTGAGCCCACGAACACCAACATCAGCTGGGGTGAGTTGACCATTCACGGTGTATCGATCAAGACCGATCGAGTCGAACGCGTAGAACGAGCGGAGCGACTGGGTGTTCTGGAATGTTTGCAGGGCAATTTGAGCGTTTGGATCCCAAAGTCTGGTGTTCGCGAGCGAAGGAGTTGCCGTCGCGACGTCAGTGGGCGTCGGCGTGCCCGAGCCAGGAAAGCGACTTGTCGCGATCCTCGTCAAGCCATACGCCGTTCGAGTGGCTTCCAAGTTCCTTGCGATGTAGGGCTTCTCGAGACTCTGGTTCGGCGTCACGCTGATTGCCTGGAGAACCGCTGGATAGGCCACACCCACGACGAGCGCAACGAGTCCCCACAGTCCGGCCGCCAATGCAGGAAGCGCCCAACCCTTCTGTCGAATATTGACGAGCAGGATGACGACCGCAGCAATCGAGACGAACAGGAGAAGGTGCATGGCCGGAATGCGAGCATGCACATCGGTGTAACCAGCTCCCTCGACATACCCACCTTGCTTCGACAGGAGCGTCAATGGCTGGAGGTAGTACCCGCAAGCCTTTCCAACCGCAATAAGCGCGAGCAGCACTGAGAGGTGCACCTTCACCGGTTGTCGGACTCGGCCACCTTCGCTTCGAGTGCGAATCCCACCATTCAAGTAGTAGTGCGCAACGACAATCACCGTGATGATGACGAGACTGACCACCCACCAATTGATGAGGAATTCGTAGAACGGCAGCTTGAACAGGTAGAACGAGACGTCTCGATGAAACATGGGGTCTTTCGTCCCGACATTTGCACCATGGGCAAAGCCCAAGTACGACGTCCACTGCCCAATCGTTCCAACTCCGGCCACCCCACCGAGGAGAAGGGCAAGCACCACGTAGAGGCGAGTTGCCCGCGGCCGAATGAGTTCTTGAACTCTCTGCAATCCCTCATCGTCAGGAACAAAACCTTTACGACGTCCAATTGCGTCTGCGAGGTAGAGATTGACGAACAGCGCTACGAAGAAGATCGCTCCGAAGAAGAGAAAAAGGCCAGCCTTAACTCGGAGTAATTCCCACCAAACATCGCCAAAGCGAGATGCGCTGAACCACATTTGATCGGTCCAGATTGTTGCAAGCGTGCGCAGGGACCCAAGCACAATGAGCAGCACAACTCCACCGACAATGAACCAGCCTCGTCTGCCGAATCGAAGCTGTGGAGAAGACGACGGCATGTCAGAGAGTGGAGTCACGTCCGCAGCCTAGGACTGAGGGAGGGTTCAGACCGACGTCGACGTAATGGCACATCGACAACCAGCATGCACCGGAGGATGGCGGTGCCCTGAAACGAACTCATTTCCTGGCAGCACCGGCCCTGCGGAGCCATTGGCAACACACTCCGCGCAGGCCTCCTCGCCACCAGCAGCCACCCACGTGAGTTGGCCACTTCCTACTGCCTGGCTTGCCGCAAGCTGACCGGAAGCAAAGGCACTCAGCGCCACATCAACGACGAGACCTTCAACCCTTGGGCCACGCCACTCCTTGAATGCTGCACCGAGGGACTCAGGAGTTAACTCGACCCCTGCGGCTTCCAAGTGACGCCGAAGCAGCGTCACAATCGTTGCGGACATATGTTCTGCGAGGCGAAGTGACAACGATGCATCGAGCACGACGGTCGAGGTCCCAGGCCGGGAAGCGAATGCCGCTCCAGCGCTCGAAATTGCGCTCAATACGTCACTTGTCGACTCAACATACGCAGTTCGCTGCTCGACTTCGCTTCCAAGAACCTGCTGCGGCGTGGCCTTGCCGGAGCGAAGGCGCTCAAGCATGGTGTTCTGGTCATCTTGAAGGGCTCGCTTGACTCTCTTGGTGAGGTTCATTACCCCTTCAGCCACCGCTGCATCACGATCGGCCAAGAACGCCGTGTCACTACTGCTTCGAATAACTGGCTGTTCAAGCGTGGGGAGTTCCGACACAGAAGGGACCACCGACAACTCAGCCAATTCCGCTGCCTCGGTCGCCGCGATCTCCGCTGCCTCGGTCTCATCGCCTTCTTCGACTGATGCTCGAATCTTCGCGAACAACTCATCAACGAGTGGGCTCGTGTCGTCGGGCTCATCGCCTGCAAGAGCTGCAACTTCGGCATCGCTCAACCCTTCGAGAGTGGGTTGGCGCCGTGCGACTTCAACCGCCGCAAGTCGAGCGTCTTCATCAGAGTGGGCGAGTTCGTCCGTAATGCGGTCAACTGAACTTCGCACCGCAACAATTGCCCCAGCAAGCTCGTCTCTCGCTGCCCGCAACTGCTCGATTTGGACATGCATTCGGCGGCGGCGGCGATCCATGTCTTCGAGCACGCGTCGACGGGCTTCTTGTGCTTGCTCAACCATTGCTCGTCCTTGTTCGCGAGCATGGGCGATCAAGGTCTCGCCATCAGCTGAGGCAGACTCAAGCGTCTTTTGCGCAAGGGTCCTTGAGGTCTGCTCGAGCGATGCCGCAAGCAGTTCCGCCTCGGCAATTCTCCCTCCAACGGTTGACTCGGTTTGTACTTCAAGGTCTGCTGCTTGGAGCTGAGCATTCCGAAGAAGTTGCGCGGCTGATTGCTCGGCCCGCTCGGTAATCTTTGCCGCCTCTTCATAGGCATTCCTGAGTACCTGTGCACTTGATTGCCCAAGAGCGGCGGTGAGGGTTGCCTCGTCGAGAATGGGGTGCTTCGCCCGCTCTTCGGCTTCGGCGATTTGTCGACGGAGGTCGAATTCCCTCCCCTCGATTCCCTGCAACTCCTTTGCAACGAGATCGAGAAACGATCGAACCTCTGCAGGATCGAACCCTCGTTTCACCACGCCAAAGGAGTGGCGAACCACGTCTGCAGCGCTCAGCCGGGAAGAAGAAATCGTGGCGCGTTCATCGGTCATGGCTCCAGCCTACGACCGGTAGGTCATCAACGATGGCCTATTTGACTACGGCTTGTTCTCCAATTGTCGAAGAGCCTGCAGGGCCTCGTCGAGCGTTGAAACCGCAATCACCTTGAGCGAAGCTGGAGCCGCTCCCTTTGCGACGCTGAGTTCTTCTCGTGGAACGAGAAAGACGTTGAGACCCGCGTTGCTCACGGCAACGGTCTTTTGAGCGACGCCGCCAACATCGCCAACGTTTCCTTCGGCATCAATCGTGTCGGTGGCAGCAATGGACCTACCTCGAAGAATCGCTCCGCCGGACAATCGATCGGCGATCGAGAGTGTCATTGCGAGTCCTGCTGACGGTCCGCCAATCCCCCTCGAATCAATCGTGACCATCGGTATCGTGGCCGGGATGACGGTCGCGACGAGTTGCGTAATGCCCAGTCGATTCTTGGGGTCCCCGGGACATGGACTTCCATCGGGTTGCACTACCGATAGCGGAGGAAAGTTCGATCGTGCCATCACCTGTTTTGTCGTGCCGAAGTTGACTTCACCATTTCGCTCATTGATCTTCGCTGGAGCAACGGTGAGCTCAACAGATCCGGTTCTTCCGCTCAAGGCATTCGCTGCATCGCAGGCCGTGGTGATGGGTTGCCCGGCTACGGCCTCAATGAGGTCGCCAAGGTGGAGGGCAGAGCCGGCACGGCGGTCGTAGACGAGCACCCCCTGACTCCTTGTCGTGAACGACTGATGCTGGGAGGTAAACGCCGCGATGATCGCGTCATTCTTTGCCCGGGCCATATCCAGGTAGGACTGATCGATGTAGGTCGCCAACCCTCCATGCTGGTAAAAGCCGAATTGCTGACCGGTGTAGTGGGTTGGCCCACCAGTGAGATCGGCCCA
>CAIXCS010000024.1 GCA_903918025.1 uncultured Actinomycetes bacterium
GACCTACTGACCAGCAGTCATCTGATGACGTGCACGAAACCCCTTTGAGTCCGAATCCATATAAGGGGGAGTCGACAGTGTCGACTGAAGGCGACACGTCCTTCCACGCCTTTCCATCCCAGGTCTTGGCGAACGAGCCGTTGGCGGTATTAACGCCACTGAATTGTCCGACGGTCATACAGAAGGTCGTAGTTGGGCACGAAACAGATGCACTTGAGACGTTATGGCCTTCATTTGAAGCGACACTGGGAAGAACCTTCATTGGATTCCATCTCGTGCCATCCCATATGAGACCAAACCAATCAGTTGTTTGAGATACCGACGGAGATGTCAATCCCACAGCCACGCAGAACGAACTAGACCGGCAAGAGGTTTCGGTAGGGTACGGCGTCGAATCAGGTGATTGAGTCGGGAATGCCGACCAGGAGGACGCTGTCGCTTGAGGGGAAGTTGTCCTGTCGGATTCGGCTGTCGCCGACGACCCCGTTGAAGCTTTGAGCGGCGCATCCGACTTAGATGAGTGAGCCTCGGTACCTCCGCATGCTGCGGTAAGGCAAGAAACCGCCAACATGACTACGCCTAGTCGCAATCGATTCATATAGATATTCCCTTCACAACTCGCAACTCAGAGATGAGGTTGCCCAGAAATAGTGGACACGGTTTATGCAGCAACTTGGTTCAGACGAGCCAACGATAACTCGTAACGGATGGGACTGACACCGCCGGCCTTGGCGCAACGGCGTTGGTGGTTGTAAAAGTTGAGGTAGTCGGCAATCCCGGCTCGGAGTTCGTCAATCGTCGTGAAGGCGTGCCGGTAGAAATACTCGTGCTTGAAGATGGACCAGAAGCTCTCAGCGCTGGCGTGGTCGTAGCACGAGCCCGTTGCCCCCATGGAGCGCACAATGTGAAACTTCTCGCAGAGTTCTTCGGTCTTGTGGTCCGAAAATTGACTGCCACGGTCGACGTGAAAGATCGTGCCGCGGACGTGACCGAAGCGCGTCGCGACTGCTTGGTTCAGCGAATCGGTCACGATCTCGGTGCGCATGTGGTCGGCCAACTGCCAGCCGAGCACCCGGCTCGATCCCTCGTCACGAATCGCGCAGAGGTAGACGTCGCCCTCGCCGATCTTCAGGTAGGTGAGGTCGCTCGTCCAGAGATGGTTGATCCCCTCGGGCGCGAAGTTCCGGTTCACCAAGTCGCGGGGGTAGGTGGCGTCACTGTCGCGCACCGTCGTGACCTTGAACGTCCGCGGGCTGATGCCCGCAATGCCCAGTGCGCGCATGCGGCAAGCGACCGTGTTGTGGCTCAGGGTGTCACCGAGCTCGTGCAGGTCCTGGGTCAGGCGAGGGGCGCCGTAGGTGCCGCGAGAGTCCTTATGGCAACTGAGGATCTTTTGGTCGCGCTCGGCGCGGCGCTGCTCACTCGGCAGCGGTTCTCGGCTCTGTGCCTCGCGCCAGCGGTAGTAGCCAGCGGGTGAGACCTCGAGCAGTCGGGCCATGCGGGTCACTTCAAAGTTCGCGCACTCCGCGGTCATCTACGCAAATCTCTCTGCTTTGGTGGATTCGAGGCGAAGTACGCGGCTGCTTTTCCCAAGAAGGCGAGATCCTTTTGCATCTCGTCGTTCTCACGGCGCAGCCGCACCAGTTCAGACCGCTCGGCCGGCGTCAACGGCTCTTCGCTGGTTCCCGCGACGGCCTCTAGTCGTCGACGCTCGTCGCGAACCCATTTGCTGAGTGAGTTCTCGAGCACCGACAACTCGCGAGCGACATCGCGCACCGTTCTGCCGGTGTCGATGACGCGATGCGCGGCCTCAGTTCGAAACTCCAGCGTGAATTTTCTCCTGGTGACTACCATAGGGACATCCTTTCAGCCGACCCTCGAGTCGGACTAACAGGTGTCTACTTTTTCTGGGCAACCTCAGTACTTGCCGAACGCATACAGCAATGACTGTTCGTGTCGTGTGGCGTGCCGCATGCAGCCTGCCACGGAGATTCGAATCTGTGGGCCTCGTTCAGTTGCCAAGCGCCATGCAATAGAGGCCGGCAC
>CAIXCS010000025.1 GCA_903918025.1 uncultured Actinomycetes bacterium
CAGTTCCTTGAAATCGGTACGACTCGAAGAGTCGTGCATTGGCGTGACGAGCTGCTTCGAGATTTCCAGTGCGAACGCCATGAAAGAGTTGCGAGAATTCAGGCGCTGCCCAGTGTGCGGCAACGGAAATCACCCCAACTGCACCGAGGGCAGCAAACGCCAAGGTCAGTGAGTCATCGCCCGAGTACCAATCAAGCCGACCGGCAAACTTCGTGATTGACTCCGCCGCCGCAATGAGATCACCCGAAGCGTCCTTGATCGCCAAAAGGTTCGGCGAAGCATTCGTCATCTCAACGTAGGTTTCAGGGAGAATCCGGCGCCCAGACCGAATGGGAATGTCGTAGGCCACGACCGGCAACGTCGTTGCCGCCGCCACCGCGGCGAAATGGGCCGCAATGCCTCGCTGAGAGGGTCGGTTGTAATACGGGCCGGTCGCCAAGATGCCTGCAACCCCAAGGGTTGAGGCTGCTGCAGTCAGTGCAACAGAGTGCGCCGTGTCATTTGAGGTTGATCCAGCCAAAACGGGAATCGTGACTGCTTCAGCTACCGCTCGAAACAGATCGAGTTTCTCGTCGTCGGTGAGGGTTGAGCCCTCCCCCGTTGTTCCGCCGAGAACAATGCCCTCAGTGCCCGAAGCCTGAAGTCCCTTTGCCAGCGTCACCGCTGCATCGAGATCTAACTGCTCCTCCTCGTCGAATGGGGTGACCATGGCGGTCACAACCGTGCCGAAACGAGGAGGAGCAGGGATCATTGTGGTTCAGAGGCTACCAGTGCGCCCTGAGACGCCGAGGTGACGCTCGACTAGATCAGTCCACGCTCCATTGGTGACGAGTCGGCCAAGGCGTCCTCGTCCAAGGTGGTGTCTTGCCAGTCTTCAAACGCAATCGCCCCAAGGTCAGTGAACTTCTTGCGAAGCCAGCCATCTCCGGCGTCAAGCAGCCCAAGCTTCTTGCAATTCGGAACAATCTTCGAGAACAGCAAGACCTGGAAGTCCTTGCGATCAGTCGCCTGCGTCAAGAGCTTGATGGCATCCTTCTGTGGCACGCCCATGCGTTCCCAAACTTCCTGGGATGCCAAGCGGTCATTCATCCGAACTGCTGCTTCAAAGGCAAACTCTTGTCGCGTCCGAAGTTCTGCCGCAGAGAGGCCTGCGTAGTACTCCTGGAGCGAGAGGATGCCGAAGGCGACGTGGCGTGCCTCGTCGGCCATCACGTAGCGAAGCAGTTGCTTGAGCAGCGGCTCCTTGGTCATCTGGTGCGTAAACCCGAATGCCGCCAAAGCGAGGCCTTCGACCATGACCTGCATGCCGAGGTAGGTCATGTCCCAGTTCGAGTCATTGATGATGTCATCGAGCAACAGACCAAGGTGACCGTTCATCTGGTAGTGGCCGTCAAGCTTTTCGTTCAAGTACTTCGAGAACACTTCAACGTGACGCGCCTCATCAGCAACCTGCTGGGCGGCGTAGTACTTGGCGTCAATCCACGGCACGGTCTCGACAATTTTGGCGGTGCAGATGAGGGCTCCCTGCTCGCCATGCATGAACTGGCTCAGCGACCAACGCTGGTTCTCCATCCCGAACTGGATCCACTCCTTCTGTCCCCACTTCTCGACAACAGTTCCCGAGAGGTCGGCATTGAAGAATCCAGCTTGGTCTTCGTTGTAGGCATCGGTGGCAAGCTTCTCGACGTCGACGTCAGTCGCCCACGGCAAGTCTGTCTGGCCATTCCACTGCGCCTTCTTCGACTTCTCGTAGAGCTTGTCGAGCGCAGGACGTGCGCCCTTCTGGTAATCCCAGGTGAAGGCGGTCTTGCAATTGTTGTCGACCTCGTGGATACCATCGGCTTCTTCGACGCCAACGAGCGAGAAGATGGCCTCGTAGTCAACGGTGTCGGTTCGACCAATGAGATCGAGATTCGACCGCATTTCTTCGTTTTGGTCAGGGGCAATGGTCATGAGGTTGACCGACCTTTCTTTGCTGATTGAGGGGTGCTGCGGGACTTTGCTGTTGTGGCCACCGGGTCAACTGCAACCACCATGGCCGGGAGGAGAAACTGTGCGGCAAACCGAGAAACCTGGAGTTCGTCTTCCAGGCTGAACGAAGGAACTGGGTCGAGAAGATAGGAAACAAGTGTCCGAACGACAAGTTCGGCTGCTCGACCCGCTGCTTCGGGTTCCATCCAGCGAGCAAAAAATGGCTGGGCGAACGCCGATGCGGAGAGCAGCGCCCCGTCCATTTCGCCAAACCGAAGGTGCGTCATCACCACTTC
>CAIXCS010000026.1 GCA_903918025.1 uncultured Actinomycetes bacterium
AGGGCCACCTTCGCCTTGAAATCCGGCTTGAACTTGTTGCGCTTGCCTTGCACGAGCACCTCCAGGATGCATCAGTGCTCAGACCTTAAGTCGATGTCCAGTTTCCGGGGTCCACTTCACAGCACTGTGAGATTGAGTTCAACAAGCTTCGCGCCACCGCCTTCCCTGGTGCCTACTTTGAGAAGGACAACAATGCGAAGTCAGGGAGCAAGGGCGACTACATCTTTCGAGACTCCGACGAAGCCGAGACTGAGTTCATCTCGATCATGTTCGAGATGAAGAACGAGAGCGATGCGACAGCCACCAAGAAGAAGAACGAGGACTTTTTGAAGGAGCTGGACAAGGACCGAAACGAGAAGGGCTGCGAGTATGCCGTCCTAGTTTCTCTCCTGGAGCCTGGCAGTGAGCTGTACAACAGCGGGATCGTCGATGTCTCACATCGCTTCCCGAAGATGTACGTGATCCGACCTCAGTTCTTCATCCCAATGATCACGATATTGCGGGATGCAGCTCGCAACTCGTTGTCGTATAAGGCCGAGCTTGCTCGAGTGCGCGAGCAAAACTTAGACATCACCAACTTCGAAGATGACCTTGAAGCCTTCAAGACCGGCTTTGCCCGCAACTATGAACTGGCATCAAAGAAGTTCAAGACGGCCATCGATGAAATTGACAAGACCATCGATCACCTCCAGAAGACGAAAGAGGCGTTGGTTGGCTCGGAGAACAATCTTCGCCTTGCCAACAACAAAGCGGATGACCTCTCGATCAAGAAGCTCACCAGGGGCAATCCAACGATGGCTGCAAAGTTTGCAGAGTTGAAGAGTGACGAGCCTGAGGATGTGGACTAACAGGGATCACGGTTAGTCAGGCAATCCCAGCTTCAGAAGCCGAGAACGAATCGCACCTTCGCCGCGACCGTTTGCTGAAGCCATATTCGAGACCTCCATACCCTGATGGACCTCGGCCCTGAGTTGAACATCCTCCTCAGTGAGCCAAGGCTCGTAGGCGCTTGGGAAGTCGGCTTGCATCTTTTGCCGCCACGCAACCGATCCAACTTGTAACTCAGATTCGAGTTCCGTCCACACCAACCTCTCGATTTGGTCCGTGGGCCACTTGGCGACAACTTCTCCGGTGTCCCCAAAAAAGGTCGCAACTTTGAGATCTTGCGAAACCCGAAATGCCAACACAACATGTCGGGTCGAGATGAAGTCATCCCCTGTGGCCTGATCCGCTCCATGGACTGGTGTGTAAAACCAAACGGATAGTTTGGAGTTCAGCGATTTCATCGTCATCGGAATTCCTCCCGCTTCTACACGCCTGCCATTGCGCCTCAGGTTTGAGCACTGTGTTCGTTGTAAAACCAAATTGGTCGCTACAGAAAGTGATCATGCCACGTTGAAACTGAAGGAGCCTGCGTTGACGTCCCCTGAAGTGGTGGCATTTGGGGGGTCCGCGAAGTAAGCGGGCCACCGGAGCATTCTCAACGTGTCCCTTGTAAGACGCGAAAGAAAGAAGCTCCGATGACCCACCTTGATTTTGACCTGTCCACGCTCGCTGAGCGAATCGCAGAAAGCCCCGATGTTGATCTTGTGCGGGAGATGGTCACGTTCCTCTATCAGGCACTCATTGATGTCGAAGCCACCGATGCCATTGGCGCAGAGCGCCACGAGCGGGTCCTCACGAGGACGACGAGACGCAACGGATCTCGCCAGCGTCGGTTGTCGACCAAGGCTGGGGACGTTGATCTCAAGATTCCAAAGCTCAGGAAAGGCAGCTTCTTCCCCTCAGTCTTGGAACGCAGACGTCGAATTGACCAAGCCCTTTATGCAGTGGTCATGGAGGCTTATGTCCACGGTGTCTCGACCCGAAAAGTCGATGACTTGGTCCAAGCCTTGGGTGTTGACGCGGGGATCTCAAAGTCCGAGGTGTCTCGAATCTGCAAGGAGATGGACGCCGAGCTCGAAGGCTTTCGCACTCGAGACTTCACCTGCCCCTTCCCCTATGTGTTCTTAGACGCCACCTATGTGAAGGCCCGTGTCAACAAGCGAGTGGTGTCTCGAGCAGTTGTTGTTGCCATGGGAGTGAGCTTGGGCGGAAACCGGGAGATCCTTGGCCTCTCCGTTGGCGACTCAGAGGACAAGGTGTTCTGGGTGGAGTTCCTCCAGGGACTGCGACAACGGGGCCTCAGCGGGGTTGAACTCGTCATCTCTGATGCGCACTTGGGACTGAAAGGCGCAATCAGTGAGGTTCTTGTGGGTTCCTCCTGGCAACGGTGTCGAGTGCATTTCATGAGGAATGTCCTGGCCAAAGTCCCTCGCTCTCACGGCCAGGTCGTGGCAGCCCTCATCAGAACCGTCTTTGCCCAAGTCGATGATGCCTCAGTGCGAGGCCAGTTCGATGCGATCTCGGATCAGCTGCGTCCAAGCTTCGAGGCCGTGTCGGAGATGCTCGATGAGGCCAAAGAAGACCTCTGCGCCTTCGCCACGTTCCCTCGAGAGCACTGGACGAAAATCTGGTCGAATAACCCACTCGAGCGCGTCAACGCCGAGATCAAGCGCCGCACGAGAGTGGTTGGGATCTTCCCGAACGATGCTTCGGTGCTTCGTCTCATCACCGCGGTGTGCA
>CAIXCS010000027.1 GCA_903918025.1 uncultured Actinomycetes bacterium
CAGGCACTGAAGAATTCCGGTGTCGAAGAGGACACCGTCGTGCTGTTCACCTCAGACCACGGTGACATGTGCGGAAGCCATGGGCTCCGGAGCAAGGGCCCCTTTGTTTACGAAGAGATCATGCATGTCCCTATGACCATCGTCGCCCCTGGCACGACCACGCCGGGATCGGTCGCAAGCACCATGTCGACCCATGTCGACCTGGCCGCGACGATCGCGTCGATTGCAGGTATTGATCCGTCAACGGTCACTGACAAAGAGGGCAAGCCGACGTTGCAAGGTGTTGACCTCACGCCAACGTTCACGGACCCTTCAACAATCGTTCGAGATCACGTGCTCTTCGCTCAGGATTCAGCTCACACCGATGGCATCAATGCCATTCGCTACGCCCTCCGAGGGTTCTTCGATGGCACGACCAAGTACGCCCGCTACTACGGCGTCGGGGGCGGGATTCCAAGTCCTGGACTCTGGGGTCGGTCACAAGGGACGAAGCGCTTCGGCGTCGACTGTGACTTCGATGATCAAGATCACGAGTTCTACAACCACAACACTGATCCGTTGGAGTTGACGAACCTCGCCTATGACCCGGCACGACGCCGAGAAGTGCGCGAACTCTACGAGCGTCTTCGTTCCTATGAAGCCTTGGCGTTCGACACGCTCACGCCTGGCATCTAACGAGGAGAATCAGCTTTACGCCAGAGCGGCGGCGAACGCAGCAGTGCCTTCGACAAGTGCCTGCTGCTGTTCTGCCGACAAGTGCTCGAGCAAGTTCGCCATTGCCATGTCGGTTGCGGCTTCGGTTGAGGCCTTCAAGGCATCGACTTCGGGGGTCATCTCCACAACGTCGTCGTCGCCGAAACCGTGCATCCGGAAATAGAAGTCATCTCGGTCGAACTGACAGGCGGTTGCGGCCGAGAGACCGGCAGCTTTGACGGCGTCAGTGTGGACGCCTCCACGGAGTTCCCGAAGCAGGATTGCGCCGCGATAGGCACGTGCGGCTGCTGAGCTCGGCGTTGGTGCAGCCTGGTAACCATCGAAGAGTGGCCATGAGCCGGTTGGGGCGGAAGCGGCGACTGAGGCCGCAGCGTTGGCAAATGCCTCGAGTGTCGAGGAGTCAATCCCAGAAAACTTGGCCTCCGCGTAGTCATCGGCTGCGGCCAAGTGTGCAGTTCTGATGGCGTCATTGCTGGCAAGGCTGCGACCCTTCTCGACCACGCCAGCAATCATTCCGGGCTTGAAGAAGTAGAAGATCGCATCGACCTCTGCCGGCGCTGCGTCGCCCAAGACGCTGCCTCGGCCCGCTCCATAGAGCGAAACGACATCAAGGCCGATCGCTTCTGCACGGGCAACTGACTCTGGTGAGAAGTAGAACCCAGCGGCGAGGTCGCCAATTGGACCGGCGATGGCTTTGACAGTGGTTGAGGTATCCATGGCGACACCCTACAGAGTTCGGCCACCGAAGGCGCAACCCAAGCAGTGCCCTCTGGCCTGGTTAGAGATCTTGGATGAACTCTTCTAACACCGCGTGGCGATCTTCCTTGCTTGGAGCCCTGAAGTAGTCGCTCTTCTTCCAGTAGATCGCGATCGGAATAATGCCAAGCG
The DNA here is from genome assembly GCA_903918025.1 of uncultured Actinomycetes bacterium. GTDB lineage: Bacteria > Actinomycetota > Acidimicrobiia > Acidimicrobiales > RAAP-2 > CAIQEU01. Next base: position 1,603 of record CAIXCS010000027.1, read on the forward strand.
CTACAGAGCCGAGACCGATCCACTTGGTGGTCGTATCAAGGTTTGGAAGCACCTTGACGAAGACGAACGCCATGAAGATCGCTCCGAGCAGCGGCCAGAGTCCCATGAAGAGGAAGTTCTTCACCGACTTGAACAATTGACGGCGATAGAGGATGACGACTGATAGGCCGGCCATTGAGTAGTAGAGGCAGATCTGCAGGCCAATGGCGGAGTAACCGTCATTCAGAATCGTCGCGACCGAGCCGATGTACTGCGACCCAACGAACAAACCGAGGGAGATCACGGTGACGACAACCGTCGCAACGATTGGCGACTTGCGGACATTGTGCGTCGTGCCGAGTGCGGCAGGCATGGTGTGGTCACGACCCATGGTGAAGAGCGTCCGAGACACCTGAATGAGCGTCGTCTCAAGGGTTGCGATGGTTGAGAGCAAGACACCGACGACGATGAGCTTTCCGCCCCATCCGTGCCAAACGGCCTGTCCGAGGACCTGAAGGATGTCGGCTGCATTGTTGCCATCGGTGAGCGTTGCTGGGGTCAGGACCAAGTTGGTGGCGATGGTGAAGACCTCAAACAGCAAGAAGACGACGACCGCTGCCAGCAGGCCGCCAATACCAGCGGTGCGCTTCGCGTCCTTGGTCTCCTCATTGAGGTTGGCCGTGACGTCCCAACCCCAGTAGTAAAAGGCGGCGAGTAGTGCGCCTGCGACGAATCCGCTCGATCCTTTGTGCGTGAAGATTGAGGGCGAGAACCAGCTCCATGAGAACGAGGTCACGTGGTGTGCATGGAACAGTGCCAGCCCTGCGAAGAGGATCAGGAAAGCAATCTCAATGCACGACATGATGATCTGCACCGTCACGGTCACCGTCACGCCCGCAATCACCGCGGCAACCATGAGCAAGAAGAACAGCGCACCGAAAATGGTGATGAGGGTCTTGTTCGACGCCCATGAGTCCGAGAAGAGACTGAGCACGCTGGATCCAGCCGGGAACGTAGCAATCACCATGAAGATGAGAGCGGAGACGACCACCGACCAACCGGAGATGAACCCCAGGATTGGGTGGAGCGCCCGGCGAACCCAGGAGTACGAGGCACCAGCATGTGGTTCCATCTGACCCAAGTAGTTGAAGGCAAACACAATGCCGAACATGAAGAAGCCGCAGTAGAGCAGCGCTGCCGGGCCACCGTAGAGGACGGCTCCGAACAGAGCGGTCGTGGTCGCAGCGATGGAATACGCCGGGGCTGAGCCAGCAATGCCCATGATCATTGAGTCAAAGAGTCCTAGGACTCCCGGCCGAAGAGCATTATCAGGC
>CAIXCS010000028.1 GCA_903918025.1 uncultured Actinomycetes bacterium
CCAGGAACTGGACCATGAATCTCCTGGAGTGTCCTCCCAATTTTCTCTTGGAGGTTCCAGCGAGACGGAAAACAAACACAGGCAGCCGTGAGGCGCCATCGTGCTCCATCGTGTTCCAAGATGCAGAGATCTTCTTGAACTTGACGAGCTGACCAAACAATTGGGAGCTCTTGATTACTCCGCTGCTCCTTTGAAAGCCCTGTGGTGTCGAGATGGTTATCAATCAGCAGTGCAAGTTCCTGTTGAGCAGCGTGGCTCTGGTCCTGAACTGCCACGACGGAGTCATAGGAGAGTTCGAGCAATGACTGCTTCTGTGCAATCTCCTCTTCGCGCCGATGGTCGTGCTCAAGCCAGTCCCTGAGGTCGAGCGGGCGCAATCCCATGGTGAGGCGCCAAGGACGACCGTCGACCGGAAAGTAGCGAAGGTCTGGATCGGTCACCTCCTCATCTTGACCGAAGGCAGCGGACTCCCAATGAGAAACGTGGAAGTCGGGGGTAGGGTTGGCACGTCCATACCCGCCACGTGAATCGAGTCAACGTGCCGAAACTCACTTCAGCGGTTGATACGGGGTCTCCAGAATTCGCCGCGAATGAAGCGGTCCAACTTCAGCACCTGGCAGATCTTGATGCTCAACTCCAATTAGCCCTTGATGGCGGAGGAGTTCGCTATCGAGAACGGCATGCGGCGAGAGGCAAACTCGAAGCGCGCGCACGGATTGAACTTCTGCTCGATGAGGGTTCACCCTTTCTTGAGTTTTCAAGTCTCGCTGCCTATGGATCGGAGTTCACCGTTGGCGCCGGGATTGTGACCGGTCTTGGCGTTGTCTCGGGAGTCGAGTGCGTCATTGCCGCAAACGATCCAACAGTGCGCGGGGGTGCGATCAACCCCTTTGGCTTAAAGAAGCACCTTCGTGCCCTCGAGATCGCACGTGAGAATCGTTTGCCCGTGATCAACTTGGTGGAGTCAGGTGGAGCGGACCTTCCCACCCAAGCCGACCTCTTCCTTCCGGCAGGCCAGTTGTTCCGCGATCTCACTCGACTGTCGGGACTTGGCATCCCGACGGTCTCACTGGTGTTCGGCAATTCAACGGCTGGGGGTGCCTATGTGCCCGGCATGTCTGACTATGCCGTCTTGGTCGACAAAGGGGCAAAGGTCTTTCTCGGAGGTCCTCCGCTCGTCAAGATGGCGACTGGTGAGGAATCCGACGACGAATCCCTTGGCGGAGCTCGAATGCACGCAACGACCTCGGGACTTGGCGATTACTTCGCCACGGATGAGCACGATGCGATTCGCATTGGCAGAGAGATCATTGCCAGTCTTCGCTGGCAGAAGAAGGGTCCCGGACGAGTAGCCGACGTGGCTGCGCCAAGTCGTTCTTCCGCCGAACTTCTCGGGATCGTCTCGGGCGACCTCCGTGTTCCCTTTGATCCTCGAGAGGTCATTGCACGCCTCGTCGATGGATCCGAGTTTGATGAGTACAAGGCCCACTACGGAACCTCACTCGTGACGGGATGGGCGGTGCTCAATGGCTACAAGATTGGGATCTTGGCCAATGCTCGCGGCGTGCTGTTCAACGATGAGGCAAAGAAGGGTGCTGAATTCATCCTTTTGGCCAATCAGACCGACACCCCATTGTTGTTCCTCCACAACACGACAGGCTTCATGGTTGGCAAGGCGTATGAGCAGGCGGGAATGGTGAAAGACGGCGCCAAGATGGTGAACGCCGTTGCGAACTCCACGGTTCCCCATCTCTCCGTGATCATGGGTTCGTCCTATGGGGCAGGGAACTACGCGATGTGCGGGCGAGCCTTTGGGCCGCGATTCTCGTTCAGTTGGCCCGGAGCGCAGGTCGCGGTCATGGGGCCAGAACAGCTTGCCGGCGTGCTCTCGATTGTGGCCCGTCAAAGTGCGACCTCGAGGGGTCTTGAGTTTGATGAAGACGCCGATGCGGTTCAACGCAATGTTGTCGAGGAACAGATTCTTCGTGAACAGCACGCCTTCGTTATGAGCGGAAAGCTCTACGACGACGGCATTATCGATCCTCGAGACACCCGTGTGGTGCTTTCGATGTGTCTGTCAGCCATCCACAGTGCACCAGTTGAGGGACGGCGCGGTTTCGGCGTCTTCCGGTTCTAGCGATGCCGCTGTTCCAAAAGGTCTTGATCGCCAACCGAGGAGAGATTGCGGTTCGGATTGCCCGAACGGCACGGTCACTCGGGATGTCGACGGCGATCATTTGCCCGCAAGATGAGCCGGATTCCTATGCGAGCCACTTTGTTCACGAGACCGTCTTTCTTCCTGGAACCGATCTGGCGTCAACCTTTCTCAACATTGAAGGAATCGTTGAAGCCGCCTTGAGCGTTGCTGCGGACTGCGTTCACCCGGGATATGGCTTTCTCTCTGAAAACGCAGCGTTCGCCCGAGCAGTCGAAGCTGCGGGCATGACGTTCATTGGACCGTCGGCTGAGGTGATTGAGCAGATGGGCTCCAAAATTGAGTCCAAGGAAGTCATGAAGGCAGCGGGGGTTCCCGTGCTCGATGGAGCGCCGATTACAACTGCTGATGATCTCCTCCAACTCGGAGAAACCGCAGGTTGGCCGCTCCTCGTGAAGGCCTCTGCTGGCGGTGGCGGACGAGGTATGAGAATCGTGCGGGGACCGAGCGAAGCCGCCGAAGGCGTCGAAGCCGCGTATCGAGAGGCAGTCGCAGCCTTTGGTGATGGGACGCTCTTGGCCGAACGATTCCTTGAGACACCTCGCCACATTGAGGTCCAAGTCTTCGGCGATCACCATGGAACCGTTGTTGATCTGTTTGAACGGGACTGTTCAGTGCAGCGGCGCCACCAGAAGGTGGTGGAAGAGTCACCAGCTCCCGGTCTCGATGGAGCAACTCGGGAGGCCCTCCGCGCCGCCGCTCGACTCGCCGCCACAACGGTTGGTTATGTCGGAGCAGGCACGGTCGAATTCATTGTTGACGACGATGGAACCTTTGCGTTCTTGGAGATGAACACCCG
>CAIXCS010000029.1 GCA_903918025.1 uncultured Actinomycetes bacterium
ACCTTTTTGGATGGCGTTGCGCAGCCCAACGCTGACGTCGAGGAGTCGACGCACTGGTAGGTCAGCTACTGGGTCGACCGGAGACTCACGCAGCGTGAGGACGCCGCTGCAGGACTTCGCCCACTTGGTCGTCTCTTCTCGAGTGCAGTAGACGAGGGATGGGTCGCCATCGAGGCCAATGCCATCGGGCGATGGGAGCGGCTTGAAGTAGAAGTCGGTGCGAGTCTCTGGTGCAGGGTTGTCGATCTCGGTGGTGGTAGTGCCGTTGAACTCAGCCCAAGTCACACCCATGCGACCCATGGTGGCAGTCACCTGGTCGCCATCGACGTTGACGCTTACCTGCCCGATCTTCTTCGGCTCACCGAAGGTCTCTCGTCCGCTGATGACTGGTTGCTCGGTCGTCATCACCATCACGAGGCAGTAGTAGCCCAAGGTGTCCTCATGGCGACATTGGACGGAGAAGCTCCCTGCCCCAAACGAGCCGTAGCCAGGAATGTCAACCGATGCGAAGGTGACTTTGACGAGAGGCTGATCGCTTGGGGTTAAGGGTCGAGGCAGCACCGAGGCCACGATGTCGGCATCAGTCTCATAGGTGGCGACCACCATGGTTGACCACGCGTCGACGGACTTCTTCTGCTCTGCTCGCTCTGCGAGTTGCGCTGCTGACTTCGCTGCGTACCGTACGGCCATGGCTCATTCTCCTTGGTCGCCCCATCCCCCCGACGAAGCGTCGTCGGCATCGTCGCAGGCTTGAAGGGCACCCGTCAATTGTTACGGAATCAGAAATGGCAAGGTTTGCGTCTGAAGACTCACTGAGTGGAATCAACCTCGACTGTTGCGCGGTGCCCGAGAGGTGATAGAACAAGTTTTACTGCAGAGATGCGGTAGGACCTCAGGGGGGGTACAGATGCGCAACGGTCGCATGAAGGCAATGGCGGCTCTCGCCACGCTGTCGATGACAGCTGGTGGAGTAGCAATCGCAACGGGGGCAGCTTCGGCGGCCGCACCAGTGACGTTCGGGACCCTTGCGTCTCCGTGCGGATCAGGTTCGCAGTCGACCAGCCCCGACACTGGCGTTTCGGCTACCCAGATCAAGCTTGGGTATGGCGATGACGCTGGCTACAACAAGACCAACCAGAACATGGGCAAGGCCGTCACCGCGCTCATCGCGTGGTGTAATGCCCAAGGTGGCATCAATGGCCGCACGATTAAGGGCGACTACCAAGACGCTGCGATCTTCAATGCGAAGAATGCTGTCGACAACATGATCAGCAACGGTGACTTCATGATGGCTGGCGAGGGCTATGCCTTCGACAGCGCTGGTGAAGCCGACCGTTTGGCGCATGACCTCGTAGCGGTTCCAGGTTTCACGGCCTCGACCGATACGCAGAATGCGTGGGAGATGTACCAGCCAATGCCGAACCCGGCTGACTACAACCCCGCCTCGTCGGCCTATGAGGGTACGAAGTTGTTTGGCGCTGCTTCAACAGCAAAGGCCTGCACCTTCCGCACTGACGACCTCCCAGGTGGAGCGTCGAAGTCCTCGGACATCAAGGTCGAGTACTCCTACACTCAAGCGGGTTGGAAGTTTGGCGATGGCGTTGGCGGCGGTTTCGGCAGTGGTCACAAGACCTCTGTGTCGGACTTCGCTACCTACGGCTGTGACCAAAACGTTGGATTCCTCTCAACGAGTTCGTCACCTGCGCTCGCTGTTGCATCGAACAACTTCAAGAATGCCGGAGCGAAGGTTCTGTACTGGGCTGCAACGCCGAACGGTGCCTTGGAGGGCCTCTTGGCCAGCAACGCAGCGAACCACTACGCCCCGTACATGATGACTGAGGCCTCAACCTATGACCCAAGTCTCGCTAAGTGGAACACCCACAAGTACGGCGACAACTTGTACACCCGCATTGGTTTCGAGCCAATGGAGGCAAGTTCGGTTCCTGCGGTCAAGCAATACGTGAAGATGGTTGGAGCTTCAAATGCCAGCGCAATCGGTGAGCAGGCTGCTTCCGCTTTCTTGCTGTGGGCAACGGCTGCGAAATCCTGCGGTGCTGCCTTGACTCGCCAGTGCATGGTTACCTACCTCGGCACGTCGTCGAACTTTGCAGGATCGAAGGCATGGACAGGTGGCGGTCTTCAGGGCCCAACGAACCCAGCGACGAACATTTCAGCCAGCTGCGGGATCGTCATGCATCTGAAGGGAACCAAGTGGGTTCAGGCCCTCCCAACGAAGAGTGGTGCATTCGACTGCGCTTCGAAGTACCCAACTGACACCTCAGCGGTTCTGCCGATTCTCCCCAATGGGAACTCGACTGGCATCACGCTCACGAACCGTCACGTTGGTTCGG
>CAIXCS010000030.1 GCA_903918025.1 uncultured Actinomycetes bacterium
AAACGCGTGAAACGAGTGGCATTCGGTTTCACCAGTTTCACGAACTACCGAGTGAGGGCACTGCTTTATGCGGGCAAGCCCGACTGGTCACTGCTTCCCTCGATTTGAATAACTGGCTGAGCCAATAGCGGGCAACGTGTCGTCATAGGTCGTGACTTCGCACACGGGGTCTTGACATCTTGAGCGCCTGACATGCCAGACGAAGATCACCTTTTTGTCAAAGAACAGCTCAGGTTCAACAATGTCGCGTTCAAAGCGACCAATTGGTTCACCAAAAGCCCCGCAGTGAGGGCACGGCACCTCATCACTCAAAGTTTCAACGTGGACCCTGTTGGAGGAGTGCTTCTGCTCAACTCCAATGACGCAAACGTCTTCAGTGCCGAGCAACAGATTCATGATCTCAAGCTGGCTTTGGCCGCGAGGGCTGCCACGTTCAACTGAACCCTGTTCGTCCTCATCGCTTTGATTATGAGTATCCATGCCGAGAGTTTGCCCGCACGAACAGGAGAGAGTCACGTTCGTCAAAAATCAGAGACGGGAACCCCCTTCAAATCCGAAGAGCCCCTTTGCCTGCTCAATCACGATTCGACTCTCGAGTGCTCCGCCGAGTTGATCAGTGAGCGCCTTTGCGTCGGTGGAGGTCCGGTGTTGGAGGATTGCAATGGTGGCAATATCCGCCAAACCCTGAGCCACTGCATGGTCACTTTCGCTGAGTTCCCTCCGCTCGGTCTGGAAGAGATTGAGCCCCCCGATCGTCATTCCCCGCAACCTCATTGGGAGGCAGTGAACCGATTGGACACCTTGGGCGAGAGCCTTTGGGGTGAAGTTTGGCCACCGATCACTTGCAGCATCGAGGTTGTAATTGACGAGCGCCGAACCATTGGTGAAGACCTCCATGCATGGACCCTCGTGCTCTTGCACCTGAAAGAGTTCCAGAATCCGCATTGACTCATTGGACGACGCAACGAACTGTAAGACACCGTCAGGTTGGGCCAACATGACCCCCGCAGCGGCAACATCAATGACTTGAACGCAGCGGTCACTGAGCAAGGTCAGGACTTCAATCACGTCATATCGGTCGACAAGATTGTCCGCCAATTCCACCAACGTCGAAATGAGCAGCGATTCCCTAGATCCGTTCAACGTCGCTCAATCACTTTCGGCCTTCCATACGGCCCTCGAGTCGGGACTACCCAACGCTCCAACCCTAGGTTGTGATTGCTGGCACTGAGCGGCCAACCTCTCGTCTGGAATTGGGAGGTTCAGTGAAAGAGTCCCTTGAGGAAGCTAAAGATCACCGAACCAAGCGTCCACGTCAACAGCAGTCCACCCGCCCCAATGAGCACACCAACGAGGTAGATCGCAAGATCCTCGAGAATGATTGAGAGCGCGATGACCACGACGCCAAGAGAGGGCAGCGTATCGAGCCCCGAAAATGGCGGAGCAAGTGCTGCACCAATCGCAAGAATTGCCACGAGTACCCCGGTGAAACTCAAGAAGAGCCGATTCGAGTACAACGCTGCGCCTCGAGGCCTGGAGTACCGCTCGAAGAATCGAATGCGGCGCACCATGAACGGGACTGCTTTCCCGGTCGTTGCTTGACCCAAATTGCGACGGGCGAATTTGCTCGGCATCCACAAGGTGCGCCGGCCCACCATGAGCTCAAATGCCAACAACACCGTGATCACTTCAACCACATGAGAGATCCCGCCAGTCGGCAACGGAAGGGCGGGAAGGAACATCAGCATGAGGATCGTGACGGCGAATGCCTTCTCGGCAAACACCTCACTCAGACTTCCAATCGTTTTCGGCCCTTCAGCCGTCAGCCAACCTTCGAGTTGGTCGCTAAACACCCCGGCATCATCACGTCCGACTTCATCGGCAGGATCAAGGGGTTGCTCCACATGGGCAGCCTACGATGAGCCCATGTCGATTCTTCAAGCAGCGGTCAGCCAACAGTGTTGACCTCCTTGTTTGCGACGCAGTGGCACGCCCTTCGGCTCTACCGCTTGTCGCGCCGAATGGACGAGGCAGGACACGCTGGAATTGCCGTGGTCTTGCTTCAACTTGGAAAACTCCTCTCTGGAATTGAACTTGACCATGGTGCGGTGATCGGAGAAGGAACCGTCTTCATCCACGGCAATGGCATTGTCATCGGACCTGGCTCGATCATTGGTTCAAACTGCAAGATCTTCCATCAAGTCACCATTGGAACTCAGGATGGCACGGCATATCCTGTCGTTGGCGATGACGTTGTGATCTACCCGGGAGCCAAGGTCATTGGCGATATCACGATTGGCAATGGTGCCGTCATTGGGGCAAATGCCGTCGTGACGAAGAACGTAGGAGCCGGAGAGATTGTCGCCGGCAACCCCGCCGTTGTCGTTGGCCGAAGTGACCCCGCGTAGCCGTCCAACGTTCCTATGAGTTTGGAGCCCTTCAGGTGTTGAACAATTCGGAGCACGTCGCCGCAATGCGTGAAGCACTCGGTGAAGCTCGACTCGCTCCTCTTCACGAGGATGTCCCCATTGGTGCCGTACTCTTGAGGGATGGCGAAATCGTCGCTCGTGCGCACAATCGTCGCGAGGTTGACCATGACCCGACTGCCCATGCGGAGGTCCTAGCGCTGCGTCAGGCCGCGTCACTTTTCGGGACCTCTCGCCTGGACGGGACAACACTCGTGGTCACCTTGGAACCTTGTGCAATGTGTGCTGGTGCCATCCTCCTTGCAAGGGTCGAAACCGTCATCTTTGGCGCGGACGATCCGAAGGCTGGAGCGTTTGGATCGCTCTATAACTTCGGTGCTGACCCCAGACTCAACCATTCCGTCATGGTGGTACCCGGCGTGCTTGCAAGCGAAGGTGCAGAACTGCTCACGAGTTTCTTCGCAGCTCGGCGCGGCTAACGCTCAGGCCTGTGGCCAGTCAGAGGACGAGCGTCCGGCAATTCTCCAGGTTGCCCCGGCGAAACCGAGGGAGATCGCGGCAAGGACGAGATGCACTGCTCGAAACGACCACCCGTGGGTGTGGTCAATGAGCATGTTGCGTATGAGGACCCCCCACACCCATACCGCCCAGATGGCACTCAATCGAAGGACAATCCTCGCTCGCTTCGTCACCTTGTTTGACCACGCTTCATTGGCTCCACGCTTCGTTCATGAAAGTTGCCTCATGGCTCACTTCGGTCAAACGCTAACGGCCTCACCGCACCTCCGCTGTTGTCCAATGTTGCAAAGGCGGTAAACTACTCAACGGAAGAGTGCGAGAGCGGCCGAATCGGACGGTCTCGAAAACCGTTGAACCTACGGGTTCCGTGGGTTCAAATCCCACCTCTTCCGCCAGAAGGGAAACGCCTCTCTGGCGTTTCCACTGCAGCAGAGCCCCGATTTCTCAACGGAGAGGTCGGGGCTTTGTTCTGTTCCAACCTCTTCAAGATCTTCACCAGCGTTGCTTGCTCACCTTCCTTTTGAATCTTGACCCCATTTCGACGGAGTACTGGCGTTCATTGGAACATCGGATTCGCCCTGTTCACCTTTTGATGATTCGACGTAGCATCGACGTAGCCAATGAGCGGAGACACCATGAAACGCGACGAAGCCATCCCAACCCGCAGGACTCTTCTGACGGAACTTCCCGGACCAAAGTCCCAAGAGCTCCTGACAAGGAGAACCGGAGCTGTCGCCGGTGGGGTCTCGAAGGGCTTTCCGGTCTTCATTGACCGGGCGAGCGGAGCGATCCTGGTTGATGTTGACGGCAATGCCTTGCTCGACCTTGGTTCGGGAATCGCCGTTGCCTCGATTGGGCATGCCGTTCCGGAAGTCACTGCAGCAATAAGCGAGCAAGCTGCCTCGTTCCTTCACACCTGCTTCATGGTCACGCCCTATGAGGGCTATGTCGCCGTCTGCGAGGCGCTGAACAACCTCGTGCCAGTGACTGGAGAGGCACGGTCGGCACTGTTCAATTCCGGGGCCGAAGCAGTCGAGAACGCGGTCAAAATTGCTCGGTCAGCAACAGGCAAGCAGGCAATTGCGGTGTTTGACCACGCCTACCACGGTCGAACGAACCTGACCATGGCGCTCACCGCCAAGTCAATGCCGTACAAACACCGTTTCGGTCCATTCGCCCCGGAGGTCTACCGCGCGCCGATGTCGTATCCGTATCGTGACGGTCTCTCTGGTGCTGAAGCTGCCGCTGCCGCAATCTCCGTCCTTGAATCTCAGATCGGGGCGTCAAACTTGGCTGCGGTGCTCATTGAGCCCATCCAAGGTGAAGGTGGCTTCATTGTGCCTGCGCCTGGGTTCCTCCCTGCTCTTTCGGCATGGTGCACGGCCAATGAGGTGTTGTTCATTGCCGATGAAATCCAGTCGGGCTTCTGCCGGACCGGCAACTGGTTCGCACTCGAGCACGAAGGCGTAACCGCAGACCTCGTCACGACGGCCAAAGGTATTGCCGGCGGCATGCCGCTGGCAGCGGTAACGGGTCGTGTTGACCTCATGAATGCCATCCACGAAGGTGGCCTTGGCGGAACCTATGGGGGTAATCCCGTCGCAACCGCAGCTGCGTTGGCAACGATCTCGGTGATGGAGCGTGACGACCTGGCTGGTCGTGCTGCGTCGCTCGGAAAGGCAATGACCTCGATCCTGCGGACATTGTCCGAAGATCTTCCTGGCATTGGAGACGTCCGGGGTCGCGGGGCGATGATCGCGGTAGAGCTCATCCAGCCGGGATCCAAGGAGCCAAACCCTGCAGCAGCAAAAGCGGCTGCAGCGGCATGCAATGCCGAAGGCGTGATCGTCTTGACCTGTGGGACCTACGGCAATGTGCTTCGACTCCTGCCACCGCTGGCGATCACTGATGACCAGTTGCACGACGGCCTGACGGTTCTTGGCAATGCACTCCGTCAGACCTGCGGGTAACGCCCTAGGGCTTGATCGCAGCTGCAAGCACCTTCACCATGGTCTTGACCGACGGCGCTGCCTGATAGGCGAGAAGTCGCTTCATTACCTTCGAACTGTTCGGGTGAGTTGAGAACCACACGGGCTTTGGCTTCTGCATCCAAGGACCGCGAATGACGGACTTCTGAACCCCTTCCAACATGTAGGCATTGCCAACAACCCCACAGCCGGACTGAATGTCATTTCGAGCATGCCCCGGATAGGCACCCCAGGTTGGTGTCGAGAGTGCAAAGACGAGACCGTGGAAGAGATTGAGTCCAATACCCCCGTAGCGAAGGTCAGCAATACCTTGTTCCACTGCTGGGCCAATGACCTTGTCACTCAACTGGGTTGGGTGGCAGAGCACGGTTGCTGACAGCGACCCCCACACCACGTCGTTGGCGAATCGAACCGCCTCAGTAATGAACGCCTGTGTCGTCGGTGCGGGAAGGGCGCATTCAGAGGTGAGTGAACAGAATGCCTCGACATTGAGGCAGATATCCCCCGTCGCCTCGGCATCAACGTTGCGAATCACCGTCCACGGAAGCGCCCCATCGGCGGCGGAGCCAATACGGTCAGCTTCTGGATGGGCCGCGACAAAGGCGCCGAATCGGTCTGCGGCTCCTGGGTAGTAGGCCTTCCGAGTCGGAATGCCCGCCAAGACGGATTCGACTTCGTCCATGAAGGCTCCCCGCTGTGCCCAACCCTCGTGGGTAATGACCACGCGAGGAGTAAGGCAGTTAAAGCCTGCATTGTTGGTCAACATCGTCGCCACGTGCTCCGCCTGGTAGCGAAGCTCCTTCTTCGACCACGTACCTGGCACCACAATCACTGGCGACACGCTGCCGAGTTCAGCCGACACTGGCTTTGACCGAAGTGGCTGGTCTGCTGCCTTTCGGGCAGCACCATCTTCCCCGACGCCAAACACAATCGCGTCGTACGTCTTGTCCGAACCAGTGACGTGAATTTCATCAATGAGTGGGTGGTCGCAAAGGAACGCTCCAACCTGGGCTCCACCATCAACCACAGCCAAGAACCCAGCCTCAATGAGCGGGGCCAGAGCCTTTGACCAATGCGGAATGAGGTAGTCGTTGACCGGGTTTGCCTTGAGCACCACCACCTTGCCTTCGACG
>CAIXCS010000031.1 GCA_903918025.1 uncultured Actinomycetes bacterium
GTCTTTTGATGAGCGCTTCTGTTCCGAATCTGGAACTACTCACGGAGCGAGATCGCCGATTTGCACGCATGCTCTTCGGTTCGCTTTCGAGTCTCCCACGTTCAGCTTCACTCAACGAGGGTGCGCAACAAATTTGGCAACACCCCCGAGTGAGGGACGAGATGTTGGATCTACTCGAGGTCCTTCCTAACAGAATCAGTCACCTCGACTTAGAGCTTGGAATGGACGCAGATATTCCACTAAGAATCCATGCTCGCTATACCCGGAGAGAGATTTTGGCTGCGCTTGGTGACTCCGATGGCCTTCGTGCACCAACATGGCAAGAGGGTGTCCTGTGGCTCCCAAACGTGCCTGTAGACGTCTTTGCCTTCACGTTGGATAAGACGTCCGATTCATTTTCTCCAACGACGCGATACCGCGACTACGCGCTTAGCTCGGACCTCATTCACTGGGAAAGCCAGTCAGTGACTTCTCAAGCAAGCGCGACAGGGCAGCGATACCTCCATCACGAAGCCCTGCGTAGCCAGATTCTCCTCTTTTCTCGGCTAAACGTCAGCAGCAGGGCCTACTGGTGCTTAGGCACTGCCAAATATGTTCGGCATGAAGGCGACCGCCCAATCGGAATCACTTGGAAGCTGGATACGAAACTCCCTGCGGATCTCTACACCTCGTTTGCCGCGGCAGTTGCCTAATCCAACTCAACCCTTCGTTATCACTGTTCACTTCGTAACCACTTTGGGTCAATCAGGCACACAGTGATCCCTTCACCTACGCTCCGATCACTGTGCTTACGGCTGGGGTCGACCTCTCATCGCAAGATGCAAAGACGGCTGCATGCCTCTTCGAGTGGTCCCCTTCCAAGGCCGAGGTCATTGAGTTGGACCTCAATATCGCTGATGGGGCCATTGCCTCGCTCATTGGGAGCGTCGACAAATTGGGTATCGACGTCCCGCTCGGCTGGCCCGTTGAGTTCACTCGGGCCGTCTTTGACTATTCCAATGGCGGATCCTGGCCCGAGGAATACGAACATCAGGACAACGTGCAGTTTCGGCTGCGGCGCACCGACATTTGGTTGTGGAAAGACCTAGGAATGGCACCGTCCCTCTCGGTCTCGGCTGACCGAATTGCATTACCTGCAATGCGGGCCGCCTCCCTGCTCTCTCGTCTGCCAATGCAATTCCCCCGAGATGGATCCGGAACTGTTGTTGAAGTGTACCCAGCTGCTGCTTTGCGGCAGTGGGGACTGCCATCGAGGGGCTACAAATCCAAGGAGAACCTCTCGAATCGCCGTCAACTGGTGGAGCAAGTGCTGACGGAGACCAGTGGCTGGCTGGAGATTTCAACGAGTCATGTCGACCTTTGTCTTCAGAGTGACGACGCTCTCGATTCATTGATTGCGAGCCTTGTCGCCCGAGCCGTAGCGACTGGCCTCGTTGAAGAGATTCCATCTGAGGACCACCTCGTTGCTCTGAAAGAAGGGTGGATCGCCGTTCCGCTCGTTGCTTCACTCAATCACTTGCCGCGCTCCAGGTGATGAGCGGTTCACATCCTTCGGGGTTTCCTCGTTCCCAC
>CAIXCS010000032.1 GCA_903918025.1 uncultured Actinomycetes bacterium
CCCTTCATGCCAACGAGGTGCTGCGTCGCACCGGAGATACCGCAAGCAAGGTAGACGGTCGGCTTGACGGTCTTTCCAGTCTGTCCAACTTGGTGGCTGTAGGGGACCCATCCAGCGTCCACAATCGCTCGACTCGCTCCAGCGGCACCGTTGAGCAACTTGGCAAGGTCATTAATCCACGCGTAGTTTTCGGCTGATCCGAGACCACGACCACCAGAAACCACAACGGCTGCCTCGTCCAACTTCGGCCCAGAACGCTCTTCAACATGGCGGGCGACAATTGTCGCAGTCCCCGTGTTCCCAGCTTCTGGAGCGGCCGCAGCGACAACGGCTGCGGCGGCGCCACCTGCCGGCTCAGCGGTGAAGGACTTGGCTCGAATGACGTAGATGCCGACGCCTGTGCCGGTGAACTTGGCGTGGACAATCTGGGTTCCACCGAAGATCGGGTGCTCGGTCGAAAGTCCGTCTTCGTTGTTGAGTCCGGTCACGTTGGTGAGGACAGGAACATTGAGTTTTGCCGACAAACGCCCTGCGATATCCCGTCCGTCATACGACGTTGGAATGAGGAGCGCACTGGCACCGCTCGCACTCAGCACCGAGACAAGCGCACCTGCAACAGGGACTCCGGGAAGTGCCCCACCAAGGTCGCCAATGTCGTGCAGCGTCGTTGCGCCATACTCACCAACGGTGGCGGCTGCCGCCGCGACTCCTGGACCCCAGGAGGCAGCTTCGACCGTCGTGGCGAGGCCACGGGCGGCAGTGAGGAGTTCGAGCGAGGTGGCCGTCGGGCCGGACTCGGTGAGCTCTACGAGGACCAGAATCTTGTCGATCGCCATTTCAGAGTGCTCCTTCAAGCAGTTACTGCGGAGTGGATGGATTTCTTGATTGGCTCGAGGCCAGGATTAGATGAGCTTCAGGCCCTCAAGGAAGGTCACGATGCGCTCTGCGCCATCACCTTCATCAACGACAATTTCACCGGAGGCGCGGGTCTCCGCGTCAACGACCTTCGTGATGGTCTGACCGGAGCCTGAGGCGCCAACGTCCGAAGGGGTAAGGCCGAGGTCCGCAACGGTGACCTGGTCAACCGGCTTTGACTTCGCAGCCATGATGCCCTTGAACGACGGGTAGCGCGGCTCCACCACACCGGCGGTCACGGTCACGACAGCCGGAAGGGGCGAGGTGACCTCGTCGTAGCCCGCTTCAGTTTGGCGGTCCACCTTGACGGTCGAACCGTCAATGGTCACCGACTTGGCAAAGGTGATCGACGGGAGGTCGAGCAACTCTGCGAGCTGGACTGGTGTCGTTCCGGTGTAGCCATCAGAAGACTCAGTTGCCGCAAGGATGAGATCGAACTGCGTGCGCTTGATTGCTGCTGCGAGCACTTTGGCCGTCCCGAGCGCATCGGTACCCTTCAGCGCCTCGTCTGAGATGAGAATTGCCTTTGCGGCACCCATCGCAAGAGCGGTTCGAAGGCCAGAAACTTCGCCATTCGCGGCCATGGACACGAGCGTGACTTCTCCGCCACCGGCTTTGTCAACCAGCTGCAGGGCCATCTCGACGCCATAGGCATCGGAGTCATCCATAATCAACTTGCCCGAGCGATTGAGCGTGTTGGTAGATGCCTCGAGCGACTGCGGGGCGGCTGGATCGGGAATTTGCTTCACACAGACGACAACGTTCATGGCGAGCATCTTAGAGCGTCGCGAGGAGGGTCAATCCGCCCCCGGAATCAGGGGCCGAAAGACTCCATCTTGACGGCCAACAGACCCCAGTCGGGACGATCGGTGATGATGCAGTCAACGCCGAGCTCAACCATGAGTTTGAGATCATCAGGACCATTCACCGTCCAGGTGTTGATCTCGAGACCGGCGGCATGCGCCAGATCCAGTGCTTCCCTCGTCACCGACCAAACAAAGGGATGAATGGCACTGAATCCAGCATCTCGCGCCGAGGGAACGACTTCAGCGAGATCCATGCCCGGATTGAGGAGCCATCCGACCGCAACTCCTGGATCAAGCGCTACGACGCGCTCGATGGTGGGTCGGTGAAAGCTTGAGTAGATCACGCGGCTCGTCGCTCCGGCTTGCTCCACCACACCGAGGACTGCGGCAGCGAATGCGTCAGTCGGATCAAAACCTGGATCTTGAGGGTCGACCTTCAACTCCACGTTGCAGCCGAGGTTGCCGAGCACCTCGAGGACCTCTTCGAGCGTCGGTACGAGTGGCGGAAGATCGGCGCAGAGTGTGTCCGTGATTGCTCGTCCGTCTGCCAACTGCGCATCGTGATGCACCACAATTGCTCCGTCGCTCGTGCGATGGACATCAAGTTCAACGCCATCACATCCAAGCTCCACCGCAGCGGTAAATGCTTCAAGGGTGTTCTCCAAGGCATTGAGTGTGCACCCTCGGTGGGCATAGATCGCGGTCACAGTGTCTCCCCTGATTGTCCTTGACCATCGTCGCGCAACAATGCCCAAAACCCTTGGCAAGTTCGGCTTACATCCGATTTGTTTCCAAAAAGGTCTTGGCTTGTGCGCGGATGCACAAGTGCGTAAGGTTGCGTCCGCACAGCTCCACCGGCTCCAAACGAGGGCGGGGTGCATGTGACATCGAGTGTGAGGGGAAGAACCCAATGGCGCTGATCTGGAACCGGTCGATTGACTGGGATGCGGACGACTGGCGAGATGCTGCTGCGTGTCGAAACACGACGGCGGACATGTTCTTTCCGATCGGGGCGACAGGAATCGCTGTCGATCAAATTGAGTCAGCGAAGCGACTCTGCAGACAGTGTGAAGTCACTGAGCCTTGCCTTGAGTTCGCGTTAGCCACGAATCAAGAGTGTGGAGTCTGGGGCGGCACTTCGGAAGAGGAGCGTCGCAAGATCCGCAAGCAGTGGCTTGCCGCTCGACGGAGAGCAAACGCCAACCGCTAGGAACTCACTGAGGGGAATTGAGCGGAACCGTGAAGCGAACCACGGTTCCACCTCCGAGCTCTGCTGAAGTGCTGAGCATCTCGATCGTTCCACCAAGTTGGCTTTGAAGGAGATCTCGAACAATCGAGAGTCCAAGTGACGTCGTTGTCTGAATCGAGAAGTCTTCTGGTAAGCCGCGGCCGTTGTCCGTGATCACCACTTCAATTCCCTCATCGTCATGACGAAGTCCCAAGTGGACACGGCCAATCAACTCTTCGTGGCGAATGACCCAGTGTCCGTCAACTTCTTCCGCCGCGTCAGGAAGAGCAAACGCATGCTCTACTGCGTTCTGGAGCAATTCCGCGAGTGCCACCGCAAGAGGGGTAGCGATTTCTGCACCGACCTCACCAAGGTCACCCTCGACCACAATTTCAACCGACTGCTCGGTCACGACGGAGTCATGAGCCATCGCGACGAGTGAGGTGACGATGTCGTCGAAGGGAACCTGATCATTGGGTTCACGTGACAGGACTTCGTGGACGAGCGCGATTGATCGAACTCTCCGTTCGGCCTCCAAGAGTGCGGACCTGCCCTCAGATCCTGAGACTCGACGGGCTTGGAGAGAGAGCAGCGAAGAGATGGTTTGCAGATTGTTCTTCACGCGGTGATGCACCTCGCGAATCGCCGTATCTTTCGACAGAACCAAGCGGTCGAGTCGCCGCACATCGGTCACGTCTCGAATGAGCACGATTGCACCGGTGACTTCCCCACTCGCGACCAGGGGGATTGCCTGAAGTAACACCGCAACCTCAGATCGTCGACCAACTTCGGCGACAAGGGGCTCGACCACTTCGAGTGACTTCGCAACCACGACGAGCTCATCGCTCAAATCAACGAGGTATCGGCCCTCTGGTGGCGAGAAAATCCCAAGGCGATGCAGCGCATTCACTGCATTGGGAGAGGCAAATTCAACCTGAGTCGCCTCGTCAACGACGATGACGCCATCGCCGACTCTGGGACTGCCTTCGACGTAGACGTCGGCTTCGGCGAAGGGAAACACCCCTTCCACCACCATGCGGCTGAGTCGGTTGTAGGCATCGGCATAGAGCTGCTCGTAGAGCGAGACCGTGTGCTGATGACCCCCAGTGAGGCGAAGCACCTTGGCAATTTCATTTCCCTCAAAGCGGACGGGAAATGACTCAATCCGAAGCGAGGGAGAGAAGACCTCATGATGGAGAAACCACGACTCCGACCGACCGTGAGTCGAAGCCCCCTCAAGCACGTTGTACTCAAGCGTCTGGCCGACGAGGTCAACCGAGAGACGCGTCGGACAGTTGTTCGGTCGGATCTGCCCAACAATCACGAAGCCGGTTGACGAATCAGCCGCAATCGCGACGGGAGCGAGCAACAGTAAATCGGAAAACGACAAGTCCGACATGAGTGACCAAGAACCCAAGAGTCGCTGAAGATGATCAATTTCGGTTGGGTTGAGGTCGGTCCGAAGTGTTACTAATTCGGCCAGCGTTGCCATTACGCGTCGTTCCCAATCGCGGGACGCAGTTGAACAGCGTGTGGCGTTCGCTCGAGATACCCCTGAAGTTCCGTCACTCCAGCGGCGGTCAGTATCGCGTGGAGATCGTCAGCGCGATCCGCAACATGTTCGAGGCGATGGGCGTCCGACGCCGTCGTGAGTGGCACACCCTTCGCAACGAACCGCTCGAGAAGGCCGGGTGCCGGGTAGAGCTCGTTCGCGGGTTTCCGCCAACCAGCGGAAGAAACTTCGGCCGCCATGTTCGAAGTCGATGCTGCTTCGGCGATCCGGTCCCACCATTCAGTGGGTGCGCCAGGGCGATAGCCAGCGACCTTGACCAGATCCGGGTGCGCCAATACGTCACAACTCTTTGTCGCGGCCAGTTCCTCAAGCGCCTCGGTGTAGGCGTCCCAACAGGCATCAACATCCCTGGTCTTCCATTCGTCCATAGCTATCTGACCGTCGACATCATCGAACTGCCAGATACCAATCCAGTGGATGGACCCGAGCAACACGTCAAAGGGGTACTGAGCGAGAAGCTCCGAAACTCCATCCATCTGCCCTCGGTAGTAATCCACTTCCATTCCCATGACGACGGGTAGTCCCTGCCGCTTGGCTTCGAGGCAGAGTTCTACGTACGCATCGAGGTCGGCTTGAACATGGTGATCAAAGTAGGAGGCCATCGAGGCCTCGAGATGGGCTTCGTTCGGAGCCCCTTCCCAGAACTTCCCCACGACCGCGTCGAGTTGGGTGAAGCGGTGGAGATGTTCGGTCAGCGCGATCTCGACGACACCCTTCTCTTGGGCTCGTTCGCAGTACGCCGCGAGTTGGTCCAAGACCATCGGCGTCTCACGCTTTGAGTGTGGCCAGAGGTGCAGGTGGTAGTCGAGCACTGGTCAGTCGTCCACGTTTGCGCTCGAGGACCTACGAACCGGCACGAGACTCAGGAGTTGCCGAAGCCGACTCGGCGACCCTCAGTCGATGCTCCGACTTCAACGTAGGCAACCTTGGCAACCGGTACGACGATGGTCTTGCCTCGTTTGTCGGTCAACGTCAGCACCCCATCGCCGGCGAGTTCTGCGGTGACCTGTGCCAGTACGTCCTCGCGAAGGATCTCGTCTCCGAGTTCGACTTCCAACTCCTTCGGCGTCTGCGAGATTCCGATGCGAACGTCCACGAGTTGTCCTCCACTCTCTGCCCTGTCTGGGCGTTCCCAAGTTACAGGGCTGGGGCAGACTGGTGGTCATGAGCGACAAGAACCTTGAAGAAGGTCTTACCGAACGAGGGAAAACCTGGGCATCCACCATGGGTGGCTACGCCCCGAGCCCAGAGATTCGCGTCGCTCACGTAGACTCTTCGGCAGTCTTTCAGCCTCTCGCCAATGATCGAGATCGACGGATTCTGGCTGAAGGGCAGCTCCTCGCAATTGGTGCCACACCATCAAGTGCCCATGGCAACAGGGCTTCAGAAGAAGAGCCCGACGAGTGGCGCACGTGCTTTGAACGTGACCGTGACCGAATTCTCCATGCAGCCGCCTTTCGTCGCCTTGCAGGAAAAACTCAAGTTTTTGTCTACCCAGAAGACCATCAGCGGACTCGCCTTACTCACGCGTTGGAAGTCGCCCAAGTAGCAACGGGTATTGCCCGGGCCCTCGCCCTCAATGTGGCACTCACCGAAGCCATCGCACTCGGCCATGACTGTGGCCATGGCCCTGGCGGCCACGCCAGCGAGGACGCTCTCGACCCGTATGTCGCGGGCGGGTTCAATCACGCCCAGTGGGGAGCCGACGTCACGCTCGCTCCCCTCAACCTGTGTGTTGAGACCCTGGACGGTATTCGCAACCACTCGTGGTCGCGGCCCGCTCCGTCGACCCCCGAAGGCGAAGTGGTGTCGTGGGCCGACCGAATTGCCTACGTCTGCCACGATTTCGAAGATGCAGTTGGCGCCGGGATTGTTGCACCAGGACAACTTCCAGCCTTGGTGACCGAACGTTGCGGAGTGACTCGATCAAGCCAACTTGGAACCTTCGTCCAGGCGGTTGTCGCCACGTCACTTGACTCAGGTCAAATTGGAATGGATCCGGAGACCGCAGAAGCGCTTGCGGCATTTCGTCAACACAACTACGAACAGATCTATCTCCGAGATGCTGCCAAGGCACAGGCAAACGCAGTGGTGGAAGTACTTCGGGCACTGGTCGAGCACTTCAGCGATAGTCCAAATCTCATCCCCGATGTGATTGCCGCAGGAGGCCTCCAAGCGGGTGAGTCCGCAGCAATCACCGCGTCGGTGAATTACGTCGCTGGGATGACGGATCGATTCGCCTTTCGAACCGCCGTCAGCTTGCTGGGTTGGAATCCCTCGAGGTTGCCGAAGAGCATCACTGACTAGCCGGCGTCACGCATCGTCAACGGAGGCTTGGAGCGATTCGCTGCCTTGGTTCCTTCGAGCCGTGCGCTCGCTTAGCTGAGTTTGAGTTCTTGGCGATAGACCCGTGCTGGACCTTGCGCCACGATTTTCGTCGCCAACTGGTTGAAAGCAACGGATGCGTCACAGGTGGAATCGACAACGGTAATTGGCATCCCCTCATCTCCGCCCGAGCGAAGCGCGGGTACGAGAGGAATCTGGGCGAGCAATGGAATGCCGAGATCCTCGGCCAAGGTCTGACCGCCACCCGCCCCGAAGAGTTCGTAGCGCGTTCCGTCATCGCCGGTAAAGAAGCTCATGTTCTCAATCACGCCTCGAACCGAAAGCTTGAGTTTGCGTGCCGCATAGGCCGAACGCTGAGCGACCCGCTGGGCCGCGGCCTGAGGCGTCGTCACCACGTAGATTTCCACCTTCGGGACAATCTGACTCAGGGTGAGCGCCACGTCCCCGGTTCCTGGTGGCATGTCAATCAGGAGAAAGTCGACCGGCCCCCAAAACGCGTCACCAAAGAACTGCTCAATGGTCTTGTGCAGCATTGGTCCTCGCCAAATAACCGGTTGGTCTTCTGGCACGAAGAACCCCATCGAGAGACATCTCACCCCGTGGGTCGATGTTGGAATCACCATGTCGGCGAGTACCACCGGGTCGTGATCACAGCCAAGCATCTTTGGAATGGAGAATCCGTAGACGTCTGCATCGAGGATCGCCACGTTCTTGCCCAACTTCGACAATGCAATTGCAAGGTTGACCGTGACAGAAGACTTCCCGACTCCGCCCTTACCCGAGGAGATACCAAGAATGCGGGTCGGTGAATCGGCTTTCAAGATCTTGGGAGAGGCGTCATTGTGGTGGTGACCCTCGTGCTCATCCTCCATCTGCGCGCGAAGCGCATGACGAAGTGCCAACCTCTCGTCATCGGTCATGGTTGCCTGAAGGACAATGGACCCTGGATACCCCAGTTGGGTCAAGAGTGTTCGAACCTCACCAGTCACGGTGTCTGCCGTTGGCCAAGCCCCAATCGGAAACGCAAGGGTGACTTCGGCAGAACCCTTCTTGACCGATAGGGCACGGAGATAGCCAAGATCACCGATCGGGAGGGTTAGTTCTGGGTCAATGATGGCACCGAGCGTGGTGGACAACGGGACGTCGTTGGTGTCCATTCGAGAGCTTTCTCTAAGTGAAGGGCTCTATTTCGAGCCGCCTCGGTACACTAGTGACCATGGCGACCACCACAAACGGACGACGACCGAGCGTTGAGGCACCCGACCTCGGAGACGGGAAGGCCACCTTCACCACCTTTGTGACCGCCGTCACTGCTGCATTTGGCGATCCAACCCGTCGAGAGATCTACCTTCGCCTCCGATCCGAGCCCGGTATGACGGTCGCAGAGTTGGCAGATGCCTTTCAACTTCACCCAAATGCCGCTCGTCACCATCTCGACCGGCTCGTCGATGGCGGCTACGTCCGAGCCGAGACCATGCACCGCCCGGGCGAAGTCGGGCGCCCCGCAAAGCAGTATCACTGCGCAACGGAAAACCTTGGTCTTGAGGATCTCACCCATCGTGAAGACCTCATCGTCCGACTGCTGCAACGCTCTTTGGAGGTGCTTGGACCATCCTTGGCCGAGAAAATTGCCACCGAAGTCGGTGATGCCTATGGTCGAGATCTCGCCCGCTCAATGGGGAAAGCTGATGGCCAACGCTCCATCAAGGCAGCGATGGAATCCGTGGCGTCAGCCATGACCTCACATGGCTTCGCTGCACACACCGAAGATGATGGGACCACGTTGACCTTGGTTGCCGATCAATGCCCGTTCGGGGAAGCCGCAATGCACCAGCCGGTGCTCTGCGCGGTTGACCGAGGAATGGTCGCTGGCCTGCTCGACGAACTTTCTGGCGGTGACCTCGTTACCCCGGTGGTGCTCTCATCGAAGGCTCGAGGCGACGCCGACTGCCGCACGGCCTACTGAGCACTTGGGTCGAATCGAGTTCGATGCCGCCTCGGCGGTTCCGCTCCGTGCAAGTGCAAGAGCGGCCATGGCGGAAGCCCTCAATCTCCCCACCGCTGATCCAGGTCGCAACCATGAAGAAGGCCGTCTGGTTCGAGCCCATCTCGAGCATGCCCGCAGCCAAGTCGCCGAAGCGGTCGGGCTCCAAAACTCCCGAATCGCCTTCACGTCCGGACTTGCCGAAGGCGCAAGGACGGTCTTGTCGAGCATCATGCAGCGATCAACTGGTGCCATTCTCCTCTCGGCAATTGAACGCGAAACCTTTCATGCGACCGCCGAGGTTCTTGGAGAACCAAAGATTCTCAGCATTGACGCCGAAGGGTTCCTTGATCTCGAAGCTCTTTCCGCAGCCCTCGAGCAGTCACCTGCAGCACTTTGCTGCCAATGGGCAAACCAGGAAGTCGGAACGATCCAGCCAATTGAGGAGATTGCCGCACTTGCGGCCAAACACGATGTTCCGCTCATTGTGGATGCAAGTGCAGCCGGCCGCCTAGAACCGGCTGAATGGATGACGACGGCGTGGATACTGCTTTCGAGTGAAGGTCTCGGTGGTCCCGCAGGCATTGGAGCGATCACGGTGCCTCAGGGCCACATCCTTCGCCCGCTCTTGCTTGGCGGTGCTCAAGAGCGAGGGCGCAGAGCATCGCTCGAAGCAACCCTGCTTGCGCTGGGATTTGGGGCGGCGGCTGAGGAGAACGCTCTAGAACGTCCGCGTGAAGCACCTCGTCTCGCCGCTCTCACCAACAACCTCGTTGAAGCAGCGATGACGGTCGGTGGTGTGACGCGGATTGGTCCACACCATCATGGTGAACGCCTTCCCGACGTGGTCTGCCTCGAGGTCGAAGGCGTCAGTAGCGAAGCCATCGTTGTTGGCCTCGATCGTCGAGGCGTCGCTTCGCATTCGGGAGCTGCCTGCGCGAGTGAAACCTTTGAACCAAGCCCAGTACTCCTCGCAATGGGACTTGATGTCGAACATTCAGTTCGGCTCTCGGTGTCTTGGAAGAATGACGAGACCGAAGTTGCCGACTTTGGGCAGCGGTTTACTGCAACGGTTGACGAACTTCGGGCGCTCCGGTAGGGAGCTACGGCTTGAGATTCACGCCGTAGGAAGCAAGGAATGGCTTGGCGAGACTGATGAGCCACTGCTGGGGATGACCGGCTGCGAACGCCGTCAATTCAGCAAGCACCGTCGACCGAGAGGCGCCATCATTCGACTTGATGATGGCTGCGTAAAGGTGTCCGGCCGGTGCTCCTGGGTCCAGAGTGATGGAGCGATAGACCAACTGCGCTCCCGCATTCTTGACGGCAGGCAACTTGCCAACAACGCCTGATTGATAGGTCAACCATCCAGATTCAGCCAGTGCCTCGGCATTGGTCGGCTCAAGTGCGAGGACCTTGGTGAACAGGGCCAATGCCCCGCCAGTATCTCCCGAGGCGGCTGCCGCTTCACCTTGGGCGGTGAGATCGGCAACGCGCTGGACGCGGTTCACAACGGCCCCTCCTGTACCGGTCGAACCTGGCAGCCGAATACCGGTGAAGGCAAGCAGCGCAACAACGACGGCCGCAACAATCAGCACAATGCCCAGATTTCGCTTCCAGACACGCCGACCTTCGGCGACTACAGCGAGTTGTTGAGGTTCAGGCTCACGCTCTGGCTCGAGCAGCACGAGTTCAGCTTCGAGGTCGATGAGCTTTGCGGAGTCGCGACGAACGATTCGGTCCAATTCATCGCTCTCGAGTTCCCCGGCAGCATGTTCGAGTTCAGCGTCTGCAATTGAACGCCGCAGCGACGAAATGCCATCTTCGAGTTGCCAGCGGCGTTCAGCGGAACTCACGTGCGTCGACGCTTTCGAACAAGCGCAAGAAAGACTGCGCCACTCGCTCCGACCACCACGATGGGTGCCAACCAGAGCACTGCCGTGAGTCCATGTTTGGGCGGAGCGAGCAAAATCGTTGGTCCGTACGTTGCAATGAGCGAGGCAGTGATCTCCTCATTCGATGCGCCACTGCGGATCGCCGCTTCAATCTCATGGCGCACGGCAATTGCCGATGGGGCGTTGGACTGCGCGACCGAGAGGCCCTCACAACTCGGACACTTGATCGACGCTTCAAGTTGAGCAGCACGGTCAGCTCTCGTTGGAGGAGTCCCATCGAGCGCGCCAGAGGCAATGAACAGGGTGGTGACAACGACAAGCAGGAGAAGCACCGGAGAGAGCACTCTTCGCATCACGGTGTCGTCACCTCCTCCTGTGCAGCTATCCGAAGGAGTTGGGCAGGTGTCGATGGCCCGAGAAGCACTTGCGATACCTTGCCGGTCGGACTAATGACGACGGTTGTTGGCGGCGAGGTCACGCCATAGCTCGCGGCGATTCGTCCCCCTGGATCAACCGCAACCGGCCACGTCAGCCCAACCGTTTGGACGAACTGCTGCGCTGCAGCATTTGAATCGTTGAATACGACCGAGATCAAATCAACGGAGAGCCCGGCAGCCTTTGCCTCGTACTGAAACGTCACCAGATCGGGCGCTTCCTTCTGACAAGGTCCACACCAACTCGCAAAGAAATTCACGATGACCGTTCGATGGAGGTGCTCACTCAGAGCAACCGGTGCTCCCTCGAGCGTCGTTGTCACAAAAGGCGGTGCAGTCTTGCCAATGAGTGGACTTGCTTCAACCGACGCTTCGAAATTCGGTCGAGTTGCTGCGACCACCGCAAACGCGCAGGTGAGGAGCGCGAGGCCACCAGCCACCCAGCGAATTGGATGACGAACACGACGCTCGTGCTCGGTCATGGCTGCACCGTGTCCATCAGTGGACCAGCACCTTGAGGAGTTGAACGCTCAGATCCACCGAGGTCCTCACGACGCTTTCGCCGAGGTGCAACAGCCAGCAACCCACCAATTCCGACGATCAAGCCACCCACCCAGATCCATCCAATGAGCGGTTCGACCACGATGCCAAGCGCAACGGCACCATTCGGCAAGTTCGGTATCAGCTGAGGACCAGATTGGGCTCCCGTTCCGCCTACGGCATCGAAGGTGAGATACACGTCGCCACGAAACGATGAATCAATTGCAGGAGTTCCGATCGAAGGCACTGGGCGACCGAAGTAACTCGAAACGGCAGGCCGAAACGTGCCACCATGGTCGACCTTCACCAGCACCTCGGTACCGCTCTTGACGCTGTCTTTGAAGTCATGCAGGCCGAGAAACTCGAACTGGTGACCATCAAAGTGCTTCACCTGGCCTGGCAGGAGCACGAGTTCAGTGCGCTGCACGAACGCCGAGGACGCGGCGATGCCGAGTGCAAGGACAATGACCCCAAGGTGGACCACCATGCCCCCTGCGGTTGGGCCGCTCACCGCTCGCGCCCAACTCGAACCCTGTCGGCGTCCGGTCCTGACCGTAAGGGTCAACGTGCGAACTGCCGATGCAGCAGCAAATGCTCCAAGTCCGA
>CAIXCS010000033.1 GCA_903918025.1 uncultured Actinomycetes bacterium
AACAACAACTTCGATGAGGAGCCTTTCTAGATGGGACGTAATAATTTCAAGGCAGCACCGCCAAAGCGTGCGCCAAAGGACAATGGCCGCAGGGTCAAGAAGAAGCCGTGCTCGATGTGCCGGGACTCGGTCGTGTGGGTTGACTACAAGGACCTCCACCTGCTTCGCAAGTACATGTCAGACCGCGGCAAGATCCGGAGCCGTCGCGTTTCGGGTAACTGCCAGCAGCACCAGCGTGACATCGCGGAAGCGATCAAGACCGCTCGTGAATTGATCCTGCTGCCCTACACGCAGCGCACCGTTACTGAGCGTTCCGGTGGTCGTGGTCGTGATCGCGGCGATCGTGGCGACCGTGGCGATCGCGGAGATCGTCCACCACGCTCAGAAGGTGGCGGCCGTGACGCCGAAGAGCCAACACTCGCAAGCGTTCATGTTGAAGAAATTCTTCCCGAGGAGGTTTCCGAGTGAAGGTGCTCCTTCGTAGCGACATTCCTGGTGTTGGTCGACGTGGTGACCTCCTTGAGGTTGCCGGTGGCTATGCCCGCAACTACTTGCTTCCTGGCGGCTTTGCCGTAGAGGCCAATGACGGAATTGCCGGTCAAGCTGCCGCAATGCGACGCTCACGTGATCTGCGTGATGCAGCCGACCGTGAATCAGCTCAAACCAAGGCGAGTGTTCTCGCAGGCGCAGTGATTGGTATCACCGCACGAGCGGGAGGAAACGGTCGACTGTTCGGCTCCATTTCCGCCCATGAGATCATCAATGCCATTCAGGCCCAAAAGGGTGTGACCATTGATCGGCACCACTTGATGCTCGAAGAGACCATCAAGGCAACTGGTAGCCATGAAGTGCAGGTTGTGCTGTTCCATGACGTCGAGACGACCATCACCGTCGAGGTCATTGGCGCTGCCTAACTGGGCAAATTGTTGTTGCGAAGGGGACGCTTCTGGCGTCCCCTTCGTCGCGTCTCCGAGTGGTTCAATGGAGACATGGCACTTCAAGGCATGTATGAACCAAGTCCGTCAGAGTGGGTCCGAGACCAGGTAGCGCTCTATGAGTCTTCGGGCGGAACCGAGGGACTGACGCTGCTTGATACGGGAATGCCGTGCATTCTGCTCACGACCGTTGGAGCGAAATCTGGCAAGCTCCGGAAGTCACCACTCATGAGGGTGGAACACGATGGCGTGTACGCAATCGTGGCGTCGAAGGGTGGAGCGCCGACCAATCCCGAGTGGTACGCAAATGTGCTCGCACACCCACTCGTTGAGTTGAGAGATGCCACCGAAGTCAGTGATCGGGTAGCTCGAGAGATCTCGGGTGATGAACGCGCACTTTGGTGGGACCGTGCCGTTGCAGCCTTTCCCCCGTATGCCGAGTATCAAGTGAAGACCGATCGACTGATTCCCGTCATGCTTCTCGAGTTGACCTGAGTTCATGCTCGAGTTCTCCACAGAGGGAGCGAAGTTGTCCCCAAAGCAGCTTCCTGTGGAGAAATGACAGCCATCTGGCAGGTTTCCCTTGGGGGAACTGAGCAAGTTCCTCTTGCCATCCACAGAGATGGTGACGTTGTCCACCGACTGTCCACAAGGAGCGACCGTTGCACAGAGGGAATTCCCCATGTTGCGCCCCTATCGCTCCACAGCGATGGAGAGAGAGAGTAGAGACCTAATGGTGTACGCCCTTGATGACCAGCGACGTTCTAGGACCCGACCACAGCAGGACGGTCCCCGGGTCCCTCCACACAATCTTGAAGCAGAAGAATCGCTGCTTGGAGCAATGCTGCTGTCGGCAGATGCAACTGCTGCGGTCTTAGACATTGTCGATGCAAGTGGCTTCTACAAGCCGGGCTACGGACACATCTACTCAGCTGTCGTTGCGCTCTACAACCGAGGCGAACCGATTGATGCGGTGACGGTCACCGACGAACTCACGAGGTCGGGCCTTCTCGAATTCGTTGGCGACCCATCGGTGCTCGTGGCACTCCAAGCCAATGTTCCTTCGACTGCCAACGCAGTGCACTATGCCCGCATTGTTGCGGAACACGCCGTACTCCGTCGGCTCATCAACGTCGCCGGAGAGATCTCCGACTTGGCGTTCACCGTTCCCGAAGATGTTGCCGGCGCGGTTGATCTTGCCGAGCAATTGGTGCTCGAGGTGTCCGAAGATCGAGCTGAAGACTCGATGAAGCAGATCAAGGACTTGATCACGCCCTCGCTTGATCGCATTGATGCACTGGCTGCTCGTGATGGCACGGTCACGGGACTGGCAACTGGCTATACCGATCTCGACCGGTTACTCGCAGGATTGCAGCAGACGAGTCTCACGATTGTTGGCGCTCGACCTGGAATGGGTAAGACGAGCTTTGCCCTCGGCATGGTCGCACACTGTGGAATTACCCTCCGTCGCCCCGTGCTCATGTTCAGCCTTGAAATGAGTCACCTTGAATTGACTCAGCGCATGCTCGCGTCGGAGTCAAAAGTTGACGCGCAGCGAATGAGCACCGGCAAACTTCAGGACAATGACTGGGAGAAGGTGAGTCGGGGAGTGACGCGACTGTCGAATGCTCCCATCTTCATTGATGACAATCCTCGGTTGACGGTGATGGACATTCGGGCTCGAGCTCGGCGTCTCAAGAAGCAGCAAGGAGACCTTGCCCTTGTCGTCGTTGACTACCTGCAGCTCATGACTGGAAGAGGCAAGGCCGAGAACCGCCAGGTGGAAGTGTCCGAGATCAGCCGAGGCCTCAAGATCTTGGCTCGTGAACTCGAGTGTCCGGTTGTTGCACTTTCGCAGTTGTCTCGTAGTCTCGAGTCTCGGCCGAACAAGAAACCAATGTTGTCAGACCTTCGTGAATCAGGCTCATTGGAACAAGACGCCGACGTCGTGATGTTTCTCTACCGAGCTGAAGAGTACGAAGAGAATCCACCGCCTGAAATTCAAGGCCTCGCCGAAGTGATTGTGGCCAAGCACCGAAGTGGACCCGTTGGCGAAACGAGGCTTGCCTGGCTCGGGCAATTTGCTCGCTTCGACAACATGGCCCACGGGATGTAACAAGTCTTGCCATTGGCCACTGCTCCTCGTCACCATTGCTACGGTGAAAACGGCAGGATCAGGAGGTGGCGAATGACCACGAAACTCGAACAGTGTTGCTCGATGAACCATCGAGTACTCGGGTTGGCCCTTTCGTGATCCTCGAAACGCTCCGCTCAATTGTTGGACCGTCCAATATCGACGTTGGCGACGACATTCCAGAAGCGGTTGGTCACGATGAGTCAATCGGTGGTGTCGCTACCCGCCCACTCGCCGTCGTGCGTCCATCGACGACGGAAGAGGTCGCGGCGATTGTTCGCGCCGCCCAAGAGTTCGGCGTTCCACTGACTCCAAGAGGTTCGGGTACCGGATTGTCAGGTGCCTCGATTCCCTCAACGGACGGAGTTGTTGTTTCCTTCGAGCGAATGAACCAGATCTTGGAGATTGACCTCGAGAATCATGTGGTCGTGGTCCAACCAGGAGTGACGCTCTTCGAGCTTGAAGATGCACTTCGAGAGACCGAGCTGATTTATCCGGTGTTTCCAGGAGAACAGTCGGCCAGTCTCGGTGGCAATATCGCTACCAATGCCGGTGGCATGCGGGCGGTCAAATACGGCGTCACTCGACACCATGTGCTCGGCCTCGAGGCAGTCCTTGGCACAGGGGAAGTGATCTCGACTGGAGGCAAGTTCGTCAAAGCAACCTCCGGGTATGACCTCACGCAGTTGTTCGTTGGTTCCGAAGGGACCTTGGCGCTCATCACCGAAGCAACACTTCGGCTCCACCCTCGGGCCATCCACCACGGCACGTTGCTCGCGCCGTTCACGACACTTCATGAAGTAGCGAGAGCCGTGCCGAGACTGGTTGGAAGCGGTTGCGGGCCGCTCATTGTTGAGTACATCGACTTTTTCACGATGAGCGCCATCACCGAGCGGGCCGGAATTGATCTCGCAATCCCCGACGTGATTCGTGAACAGGCTCTTGCGTATTTGGTCGTCGTTCTCGAGAATCACCGAAGCGACCGTGTAGACGAAGACCTCGAAGAAGTGGGCGTGCTGCTCGCTGATCTTGGTGCGCTCGATGTCTATGTCCTGCCCGGCAAGGCTGGAGCAGAACTGATCCATGCGCGAGAAGGCGCCTTCTGGGTTTCGAAGGCTGCCGGCGCTGACGACCTTGTTGATGTGGTCATCCCTCGTGCTTGCATGCCTGAGTATCTCGAGGCCGTCTCCGAGCTTGCGAGTGCCACCTCATCGCTCATCCTTGGGTGTGGTCATGCCGGTGATGGGAATGTTCACTTGTCGGTCTTCCAGCCAGACCCAACCATCCGCCATGAGGTGTTGCGATCAATGTTCAAGATCGGCGTCGAACTCGGAGGAGCAATCTCCGGGGAACATGGCATCGGACGTGCAAAGCGTGAGTACTTGGCTGAATTCGAGGATCCGACCAAGTTGCGGCTCATGGCGTCGATCAAAGGAGTCTTTGATCCGCAGGCAATTCTCAATCCGGGAGCAATCTTTGCCCTCGATGATCTTCAGGAGGTTCAGGTATGAACGGTGCACAAGGTGTTGTTTCGACGCTTCTTGAAGCGGGTGTCGATACCTGCTTCATGAATCCAGGAACTTCAGAGATGCACCTCGTCGCAGCTCTCGACACGGCGCCGAAGCTTCGAGGAGTGTTGGCGCTGTTTGAAGGGGTGGCGACTGGTGCGGCCGACGGCTACGCCAGGATCACCGGGAAGCCCGCGGCGACGTTGCTCCATCTCGGCCCTGGCCTCGGCAATGGACTTGCCAATCTCCACAACGCCCGTCGAGCGAGAAGCCCCATCGTCAATTTGGTTGGGGATCACGCGATTGCCCATCAGCCTCTCGATGCACCGTTGCAATCGGACATTGAGACCTTGGCAAGAAACGTCTCCACCTTTGTCCGGTCTGCAGCGACGACCGAAGGGTTGAGTGGCGACGTGCTCGATGCAGTCGACGCCGCCTATGGGCCACCCGGATCGGTTGCGACGTTGATCATCCCCGCTGATGTGTCGTGGAACGAGGGTGGCGTGGTTGCACAACCTTTGGTTGGCACGACACAACGAGGAAGTGGCAATCGACCTGACGAAGCACCGATCGAAGCTGCCGGCGCTGCCCTTCGAGGACGCGGGCGCACAGCGTTCCTCATTGGCGGACGTGCCTGTCACGGGAAGGCATTTCAATTGGTCGCAGCACTTGCCGCCCGATCTGGAGCGCGCCTTTTGTGTGAGACCTTCCCAGCTCGCCTTGAGCGGGGAGCTGGACAACCCACTGTCGAACAGATTTCCTACTTAGGCGACTTTGCCGTCGCGCAGTTAAGTGGTCTTCAACATCTCGTGCTGGTCGATGCCAGTTCACCAGTTTCATTCTTTGCCTATCCCAACAAGATGAGTGAGCTCATTCCGACCGACTGCGTCGTTCATCAGGTCTCCAAACAGGGAGATGACCTGCTTGCCGCCCTAGAAGCCTTGTCGTCCCTCATTGACTCGGGAGAGGACACGTCATCTCGTGCAGAGACAGGCCGACCGGACTTGCCAACCGGGGCACTCAATGCCTCGGGAGTTGCCCAGGCGATCGGCCATCTCTTGCCGGAGGGAGCAATTGTCTCCGACGAAGGCAATACGGGTGGGATCTTCGTCAAAGGCTCAACGGCTGGCGCACCTCAACACGATTGGCTGAGTCTCACCGGAGGAGCCATCGGGCAAGGTCTTCCCGTTGCCCTCGGTGCGGCCATTGCTGCACCAGACCGACCGGTCATTGCCCTGCAAGCTGATGGGAGTGCGCTTTACACCGCGCAGGCACTTTGGACCATGGCGCGTGAAGGCCTCAACGTCACGACCATCATCTTGGCGAATCGGTCCTACGCCGTGCTCAACATGGAACTCGATCAAGTTGGCGCTGGTGTTCCCGGTCCTCGAGCTCGGGCCATGTTGGACTTAACGGACCCAACGATGGATTTCGTGTCCTTGGCGAAGGGCTTTGGGGTTGGGGCATCAAGAGCCGAGACGGCGGAAGCGTTCTCTGAACAACTTCGACGGGCTCTGGCTGAACCCGGCCCAAGCCTCATTGAGGCGGTCATTCCCTCGCTTCTCTAACTCACGTTGCTCGAACGATTCCGGAGGAAGCCTGGAATGCACAACACCCCGCCGAAGATTGGCGGGGTGTTGTCGCAAATTTCCACGATGCTCAGGCAGTGCCTGAGCGACTGCTCACTTCGGCTGCATCCGGATACCGGCGTCGAGGCGCACGGTCTCTGCGTTCATGTAGCTGTTCGACAGCAACTCAACGGCCAACGAGCCGAACTCGTCGCTGCGGCCAAGACGCTTCGGGAACAAGACGCCAGTGCCGAGCTTTGCCTTGAAGGCCTCTGACGCTTCGCCGGTGCCGTAGATCGGGGTGTCAATGAGTCCAGGAAGGATGGTGTTGACACGGATACCAACGGCCGAGAGGTCACGGGCAAGCGGAAGGGTGAGGCCGACAACGCCACCCTTTGATGATGAGTATGCAACCTGACCGATTTGACCGTCTTCGGCCGCAACAGAAGCGACGTTGACGATTGCTCCACGCTCTCCGAACTCGTCTGGCTCGTTGAGGCTCATCTTGGTGGCGGCGAGGCGGCAGACGTTGAAGGTACCAACGAGGTTGACCTCAATGATCTTGCGGTAGATGTCGAGGTCGTGCGCCGAGGCGTACTCCCCGTCCTTGCCAATGGTGCGGGTTGCCCAACCGAGACCAGCGGAGTTGACGACGCTCTTGAGCGGTCCAAGCTTCAGCGCAGCCTCAATGGCGGCGATGATCTGGTCGGTGTTGGTGACGTCACACTGGACGAATACGCCGCCAATTTCCTTGGCAAGTGCTTCGCCGGTTTCGGCCTTGAGATCGGCAATGACGACCGACGCGCCACGAGCTGCGAGTGCGCGGGCAGTTGCTTCACCGAGGCCTGAAGCGCCACCGGTGACGATGGCGGAGGTGTGGCTGAGTTCCATTGGAATGCTCCCTTCGAAGGTCGGGCCCTTTGGCCCACGACCGACTAAGCGTAGGTGAGCGACGAGACCCCTCGCGTCGCCGGTCCATTGAGCCCTAGCCTGAAGGGGTGCCAACCCGTTACGACGTGACCAAGGAGGAGCTGACGGAACTTCTGAGCGGAGAACCTCGCTACCGCATTGATCAGGTTTGGCACGGCCTCTATGGCGATCTCTCCGAGGTGCATTCCGTCACCACGTTGCCAAGAGCGCTTCGGGCTCGACTCGATGAACAACTCCCCTTGGCGCTCCAGGAAGTCACCAAGCGGTTGGCCGATGATGGTGAGACGACGAAGTGGGTCTTTCGTCTTGCTGACGGTGCCAATGTAGAAACGGTCCTCATGGCCTATGACGACCGGGTGACCGCATGTCTCAGCAGTCAGGCGGGATGTGCGATGGGCTGCACCTTCTGTGCGACAGGACAGGCCGGCTTCACGAGAAATTTGACTGCCGGGGAGATTGTTGAGCAATTCATTGTCGCGGCGAGAGCAGCACTACCCCGCCGACTCTCCAATGTCGTGTTCATGGGGATGGGCGAGCCTCTGGCCAACTTCGACCGACTGTGGACTGCCATTCATCGTCTTCACGATGACCTTGGTCTCTCGGCGAGACGTCTCACCGTTTCGACCGTCGGCATTATTCCTGGAATCAAGAAGCTCACTGCAGCAGACCTGCCGGTGAACTTGGCTGTGTCACTCCATGCAGCCAACGACGCCACGCGGACTTCGCTCGTGCCAATGAATGCCAGATATCCCTTGGCCGATCTCTTCTCTGCCTGTGAGGAGTACGTCGAGACGACTGGCCGACGGCTGAGTGTTGAGTGGGCGCTCATTGATGGCGTCAATGACACCGAGCAAGCCGCCAGAGAACTTGCAGCATTCGTGAGGCCATTGCGGGCTCACGTGAATCTCATTCCGCTCAATCCAACGCCGGGTTACCTCGTGAGGGGAAGTTCAGCGCAGGCGGTCAGGGACTTTGCGGCGGACCTCATCGAGCTTGGCGTTAATGCGACGGTCCGCCGCACTCGTGGCGTTGACATTGATGCGGCCTGCGGACAATTGGCAGCAGAAGCGGTTCGGGCGACGCTTCGCACCTCTTCGGGGACGATCTGAAGAACACGCTGCTCTGAGCAGCCGGCAGCTCTTACTTAGATCGCACCATTGTTGTGGAGGTGCCAGTAGATCGCGGCGTAACTGGCGCCGATGAGCAAGGCTCCGAGGACATACGTCGCCCAACGGTGGTTGATGAAGAATTTGAATTTCCGGAACGGTTGTTCGATCGCGTAGAACGAGATAGCGGCAACCGCGACCGAGAGTGCAACGAGTTCCACGTTCGTCCAGGTCGACAAGGTTTGGCCAAAGCCGTGCTGGACGGCGATCTGGATAATTGGATAGTGCACGAGGTAGAGGGAGAAGGAAATTGCTCCGAACCATTGGATGACTCGAAAGTTGGTGACGAAGCCAAATCCTGAACTCTGTCGAAGGGTCCCACCAGCAATAACGAGGCCCGTCGCTGCGACGGGAACCACCGCACGCCAGCCTGGCCACGACGACGAGGCCGTCTGACTTGTGTACATCCACGTGCAGACGCCAATGACGGCACATCCAGCGACACCAAACCAGACACCAAGCTTTGGTGCTTTGTCCTTCAACACGGGGGTGAGCACCGCTAGGAGTGCTCCGAGACCAAGCTCCCAGGCCCGCGTGAAGGGTGAGTAGAAGGCCTGAACGGGATTGCTTGAGGTTTGGACCACGCTGAAGAACAGCGATCCGGCGATGATGGTGCCAAGTCCCGTGAGGAGACTGGTCCGAGCGAATCGCTTCGGGAGGAGAGCGGCGAGTCCAAGGAACAACAGTGGCCAGACAAGGTAGAACTGTTCTTCGACCGCAAGTGACCAGAACTGGGTCAGCGTTGACGGCGGATCCGAGGCCCCGAAGTACTGCGTTCCCTCCCAAGCAAAGTGGAAGTTTCCGAGAAACGCCGTGACCCACTTTGCATCGTTGGCAACCTTGTCACCCGAGATGAATGCCAGCCAGTGGTAGGTGGCAAAAATGGTGAGGATGATGGTGACCGTTGCCGCAGGGAGAATGCGACGGATTCGGCGACCATAGAAGTCAAGAATTGACGTGCCGTTCGTCGCAACGCGCTCATGCAGCAAGACGCCGGTGATGACAAATCCCGAGATAACGAAGAAGACGTCCACGCCAAGATAGCCACCGTGGATCCCAGGGATACTGGCGTGGAAGAGCACCACCAGCAGGACGGCGAGTGCTCGAAGAGCTTGAATATCTGGCCGAAAGGTTGGTTTGTAGTCTTCGAGTCGGAGCTCAGTCACTCGCTCAACCTAGCCGAGCAGGCTTGGCATTCGGGGGTTCGACGCGCGCTCAAGGAGCGAGTTCCGGCGCCTGTTCGGCGTAGAACTGCGGTCGCCGAAGAGCAAGCAGGGCAACGCCGAGCATGCAGAGCAGTCCCCCAGAGACCACGCTGACCGCAGTTGAACTGAGGGCAGCAACTGCACCCGACTCAAGATCTCCCAACTTCGGTCCACCTTGGACGACGGCAATTTGAATTGCCGAGAGTCGAGACCTGAAGTGGTCGGGTATTGAGGTTTGCAAGATGGTGTTTCTGAGCACCGCCGAAAGCACGTCAGCCCAACCGGCGACACTCAAGAACACCAACGCGAGGATGAGGCTCTTCGTGAGACCGAAACCAACCATTGCAGCTCCCCAAACTGCGACGGCAATCGAGATGGCACGTCCTCGTCGGCGAACCTTGACCAGCCAGCCGGTGGTGATTGCGCCCAAGAAGGCTCCAATGCCGGGGGCCGCGGTCAAGAGTCCCAAGACGCCAGGCCCCCCATGAAAAACGGTGATGGCCATGGCGGGAAAGAGCGCTCTTGGGAGACCGAAGACCATGGCGTTGAGGTCAACCAAATACACGCCCTGCAAGATGGGCTTGCCTCGCAGAAAGCTAAAGCCCTCGACAATGGACTTGAGGCCAGGTCGCATCGCTCCAGGAGCCGGAGGAATTGGCTTCAACATCAGTGAGGTGACAACCACAGCCGAGAAACTGAACGCATCGAAGGCATAGGTCATTGGAATGCCAATGAGCGCAATTGATGCTGCTCCAATCACTGGTCCAATGACCCCACCGAACTGCAAGACGATCTGGTTGAACGCGAGCGCAGCTTGAAGGTGCTCTCCCTCAACCAAGATCGGAATCGCTGCGGTGCGCGAGGGATTGGAGAACCCAGCGAGAAATGCCGCGACCATGGCAATGCCGTAGAGGATGGCGAGATTTGAACTGAAGACCCACGCGTTGATCGCCAGCAGTGCGCTGGTCGTTGAGAGTGCGATGGAGGTCCAGAGCATGATCTTTCTCCGGTCCAAGTGGTCGCCAACTGAGCCGCCGAGCAGGGAGCCACAGATGAGTGGCAGGAGTTGCGCTGCGGAGATGAGCCCGACTTGGAAGGACGAACGGGTCTCGTGATACACCTGCCACGGAATGGCGACCAAGGTGAGTTGATTGCCTACGGTCGAGACGAGAAACCCAATGAAGAGCAGTCGGAATTCTCTTGACCGCTTAAGGGGAGTGGTGTCGACGAAGAGCCGGGCCATGTGGGCAGCCTAGGGAACGGGCTCAACCCCCTGCGTGTTGGTCGGCTCCGACCTATCGTTTGCCCGTGGACTTCCCCGAGCGCTTCCTTCAACTTGATCAGTATCCAATTCACGAACCAGGAAGCGAGAAGTTCAACGCTGTCGTCGCCGCAGCGAAAAAGCAACTTTCGGTACATGGCTACGCCGAACTTCCAGGCTTTGTCACCCCTGAGGGCGTGGCCGCACTTGTTGCCGATGCTGAAGAGGGTCCACCGCATGCGTATCGTTCTTCAGGCAGAGGAACGGCCTACTTGGCAGCTCCAGATACGACCGTTGCAGCCAACCACCCTCTTGGCACCGTGATGCCCTACGCGGTTCGAGCACTTCCCTACGATGCCATTCCAACGTTCTCGCCACTCCGTCAGCTCTATGAGACGTCTGCCCTGACCTCGTTCATTGCGGCGATCGTCGATGTAGGGCCGCTCTTCCCCTATGGCGATCCCTTTGGTGCGCTCAACCTGGCAGTCATGGCCGAAGGTGACGAGTTGCAATGGCATTACGACCAGACGGACTTCGTGGTGAGTTTGGCGATCCAAAGTGCCCTTGCCGGTGGCGACTTTGAAGTCGTTCCCAATACTCGGACCGCACAGGATGAGCATTTCGATGACGTCGCCAACATTCTGGGCGGGGACCAGGAGAATGTGCTCGTCCTTGAGATGACGCCGGGAACCCTCTTGATTTTTGAGGGACCAAATTCTCTCCACCGTGTCAGCCCAATTGAGGGAAGCCGGCTTCGCCACGTTGGCCTGCTTGCCTATGACACCGTGGAGGGTCGAATGGGGTCCACCGCCCTTCGTCAGACCCGGTACGGTCGCACCGAGCCACGTTCCAATCCACCACTCGAATGGAGTTCCCTGTGAGTCATATCGGAGAAGCTTGTGTTGGTGAAGGGGTTAATGCTGCTCACGTCAATACGATCCTCGGGAGTCGAGGCGGCCCGGTTGGCACGGCATGGATGACCGCGCTCGCAACCCCAAGTGAGGGACATGCCTCGTTTGTTGCCTGCCTGCAACCAAACATGGCGGTCAAGCCGCCGACGTTGATTGTTTCTAAAGCAACGACGGCAACCCCTCGTCACCAGCATCTCTTGTGGGGTGCGGGACAGGCTGGAGTTGCACAGGGCGTGCTTCGTGCAGTCGCCGAAGGACTTGTCCCTAGAGCAGAGATTGACGACCTGGTACTCATTTGCGCGTTGTGGATCAATCCTGAGGCTTCAGATGCGGACCTTGTGTACAAGAACAATGCCGAAGCGACCTACTTGGCCCTCCGAAACGGACAGAAGGCGTTGCCAACCTTGGATGATGTGCTTGCGGCCCGTGGACACCCGATCAACTCGTACTACCAACCACAGGACGCGTCATGACGACTGACCAATCAGAGAAGTGGATCCCAGGTCCCCCAACCGCCGCCACCATTGCCAAGAACGCAAGCGTTCTCGATGCGCTGAACTTCAGTGATCGGCAAGATTTTGCCGATGCAGCGAGAGGACTCTTGGCACCGCTTCCAAATGACGGGGTGATTGAGAACGCCAATGGTCGGGTGATTTGGGATCAGCAGCGGTTTGTTGACCTCGTTTCCGGGCCACGACCAGATGAGGCAAATCCGTCGCTTTGGCGGCAGACCGAACTCCTGGCAATTGGTGGCCTCTTCCATGTTGAAGGACCGATCTATCAAGTTCGTACCGCCGACATTTCCAACATTGACTTCATTGAGTCTGACAACGGCATCATCGTGGTCGACCCACTCATCTCGGCCGAGGCTGCTCGGACTGCGCTTGAGCTCTACCGCGCACACCGAGGTGACCGACCCGTCGTCGCCGTCATCTATACCCACTCCCATCCTGATCACTTTGGTGGCGTGATGGGTGTCCTCACCGACGACGAAGTCGCCAACAAGTCCGTGCCGATCTACGCGCCAGTCGGATTTATGGCTGCGGCAGTCGCGGAGTCCGTCCTCGCAGGGATCGCCATGGGGCGCCGGGCGCAGTACATGTACGGCAACACCATCCCGGTAGGACCGCGAGGTCTGTTGTCCAATGGGCTCGGACTCACTACCTCGACCGGGCAAGTGAATCTCATTCCACCAACGGTTGAGATCACCGAGCCAGTTGAGGACGTCGTCATCGATGGTGTGCAGTTCACGTTCCTACTTGCTCCTGAAACAGAAGCGCCAGCGGAACTGCTCTTCTACTTACCCGAGTGGAAGGCGCTGTGTTCAGCCGAAGACGCCTGTCACGTGCTCCACAATCTGTACACCTTGCGTGGCGCAAAGACGAGAGACGCCAAGGCCTGGGTCCACTACCTCAACGTGACCTTGGACCTCTTTGGCGGGGCGGAGGTCTGCTTTGCCCAACACCACTGGCCAACCTGGGGCAACGCGGCGGTGCGAAGTTTCCTCGAAGCCCAACGAGATGCCTACAAATTTCTCCACGACCAGACGCTCCGCTTAGCCAACTCCGGCGCGACGATGAACGAAATCGCCGAGGAGCTCGAGTGGCCGGAAGACTTGGGAGCGCATTGGTGCAACCGTGGCTACTACGGCTCCGTCAGTCACAACTCGAAGGCGGTCTACAACTTCTACCTCGGGTACTTCGACGCCAATCCAGCACATCTCAACCCTCATCCTCCCGTTGAGCAAGGCAAGCGCTACGTGGCTTTGGCCGGTGGGCCTGAGGCCTTACTGGCTCAAGCAGCTGCCGCCTATGACGCCGGTGATCTTCGTTGGGTAGCCGAACTCGTCAGCCACCTCGTGTTTGCTGAGCCAACCAATCGTCAAGCAAGAGACCTCTTGGCCAAGACCTTTGAGCAGCTTGCCTACGTGTCGGAGAACGGCGTGTGGCGCAACTTCTATCTCTCTGGAGCACGTGAACTCATTGAAGGGCCTCCCGAGCCTTCGACCAATGCAACCGGTCAAGCAATGGCAGGTTCCCTGTCGATCGATCAACTGTTTGATGTCCTGGCCGTTCGACTCAATGGCACTCGAGCTGCCGGGGTGAGAAGGCTCGTTGGCTTCAACTTCACGAATGATGACCCCTTCACGTTGGAGGTCATCCACAGTGTCCTCCACGCCTACAGAGGCCGCCTCGACCCTCGGGCGACCGTGACGCTCACCTGCTCGACCGATCTCCTCGGCCGAGCACTCCGCGGCGCAGCGAATTTGCTCGAGGAAATTGAAGCAGGCACTGTTGTCGTTGAAGGCGAACTTGGCCACCTCTTCGAAATTCTCCTTCTCCTCGACACGCCAACGCCAACGTTTGCCATTGTTGAGCCATAAGGTCTTCTTGATGGATGAGAACCGTGAAGTGAACGTGACGGCCACAACCGACCAGCTCTACGCCGTCTACCTCGGTGGCACTCCGGAGAAGGGGCGAATGGGAGAAGACCACGAGGTGGTCTTTGTCGTCGCTCCCGACATTCCAACCATGAAGCGTCGGGCTAAGGCGAAGTGGCAGGGAACGAATAAGCCCCACGTCGATGCATATGAAGCGCTGTCGGCTGTTGATGGGTTCGCCATTCAACTGGTGGTTGATGGATCGGAGCAACAGAGGGTCATCACTGATGACAACCTGGTGCCGCACAACTGACGTTCCATCGAGAGTCCTCTCGGGCGTCTCGGACAATCTGTCTCGTCAAGCGGTACTCATGGGCTTCGGCCAGTCACGGGTGCGAAGCAGTGCATCGGTCCCGCCATCGATCGAGAGAATTGAGCCCACAAAGTTGCGTCCGAGCGGGCTGCAGAGCAGTGCAATCAAGGCCGCGACCTCTTCAGGTCGACCGGTTCGCCCTCTCGGAATGGGGAGGAGGTCGAAGAACTTCCCAATGGTGGGGTCGGCTCGACCTTCCGCCACCATGGCGGTTTCAATCATTCCAGGGGCAAGGGCGTTCAAGTGCGCCCCATGATCGACCCACGAAGGATCAACTGCCTGTGAACGAATCCACCAAGCAATGGCAGTTTTGGTTGCCGGGTAGGACGCAAGCGACGATGCTGCGTCAGCGGTTGAGCGAGCAAGGGCCTCGTCGTGACGCAGACACGCGTCGACGACGGCCATTGGAACGCCTGGCTGAATGGTGGTCGAGTTCGAACTGATGGCCACGACTGAGGCCGCACCACTTGCCTGCAGTGCTGCTTTTAGCCCCAAAATGAGATCAACCGTGCCGAAGTAGTTGATGGACGCGAGCAAAGATCCCGGACGGTCAGGAAGCCCAGACAGTCCCGCGCAGGGAATGAGGGCGTCGAGAGTTCCATCGCAGAACTCCAGTGCGTGACTGATCGCACGCGCTCGACCTTCTGTCGTACCGAGATCCGCGTCGAGATCCGCACCATGGAGATCAATGCCGAAGACGGAGAAGCCATCTGCTTCGAGTGCGCGTTTGGTGGCGGCACCGATCCCTGACGAACTGCCCGTCACGACGGCTGTTCGTGTCATCGAGCAGCGTGAGCCCGGAGGGTTGCAAGCGCCTCATCGGCGTGTGCATCCATCTTGAACTCGGAGGTGAAGGCACCAATGATCGTCGAGGTCGTATCAATGACAAAGGTCGACCGCTTCACCTTCAACAGCCCAAGCGATCGCTTCACGCCGAAGATTCGTGCCACTGCACCATCTGGATCTGCGAGGAGTGGGTAGTCAAAGTCGTTGGTGTCGGAGAACGTACGTTGCTTGTCAACCGTGTCCATGGAAATGCCAATCCGATGGGCACCGAGGTCAGTGAACTCTTTGCCGAGGTCTCGAAAGTGGCAGCTTTCTATGGTGCAGCCTTTGGTCATCGCCGCTGGGTAGAAGAAGAGCACTACCGGACCAGATTGGAGGAGGCCCGAGAGCGAGGTCTCGGTGCCGTACTGGTCGGGAAGGGTGAAGTCTGGAACGCGGTCGCCAAGGTTCATGAGAGCAGCGTACCGAGATTGGAGGAAGGAGGGATTCCTACGGGTCGCAGCGGAACCCAATACCCCGGACGGTGAGGAGATGGACGGGAACTTGCGGATCGGGCTCGATCTTTCGGCGCAATCGACGGATATGGGTGTCGAGGGTTCTCGTGTCAGCGAGATCAGCGTCATACCAAAGGTGATCAATGCACTCGTCTCGAGTGACCACTTGACCTGGGTGCGACATGAGGAGCTCTAAGAGCTCAAACTCTTTGCGCGAGACATCCACCTGCCTGCCTCCGATGCGGAGCTCCCGGCGACCAAGGTCAAGCAAGAGCGGCCCAACTCGCAACTGGGTCGTGACTTCAGTCATCTCTTCACCGCCGCGTCGAAGTACTGCCCGCATTCGGGCAACCAATTCCCTGAGGCGGAAGGGTTTGGTGACGTAGTCACTGGCGCCGAGTTCGAGTCCGAGGACAATGTCCACCTCTTCATCACGGGCCGAAACGAGGATCACTGGGACTTGCCGCTTGCTCCTCAGTGAGCGACAGAGATCGGTGCCGTTGCCATCGGGGAGCATGATGTCAACGAGGACGAGATCAAACGCCGAAGCGGCGAAGGCGGCTTCGGCTTCAGCACAAGTTGCAACGGTGACGACCTCGAAGCCTTCGCC
Source organism: uncultured Actinomycetes bacterium (assembly GCA_903918025.1). Lineage (GTDB taxonomy): Bacteria > Actinomycetota > Acidimicrobiia > Acidimicrobiales > RAAP-2 > CAIQEU01. Next base: position 16,262 of record CAIXCS010000033.1, read on the forward strand.
AACCAGTCCAATCTGCAAGGCCTCGCGATACGACGCCTCATCGTCGACAACGAGGACATGCGCTCGTGCGGTGAAGACTGGCTGGTGGAGCGGGGCAGCCGCGCTCAACGCTGACCAACCCGAACCGGAGTGATCGCGAGTCGCCGGTGCGGAGGAACCCGACGAACTCGCTGGTTCATGCAGTCTTGCCAGAGAGGTTCCCGCGGGGGGAGCGGGACAGTGCAGTGTCGAGCACGCGATGGCTTGCTCGACACTTCTCTTGACACTGCTTGGTGAACCACAAACGCGAACTTAAAGAAGCGAGGTAAACGCAAGGGGACGGGCCGGGGGTACAGAGGTTACGAATGGGCGAATTCTTGGAAACTCACCTTCTGCGCGAGATAAGTAGGCTCGCCGGAAGAACGAGGGGGACTCATGGCAGAAGAGGCTTTTGGTCGCGGGGTGAAACAACGCGATCTCATCAAGATGACCGAAGAGGAAATTGCGGTCTTTCTCAGTGAGCGGCGACCACTGTCAATGTGCACACTGAGCCCGGATGGCAGGATCCACGCCGTGGCCATGTGGTACGGCTTCATTGGTGGCGTCTTGTCGATTGAGACGAAGGCCAAGGCCCAGAAGGTGCTCAACCTTCGACGGAATCCAACGCTCACCTGTCTGATCGAAGACGGCGAGTACTACGAGGAACTGCGAGGGGTTGAACTCGTTGGGACTGCGGAGATCACTGATGACCCGGAGCAACTCTGGGAACTCGGGGTGAGTGTCTTTGATCGGT
>CAIXCS010000034.1 GCA_903918025.1 uncultured Actinomycetes bacterium
GCGTCGTTCACTCACTGAAAGCTCCATAGATCAGGCGTAGTCGACCCGAGATCGAAGCGGTGATTCTTAGATGAGGCAACGATGCCGTCTACGCGGAGGTTTTAGGTGAGTCAACTCGCCGATGTCGGGGATCAGGCCTTGGCTGGTACAATAGGAGTTCCCCCCGTTCCCTTCCCGCCATAGCGCTGCGGGTTGTGCGGACTCTTTCTTTGAGGAGAACTGTGTTCAAAGTCGGCGACAAGGTGGTCTACCCCCACCACGGTGCAGCGATTGTCGAACGTCGTGAGAAACGAGTGGCCTTTGGAGAAAAGCGGGAGTACCTCGTCCTCCGACTTGCCTACGATGACCTGACGCTCATGGTTCCCGCTGACAACACCGAGAGTGTTGGACTCCGTGAAGTCATCAATGACGAAGAAGTAGAAGAAGTCTTTGCCGTGCTTCGCAAGAAGGAAGCACGGATGCCAACCAACTGGTCGCGTCGCTACAAGAACCACTCAGAGAAACTCCGCTCAGGTGATATCTACCAAGTGGCAGAGGTTGTGCGGAACCTGTCGATTCGGGACAAGGACAAGGGCCTCTCCGCTGGAGAGAAGCGCATGCTGTCGCGCGCCCGTCAGATTCTCGTTTCCGAGCTGACCTTTGCCCTCAACGTCGACGAGGAAACCGCCGAGCAGCGCCTCACCGAGGCACTTCCCTAGGCCTTCATGGTTTGGGCAATTGTTGTCGCGGCCGGTGCCGGCACGCGTTTCGGCGCCCAAAAACAGTTCCTCATGCTCGGCGGACGTTCCATTGCTGCCCGGTCAATTGATGCCTGTCGAAGCGTTGCCGACCATGTGGTGCTCGTGGTCCCCGCTGAACGGCTGCATGGAGATTTACCCGATGACCTCGAGGCAGACCTTGTGGTCGCCGGTGGAGCGACGCGAGCACAATCAGTTCGAGCTGGTCTAGCCGCCGTGCCATCTGACGTCGACATCATTGTGGTGCATGACGCAGCCCGCCCTCTCGCAAGCGCAGAACTCTTCCACGCGGCGGTGGCGGCAGTTCGCGACGGCGCCGATGCCGCAATTTGCGCGACGCCGGTAACCGACACGATCAAGAGGGTTGAGCGGAGTTTGGGTCGAACGTTCGTCAAAGAGACCCTTGATCGAGACGCGCTCGTAGCCGTCCAGACACCTCAAGCATTCAACGCACGCGTGCTCCGCTCCGCCCACGGTGGAGGGGGTGAGGCTACCGATGATGCAGCCCTCGTCGAAGCTCTTGGCCATACCGTCGTCATTGTGGAGGGAAACGTGGCAAATGTGAAAATCACGACCCCCGACGATCTCGACCGTCTTGAAGGACCACGATGACCTACCGAATTGGCCATGGATTTGATCTCCACCGTTTCAGTGACGATCCAAATCGAAAGTTGATGCTCGGCGGCGTCCATCTTGAAGGGCACCGCGGACTGAACGGCCACAGCGACGCTGACGCGGTCATTCATGCACTGTGTGATGCGCTCCTCGGTGCGGCCGGGCTCGGCGACCTCGGGGTGCACTTTCCCGACAACGACCCGACGTACCAAGATGCAGATTCTTCGGGACTGCTTCAACACGTCGTGTCCCTTCTCCATGGTGAAGGCTGGGTGATCGTGAACGCCGATGTGACCGTCCTCGCCGAGACGCCGAAACTTTCACCTCATCGCCAAGAAATGGAATCGAGGCTCTCGCAGATCACCGGGGCACCGATTTCGGTCAAGGCCACAACCATGGAACGACTCGGTCCAATTGGCGAAGGACTCGCCTTGGGAGCCGAGGCGGTCGCACTCCTCCAGAATGGACAGCAATGAACTCGAGCCCACGTCGTCGGCCCCAACCGAAACCTCGTCCAAATTCAACGGCAAAGCGGGGTGGCCAAGCGGTTCGGTCTCGAAATGCCGCCAATGCGCAAGGTCGACCAATGGGCCGACGGAGCGATGACGGCCTTGGTGGCGACCAGGTAGAGGGGCGTCGAGCTGTTCGAGAGCTCCTCGCAGCAAATACGCGACCCGTCATCAAGGTGCTGGTGGCCTCAGGTCAAGACCCATCGGAACAACTCGATGAAATTGAACTGCTCGCCCAAGCATCTCGGGTACCGCTTGAGCTTGTTTCGAAGGCTCGACTCGACTCGTTGGCGCGTACTGACGCCCACCAAGGCGTTCTCGCTCTCACGCGAAGCATTGATCCTGTCGATCTTGATGACCTGATCTACGAGACGGGTGGAGCGACGCCGTTCCTGCTCGTTGCCGCGGGGATCACCGATCCTCGCAACCTTGGCGCACTCTTGCGAAGCGCTGAATGTGCCGGTGTGACTGGGGTAGTACTTCCTCGCCACCGCTCTGCAAGGCTCTCGCCAACCGTCGCGAAGACCGCCGCGGGAGCGATCGAACACCTGACCTTTGCCACCGTCCCAGGTATCCCTGTCGGTCTCGAACGGCTCAACAAGCTTGGTGTTCGAACGATCGGACTGGCGGGTGAAGCCAAGAAATCCTTGTTTGATCTCGATCTCGGAGGTGCTCCAGTAGCCCTCGTTCTTGGCGAAGAAGAGCGAGGGCTCGCTCCACTCGTTCGCAAACGTTGTGACGAACTCGTCTCGATCCCGCAATTCGGCGATGTTGAGTCGCTCAATGTTTCGGTCGCCGGAGCAATCGCGATGTTCGAAGTCACTCGACAGCGAATCCGCTCCTCTTCCTGACGCGTCAAGCTGTTGGAGGAGTTGCCCAGTCTTGACCGAGGTCGCTCGTGCAGTAGGGGCACTTTGTCGCCGCCACAATGACATCGGAGAGACAAAGCGGGCACGGTGCGCGATGGGGATCATCTGGCGGTGCATACCCCATTCGTCGGAGGAGCGCCCCGACCGGCTTGACCAAGCAGAAGAACACCACCGCACAGGTAATGAAGAACGTCACCAAATCATTGAGGAAGGTCCCGTAGTTGATCGCTTGGCCATTGATGGTGAAGGACCATTCTGCAAAGGGAACTTTTCCCCCAAACATGGCGGCGATCAGTGGTGTCACAAACGTCGAGGTAAAGGACTTCACAATGGAAGTGAACGCGGCTCCGATGACCACTGCGACGGCAAGGTCAACCAGATTCCCCCGAAGCAGGAATCCCTGAAAATCCTTCAGGACTCCTTTCGTCTTTCCCATTTGCTCTTCCATCTTCTTGGGCACGTCAGTTCCTCCACCACGGTTCATTGCCTGTGAGCATCTCCAAGATCTCCTTACCTTGACGGTCCCGAGGTCCCAAAGGGTCGCTGCCACCTGATCATTGTTACGATACGCCAGCCCAACTTGACCCGTTGGCGAGTGCATGATCCTTGAGCAACTCTCGCCTGAGTGAAGCACTTGCTAACGTGAGGGATCTACACGAACCAACTCGAGCCGGGTTGTCGACCCAGCTGGGGAAGAGGATCTGATGCCCAGCGCCACGCAGATTGCGTCGGATGAAGTGATCAGACCCTTCGCCAACTCTCCCTTGATCTTGGCCATCCGAAGAGGTTCGGGACGCTCATGAGAATCCTCATCGCTTCGCCGCAGTATCAGCCAGAACTCGGGGGTCTGACCACGTTGTGGTCCTCGGCGGCGACCGCATTGGCTCTGCGCGGGCACGAGGTCACCGTCGTGACGCAACAAGCAAAGAAACTCGGTGCGGCGGGAACCGAGAAAATGAGCAACGTCGACGTTCATCGCTTCACAGAGCGAGTGGGTGGAGAACAGTTCGGGTACGCACCGGCGCTCAAACACTGGGTGCGAGCCCATTCACAGGACTTCGACGTTCTCGATGTCGCGAGTTATCACGCTCCTCTTGCGCTGGCATTGAGTTCTCTCGATGCGCTGCCGATGGTGTTCAGCCCCGCGTATCACGGAGGAGGTCATACCCGTGCCGCCAGAGCCCTCCACGTTGTCTACCGTCCGCTGGCGAATCGGATCTTTACTCGAGCCCAATTGATTCATTGCCTCAGTCAAAGCGAAGCGGACCATGTCCTGACCGATCACCCTGACGTAAGAGCAAAACTTCGAGTCGTTCCGCCAGCATTTGCTCCAACGTCACCCGAGCAGGTCGTTCCATTCGACGTGAGTGGTCGTGTGCTCCTCGTCGCCGGAAGACTCGACCCGTATAAGCGAGTGGATTTCGTGCTCGACGCCCTCGCCATGCTGCCAACTGACGTTCAACTCGTCATCTGTGGTGAAGGCAATGCCCGAGAGTCCCTAGAACATCGCGCAAGTTCGCTTGGGGTGTCAGATCGGGTCGCCTTCGCCGGTTACGTCTCCGACACGGACCTTCGGCGTTGGCAGCGGACGGCAGACGTTGCAATTTCAATCTCGAATCATGAGTCCTTCGGGCTTGTCCTCGCTGAGGCTGCTGCTGCAGGCGCCCAACTCGTCGCCAGTGACATTCCCGCTCATCGTGAAGTAACCCAACTCTTCAACCTCGATGCTTCCTTTCTTTCAGCCAAAGCTTCAGTTGCTGAACTTTCTCGTGCAATTGAGCAAGCACTGTCCATCCCTCGCAGAGGTCCCATGGACCTCCTAGAGCGAACTTGGCTCCACGTGGCGGCAGATTTGGAGGACTTGTACCTCGAGGCTGTTGGAGGTTCCACGCTGTGAAACGACGTCTCTGTGTCGTTGGGTCTGGACAACACTTCGTCTCGGGAATTTCGTACTACACCTCCTTGCTGGCACAGGAGCTTGCTGCGCAGGATGAGGTGTCTGTCGTTCTCCTCCGTCGGCTCATTCCGCGATTTCTCTACCCAGGCAAGGTCCGGGTGGGTAGCGAGATTATGGGGCCGAAGCTCAACCACACTCTCCCAACGTTCAACGGGATTGACTGGACGCTGTTTCCTTCACTCTGGAAAGCACTTCGCTTCGTGCGACGTCAAGCACCTGAGGTCATCATCCTGCAATGGTGGTCTGCTTCTGCGCTGCCGTCCTACCTCGTCCTTGCTCGACACGCTCGAAGAAATGGCATTGCGCTCGTCCTTGAACTCCATGAGGATCTCGACACTGCAGAGGCCCGAATTCCACTGGTTGGTCCCCTGGTGAAGCGTGGGCTCCGTCATCTCGTTCAACAAGCTGAGGCCACTGTTGTCCACTCGCAGTACGACCAGAACCGAATGGTTGGCACCCTCGCTCTACGACCCGAACGAACCTTCGTGATCCCGCACGGTCCCTACGAGATGGCCCTTGGCGGAACGCGAAGGGACCGCCAAGTGCCCGATATTTGCCGAATCCTCTTTTTCGGAACAATTCGGCCCTACAAGGGTCTTGAATTCCTCGTCCAAGCATTTGACCGCCTTTCTCGAACTGAAAGTGGCTGGCACCTCACCATTGTCGGTGAGACGTGGGAAGGATGGACGGTTCCTTTCGAGCACCTAGCTGTCAGTCCCTATCAAGACGAGGTCGACGTCGTGAATCACTACGTTCCAGATGCAGAATTGCCAGATCTCTTCGCCAATGCGGACCTTGTCGTTCTGCCCTATCTCAGGTCCTCTGCGAGTGGGCCGCTTCACCTCACCATGGCAGCCGGACTCCCGGTTGTCCTCACCAGTGTTGGTGGACTTGCTGACGCCTCGGAGGGTTATGGCGGTGCGATTCTTGTTGAACCAGGAAGCGTCACGGCTCTCGTTGAAGGGATCAGTGCCGCCAGGGCTCTCGCAGGCAAGCACTTCACCGATCCGAGATCGTGGACCGAAACGATCGCACTGTACGATCAGGTTCTTGAGGCCGCTCTCGAGACTGTGAAATCCTCAGCATCGGCCTAAGAATCAAAGAATGCCCGTGATACTTTGAAGCCATGAAGCGGCTCCTGTCTCTTGCTGCATTGGTGATCGCAGCCACGGGAAGTTTCATTCTCCCGTCAAATAGCCCTGCATCGGCGGCGGCGACACCAGCGCCTGAGCGAGGAATTGCCATTCAACTCGCCGATGACTATTCGCTGGCGAATTTCACCGCCGCACAACTCGCTACGCAGTCCCGAGGAACCTTCAATTACGTAGCGAAATCCCTGCACGCAAATGCGGTTTCGATCAATTTCCCCTTCTATATGGATACCCCAAACTCCCAATTGCTCCACAAAGGGATTGGAACACCAACTCCCTCACAACTGGCCTCCATCACACGAATCGCTCAGAGTTTCGGTCTCAGAGTTCAATACCGGCCATTTCTCAGTGAAGCGAACTTCGGAACCCCCGGATTTGAAGCAGCGTGGAGAGGTGTCATTTCGCCTCCAGATCCCAATGCGTGGATTGCACAGTACGGCACCTTTCTTCGTCCCTATCTCATTCAA
>CAIXCS010000035.1 GCA_903918025.1 uncultured Actinomycetes bacterium
AGCTCGACGGTCTCGTCGAACTTGGCAGTGGCGAGCGCCTTGACCTTGTCCAGTGCTTCGTTGACCGTAATGAGTTGTTCGCGGTTGACCTGGGCCAACGAGTTGATGTACTTCTTACCGTGCTTCATAATTCCTTCTCCTAGCCCGCAACCGCGATGCCCATGGAGCGCGCGGTGCCAGCAATCTGCAACTTGGCCTGCTCGAGGTCGTCAGTGTTGAGGTCCTTGATTTTGATGTTGGCAATCTCTTCGACCTGTGCCATCGAAACGGTGGCGACGGTCTCACGTCCAGCAATCTTGGCGCCCTTGTCGATGCCCGCCGCCTGGCGCAACAGCACCGGCGTTGGTGGGGTCTTCAAGACGAAGGTGAATGAACGGTCGTCGTAAATTGAAATTTCGACCGGAATAACGGTGCCCTTCTGGGCCTCCGTGGCTGCGTTGTACTGCTTGCAGAATTCCATGGTCTGAATACCGTGTGGTCCGAGGGCAGTACCGACCGGCGGGGCCGGGGTAGCGCCACCCGCAGGCAACTGAATCTTGACTACGGCTGTGATTTTCTTCGCCATTGTTGGGTCTCCTTACGTCCTAAAGCTTCGTGATCTGGTTGAACTCGAGTTCGACCGGCGTCTCGCGACCGAAAATGTCGACGAGCACCTTGACCTTGAGCTGGTCTTCGTTAATCTCCGCCACGTGACCCGAGAAGGTCGCAAACGGACCAGTCTTGATCTGTACCGTGTCGTTGATTTCGAATTCATGCGTGGCCACGCGGCGCTTGGCCACGGGCTGCTCCACGCCTTCGACGTGGGGGCGAATAATGTTGTCAACCTCGCGACGCGTCAGCGCGGTCGGTCGGGTCTTCTCCGAGCCAACGAAACCCGTGACGCCCGGCGTTGAGCCAACGACGTAGAAAATTTCGGGGTCTGGCTCGCAGCGAAGCAGGAGGTAACTCGGGAACATCTTCTTACTAACGATGGCCTTCTTACCGTTCTTAAACTCGGTAACGTCCTCTTCGGGTACGTAAATCTCGTAAATCGAGTCCTGCAGTTCGCGGCTCTTAACGATGTTGTTGAGCGAGGAAATCACCTTCTGCTCGTGACCGGCGAAGGTGTGAATGATGTACCAACGACCCGGACGGTCATAGGCACTTTCGACAACGGGGGCTTCGTCGAGACCATCTTCCAAGATCGTGGTGTCATTCACCGCGGCGGCGTCGTTCTCGTATTCCACGGTGGTGTCAGTCTCACTCATAGCAGCCTTATTTCTGGAACAGGAACGTGACGAACCTGGAGAATTCGTAGCTCAAGACGTAGATCAAGCCAGTCATGAAGACCAGCACGCCGAGAACAATCTGGGTGTAGTTCTTTGTTTCGTCGCGCTTCGGCCAGGCAACCTGACGAAGTTCTTCGCGGACTTCTCGGAAAAAGTCGGAGGGCGAGGTCCGGGGGCGACGGCGGCGAACATCCTGCGCCGTGGCGCGACGGGACACGGTGCCGTCGGCGTTGACCTGGCCCTGTCGCTGCATCATGCGCTTTTGTTCGCGGTTCATTTCAATCTTTCGTAACGTCTCGTACTTCGTACTTCTGCCGAGCAGGGCAGGAGGGACTCGAACCCCCAACCACCGGTTTTGGAGACCGGTGCTCTACCAATTGAGCCACTGCCCTCGGTTGATTCGACGTGAAATTCCACGCCTCCTCGTAAGGAAAAAATAGCCTACCACCCCGAGCGGGGATGGTTCTAGCGAGTTTCCTTGTGGGACGTGTGACGACGCTCCCACTGGCAATACTTCTTCATCTCGATGCGCTCACGGTCGTTGACCTTGTTCTTCATCGTGATGTAGTTACGGCGCTTGCACTCCTCACACGCCAAAATAACCTGTACACGCTTTTCGTTCTTCGCCATCTCGTTCTCTCCTCATTGCCGGTACTGCAACTGCCTTCACCCCGAGGGGCTGCCTGGTAGCGGCGGCGGGAGTCGAACCCGCGACACCACGATTATGAGCCG
>CAIXCS010000036.1 GCA_903918025.1 uncultured Actinomycetes bacterium
CTTCAACAACGTTCACGGATCCACGAGCGCTCCGAACGGTGAGCAAACTGGCGATTGCTCCAAGAAGAAACACCACAACGACTGCGGTTCTCGGTGGAATCACCAAAACCAAAAGCGGAACCGCGAGGAGCGCGAATCCAAATCCCACCAGCGATTGAAGAAAAGCGGCCAACCCAACAATGACCACCACGAGAACCGTCGTCAAGAGAGGCTCTCCAAGAATCGTTGTTGCGAGAACTGGCTGCACCGATCCATCTTCCTCGATGGACTCGAGCCATCGTGACGTCGCCATTGGTGGAACTGCGTCGGCGCCCGTAGTGCACCTCAATGACTTGCTCACTACCTACGCGTCGTCATCACCTTCGGCGTCGTCATCACCTTCGTTGTCGTCTTCGTCGTAGACCTGAGGGGCCACTCGAGGTCGGTGGCGCTTCAGCCAATCGCCCAGTACTCGGACCATGCCACCGAAGAACACCAATGCCGAAATTCCTGATGCAGCGAGAGCCAAGGGAACGTGCTTCGGGAGGAACCGAAACACAATCGAATGCGTCCCAGCGCTGAGTGAAACTGCTTGGAACGTCTTGTTCACCGTCCGAATATCGGTGCTGGCTCCGTCAACGGTCGCTGACCAACCAGGCATTGAGAGTTCATGTCGAGTGAGCACGCCTGGTTCACCACACACGGCATTGGCGCGATTGATATCAAGCACTTGAATGGTGCAGCCAGGAGTCGCTACGTAGAGCGGGGTTGGGTTCGGCAACTCCGAAATGACGACCTGTGCATCGCGGTAGACGACCGGAAATTGGAGATGCGCAAACGGAGCCTTCGGGGAGCCATCGTTACTCGTCACGACGTAGCGAACTCCACTTGCGGCAAAGGCATGCCACCGTTGCTCAAAGGCATGGAGCGCGGATTGCCCATGCGGATCCTCACGATTTGCACCGTTGAACACATCGGCGATTGCGTTGGGGTCAAGGTGGTCATGCACCGCATTGAGAAATGCCTTCGGGATTGGAAGATCATTCACGTTGATTGATGCCAAACCGAAGTAGGAGCCGTAGTTCGCCTGTGGCACGCCAAGGCCGTAGTACCGATAATCACCGAGATGTGTTTTCAAGAACTGAATAGAGCCAATGCTCACCTTCGCTTGCTGTGGGGCGGCAAAGGTTGGAACAAGGAAACACGCGGTGAGATCAATGACGAGAAGACTCGCAAGCACAACCTCGCGAAGTCGGCCTCGAAGGAGCATCGCAACGCCAAAACAGCAGAACGTGATGAGAAGCGGCCAAAGCACCCCAACCCGAGTCAGGCCATCTTCTGCGTGAACCGCATGCAGGGTGGCTCGAAGTGCGGCAGCGCCCTGTGCAGACCACAGCAAGGCGCTCCCCGTCAAGGCGCCAGCAATGACGATCTCGACCTGGCTCACTACTCGTCGACGGAGATCATCTAGCGCGAAGGCGGCCAGCACGATCGCAGCGAATTCATACGACGTCGGGATGTAGCGAGAGAGCAACATGAGGTGCTCGCCGGGAATGAGGTTGAACACTGCGTGCACTCTCCCGAGCCCCCACGTTGCAGCCACCGCAACAACGACCCATGAGGCGAGTGCAACCCTGAGACTTCGAAGGCGAGCACCGAAGACGCCAACTGCCGCGAGGAAGAACAACGGTCCTCCGAGATATCCCCCAATACGTTCGCCCGCGGCAACAAGGGCTGGAACCATTGGTGAGGTTCCATTCCAAACAAGTCCATAGGAGTAGGGCATCAGCAGGAGCGGACGAGACTGCTGCGGGAGGTGTTGATCTCCGAAGAACTGACCAGTGTGGAGACCAGTTGAACCAACGGCAACGAGATCAAAGAACGCCACAATGATCGGAGACGCGAGCGCCAGACCCACCACAACACCGAGGGCAACCCGTCGGAGAACAGCCCATCGTTCGCTCGGATTCGTTGTGGCAGCACGCACTGCTGCCCAGATTCCAACCAACATGGCGTCGTAGAACGCAACTTCAGGAAAGCCGGCGGCAACGGCGCAGGCAAAGGCCACCACAATGAGCAGCCAACCTCCACGTCGCTGCTTCACAACCGCCGTGCGCGCGAGCTCGACACCGAGAATCGAGAGCGGAAGAAAGGCAACAGGATTGACGACCGCGTTGCCAAACCAGGCGAAGGTCCCGCAGAGTCCAAAGGCAATGCCACCTGCAGTTGCGGCGATTGTCGAGAGCCCGATTTTCCTCAAGACGAGCAACGTGGCTATTCCACCAATCGCCTCCAGCGCAAGGTGAAAGAGGAAAAGGCCATTTGGGAGCGCTTGGAGCAGTGTCAGCGGTAAGAGGGTTGCCGATTGCAATTCACCAATGAGTGGCTGACCAAGTCCCTCGAGTGGATTCCACCAGGGGATGTGCCCGTGGAGGAGCTGCGTGATTCCATAACGACCGAGCGCCTGCGAGGTGAAGCCAATATTCGGATCAATCGTCGGCATCCCACTCAACCAACCTGGAACGGTCACTTTGCCGAGACCAGAGAGTTGATAGATCGGATCCGGCGTGGAGATCTGGAGGAGGTAGAGGACGTTTCCGAGCAAAATGCCAACCAACACCGTGAGACTTCCGAGAAGCGTTCGATGGCGTTCAGTAAGCCCAAGTCTTCGCATTGCCACGATTGCAGACGCTGGCCAGGCGAGCTCGTGGTCGTCGGCCGCCGCGATGGTCACGTCGCATCGTAACTGACGAGATTGACTTGCCTCCGGTCGCCGGCAAGAAAATGGCAACTCGGTCCCGCATTCTCTAACCTCAGCCCATGGAGCCCATCAGTGAAGACCCGACTGCCGACCTCTTGGTCGAGTACCTCGGGCCAGTCGCAGTCCTCACGCTCAATCGCCCAGAGGTTCGCAATGCGCTCAGTCCGAGATTTTGGGGTGAGATTGCCGAAGCAGTCACGCAACTGGACCAGAACCAGGAGATTCGAGTACTCGTTCTCACGGGAACAGATCCTGCCTTTTGTGCCGGGTTTGACCTTCGCGGCCTCAGTGATGAAGACGAAGGTGAGCGCAGCGATCGTCTAGCCCGTGAGAGCGCCTTTGTCGGCATGCTCCCACCGCACGACATGCCGATCATCGCTGCGGTCAACGGGGCAGCGGTCACCGGAGGTTTAGAACTTGCCCTCTCCTGCGATGTTCTGCTCGCGTCGGACAAGGCTCGTTTCGCCGACACGCACGCAAAGGTTGGCGCCATGCCAGGAGGTGGACTCACCATGCTGCTTCCTGAGAGAGTCGGGCCCGGCCGCGCTCGTCGAATGAGCCTCACTGGAGTCTTCATCGACGCTGACACTGCGGCCCTTTGGGGTCTTGTCGATGACATTGTTCCTCATGACGAACTGCTGCCGCGTGCTCTTGAGCTCGCTCAACAAATGGCACAACTTGAGCCCGCAACCGTCGCTGAACTTCGTTCCATGTACGCAGCCTTCAGTGGGCGCTCTGGTCACGATGCTCTTGCTGAAGAGCAGGCGTGGGCGAAGCGGTGGATGGCCGATCGTTTCGACCGAGCTCGGCTTCGTGAGGACCGAGAACGCATCATTGAACAAGGTCGCACGATCTCATGAAGGTCTACGCCGGCATGGACCCTCGGCTTCCACTAGCTGAGGTGGCAGCACATGCACGAAGAATTCAGTCTCTTGGTTACGACGGGCTCCATGTCGCTGAAACGATTCATGACCCGTTCATGGTCTCGCTCCTCGCACTAGAAGCTACGACCGACCTCACGATTCGGACTGCGGTCGCCCTCGCGTTCACCCGAAGCCCAATGCTGACGGCACTGTCGGCATGGGACCTCTCCGTGATGTCGAGTGGCCGTTTCCACCTTGGTCTCGGCAGCCAAATTCGTCAGAACATCGAGGAACGCTATGGGATGCCGTGGAGTGAACCCATTGGCCGAATGCGCGACTACGTAGCGGCTGTTGAGGCGTGCTTTGCCAGCTTCGCTTCTGGCGATGCCTTGCGACACGTGGGTCCGCACTACCAATTGACGAGACTTCAGCCCTATTTCAATCCTGGACCGGGTCCAGAGGTTGCCATCCCACCGCTGTATCTCGGTGGGGTCAATCCTCGAATCTGTCAGTTGGCAGGCGAAGTCGCTGATGGCTTCGTGACCCACCCGACCAACTCTTCACCGCTCTACCTCGAGACCTCTTGTCTCCCGCATCTCTCGACTGGCCTCGCCGCTGCTGGTCGAGAACGTTCCAGCCTTGAGTTGGTCGTCGGGACTCAGGTCATCACTGGCCACAATGCTGTGGCGCTCGACGAGGAACGAGAACGACAACGGCGCCTCTTCGCGTTTCTGTACTCAACCCCCGCCTATGCCCCAACCTTGGCGCTCTATGGATGGGCGCACTTGACCAAGGAGCTTCAGCGCATTGTCCGAGACAATGCCTGGGACCGTCTCGAGCAGCTCGTGACCAATGACATCTTGGACACGCTCCTGCCAACTGGCCGAATCGACGAGCTTGCAGCGTTGCTCCTTGAGCGATTTTCAGGCTTGGCCGACGGGATCTTGCTCTCCGTCCCGAGTGACCCGGATCTTGACGCTGGTCTCAAGATCGCAATCGCTCAGCTCAAGAACGGAGCAACATGATGTCGTCAAACCGACTGGACGGCAAGGTGGCCGTACTGACCGGCGCAGCTCGAGGTATTGGCGCTGCAACTGCACAACTCCTGGCCAACCTCGGGGCCCAGGTGATCGTGACGGACATTGACCTCGAGGGCGCCCAACACGTTGCCGACTCAATTCACCTGAATGGCGGCACGGCGCTCGCACTGCGGTGCGACGTAGGTTCAACCGAATCGGTCAATGCCATGGTCGAGGCAGGTTGTTCCCACTTTGGTGGCATCGACCTCCTCGATCACAATGCTGGTTGGACGAGTTTCAGACGAGACACCAACGCCCTTGAGATTGATCTTGCTACCTGGGATCAGGTGATCAACACCAATGCCACCGGAGCCCTCCGTCTCATCCAAGCAGTGGCGCCATCTATGCGGGCACGAGGTGGTGGAGCAATCGTGTTGATCTCGTCAGGTTCAGCGGCCATTGGTGAACATGCCCGGCTTGCCTACGGCGTGTCAAAGGCTGCCATTGAACAACTCAACCGTCACGTCGCTGCACGATTTGGTCGTGATGGCATCCGTTGCAATGTCATTGCTCCAGGAATGATCCTCACCGAAACTGCTGCCAGCCAAATCAGCCCACCAGCACTTGAACGTCTTGCTCAGGAGAACCCTCTTGGTCGAGTCGGAACCCCCGACGACATCGCAGAGGTCGTCGGCTTCCTGCTCTCAGATGCCGCTCGGTTTCTCACCGGCCAAGTCCTCAGGGTCGATGGTGGACTCACCATCGCCCCGAGGCTCGGCCCGTCTGCGGGCGCTCAGTAGTTGATTGGACGCACCGCGATTTGCACGTAGTCGCTGCTGACCCCAAGCACGGATTGGCTGAAGGTTCCGGCATTGTCGCTAGTCGTCGCACTTGGATCGGTAATCGGTCCTTCGAGGAGCCACACCGGCAAGAGCCAAGACTCTCCATTGGCAAGGGAGTAGGTCTGGAGACCCATCGTTGCCTTGTTGATGGAGACGGTCAACGCGGGAGGGGTTTGCTCGGGCGAGGTCGTTGGGGTCGAATCCGCCGCGCCGCTGGTTGCTCCAGGTGTCGGAGCAACTGGAGCAAGAGCCGGAGCCACCACATCTGCTCCCAACACTGGACCACCACTCGTTCCCTTGCTCAGCTGAGCGATGGCATCCGTCGCGGAGATGGTTGGATACGGCACCAGTCCACCAACCTGCGCATCGAAACCTGAAGCCGAGTAGGAACCGTCCGGGTTGTAGTCAACCGACGCGGTGAGGTCGGTTGCAAGCCCATCAACCATGAGCGAGAAGCTGACATAGGAGCCACCGGTGTCAAGCGATTGCACCTGGGCATTCCCAAGGTCACCGAAACCACCAACTTGATCCAGCACTGCTCGAGCGTCACTGATGGCCTGATCACTCGACAGCGCAGGAGGTGTCGGTACTGGTGGCACCGTCGAATCTGGAGTCACTGCAGGAGCTGGCGTGGTCACAGGATTGTTCGGATCCACAACAACATTCTGTTGACCCATCCATCCCTTCAAGGTCCGGACATCGGGAGCCATTGGACTCGGTGGCTGGAAGTCCCACCGGAGAATGCCGCCATCCTTCCAAACCTGAACGTAGGAGCCATCGGTGCCGGAAATCATGTAGTTACCGTTCGTTGCATCTCTCATGCCAGTGACGTGGAAGACCGAACCGAGATGATCAAGCAAGGTCGCTGGATCACTCGAAGCGGTGAGTTGGTGCGAACCCGAGCCACCGCCTTCAACCACGAGATCTGGACTGGTGGTGAAGGTGTAGGGACGGTAGAGCCGCATCATCCCCATTGACGGGACGGTGGTGGATGCATCTGAGGGCGCGAGCGCAGCATCGCCAGACGCGCCAACCTTTGGCGAGGCACCGATGGCGAGTACTGGGAGATCTGGACCAATGGAACCGAGTCCGACAATCAAGGCAATGACTGCCGCAGCTGAACCAAGTGAGGCAACTGACGCCGTCGCGGCATAGCGACCACGCGTCCATATCGAAGGATTTGGCATGGACGTGGCATTGCGGACCATTCGGTCAACGGCAAAAGAATTCGCCGAAACTGGCTCGGGCTCAGGGTCGAAGGCTCGAACCTCGTTCAGCAGGGGATCCGTTTCGTGCAGCTCGTCCATGACGGGCTCCTTTCATTGGTTCGTCAATGAGGAGATGTCGCGGACCGTCAGAAACTTTCCACTTTCTTTGCATCAAGTTGTGTCTGGAGTTTCGCCTTGGCCTTTGACAAACGAATCGCCGCCGCATTTTCCGAGACGCCAAGGGCAATTCCAAGTTCCTGTGGGCCGAGCCCTTCCCAAGCGCTCAGGAGCAAGGCTTCACGTTCTTGAGCCTTGAGTGCTGCGAGGCCACTCCTCATTGCTCCGACTGCCAGTGCTTCATCTTCTGCACTCGGAGAATCACCTCTAGGCCGCAGTCTGACAATCAACTCTTTCCTTCTGCCTTGCTTGCGTCGATCGTTCGCAAGGCAGCGCTGAGCCACGTTGATCAGCCAAGGGCCTTCAAGTCCCGCTGGGATGTCGTCAAATTTGCGCCAAGCGACAAGAAGGACCTCCGCAAGGACGTCGTCGGCCGAGGTTGCACCACTTCCGTCATGGCGTCGACGGAGGTAGCGGAGCAGACTGCTCGAATGCTCGTGGGCCAAGGCGCTGAAGCGTTCCTCACGTGTCACGGGTGACCTTTCGCTCTCGGCACCATATGGGCACCCTCGTACCGTAGATGTCTTGACGTCTCGTGTTCTTTCCAAACATCTTGAAGCGTGCCTCCGCTCGCGACGTGATTGTCGACAACGGTACGCTCCATACATGGCAGACGAACTCCTCTACGACGCTGGAGACTTTGGGCCGTGGCTTCGATCCAAGCTCGATTCATCGATGCCTGATGCCGTCGTTGCCTGCGGAGACTGCTCTGCCTGTTGCTCGACCTTCGACGCAATTCCAATCGGGCGTGACGAACACGCCACCTTGGCGGCGATTCCCTCGGAGTTCTTGCAGCGTGTTGAAGACCAGGCAACGGGAAAAGTGTTGCTCCTCACGTCAGAGACCCATGTCTGTCCGATGCTGCACGATGGTGCGTGCTCCATCTACAACGTTCGGCCGAAAGCCTGTCGGATCTTTGATTGCCGGACCATGGCGGCAGCTGACCTTGTCGACAAAGAAGGTCGGCACGCCGCCATGGGAGAGCGCGTCGACGAGTGGGTGTTCTCGTATGAGACCGATGAGGACCGGGCGAGGCAACTAGCGGTTCTCGATGCGGTCGAATTCATCTACCGGCACCCGACCGCTTTTCGCTCACGAGGGTTTAGCTATGAACCCTCGTGGACCGCAACTCAAGCAATTCGAATTCATGAGTTGTTTCTGGGGAACAGAGAGAAGAACCAAGAGACGGAGATTCTCCTCATCTCAGAGTCCGTTGCCATCATGCGCCGGTGGGCAGACATCGAGCATCGGGTCGACTGAACTCACACGGGGCAGACCTGCTCCCTCGTTCCATCTCCGACTACCGAGGAACGAGAAGCTTCGCTTGCTTCTTACGATTCCAGCGACGCGTCATGACGCTTGCTCTGGAGCCGTGCGGTGTAGATGGAGTAGCCGTCGACGTGTCGGACAATGACGGTCGCGATCACCGTTGCACAGAGCAAGGGAACCGAAAGACCGAATCCCGTATGGGTGAGTTCGGCGACAACCACCATCCCTGCCAAGGGCGCTTGCATGCTGGCGCCAATGGTCGCTGCCGCACCAATGAGTGCGAACGCTCCAAGTGGCGCTCCGGCCCAGACATGGTCCCAACCTGAACCAATCACCGAACCAAGCAGCGCTCCGGAAGCGAGGGCAGGAGTGAAGAGACCTCCTGCAGCTCCACCTTCTAAACACAGTGCAGTCACGAGGGGCTTCAACAAGAACAGTACGAGGAGCAAGCTCGGTGCCCCAATGCCAAGAAACGCATCATGCGCTAGACCGATTCCATTGCCGAAGAGTTGGGGATAGCGGATCCCAACCAGCCCAAGAATGCCGAAACACAGCGGCATGGCCCAGAGCACGTTCGCACCTTTTGCTCGATTGTGCGAAACCCAGCCAATCAGTCGGATGAACCCGAGGGCGAAGACACCAACGAGAATGCCAATCACGACGCTGCCGGTGAGGAGCGATCCATTCACCGTGAACGTTGGGACGTCGGCATAGAGCGCATGGTTTGGAAGGGTGAGCCACGAGACAAAGGTGGCGACCATCGAGCACGCCATCGCCGGCAGCACCGTTGGCAGGGCCAAACTGCCGCAGAGCACCTCGGCGGTGAACAGGGCTCCAGCAATCGGAACGTTGTACGCGGCCGCGAACCCAGCTCCAGCACCACAAGCGACGATGAGTCGTCGCTGTGCTGAGGAGAGGTGGAACCAATTTGACAGAAGTGTGCCGGAAACTCCCCCCATCAACTTTGGCGCTGCTTCTCTTCCAATCGATGCACCAAGTCCGACGACGGTGACCGAGATGATCGACGTGAGGAAACTGCGCCGCAATGAGAGGTCTCCGTCGCCATTCCACACTGCTTCGTCAACCTCAGTGTGCTCATTTGGAAGGAAGCGGCGAATGCAGTACCACGCGACTCCCCCAATGACCCCAGCACAGAGCAGAACGACAACTCGTCTCGTGCCTGATGACGCTTCAACCGCAGCTTGATAGGTGGCGTGACCTGATCCGAAGGCAACTCGCTCGGCGAAGTGCAGTATCCCGAGGAGGAGATCGGCAAAGAGCCCGGCTCCAACGGACGTCAGGAGCAGTGCAAGCCAAAAGTTCTTGTTCAGGGCAGCGTCACCATCGTGCGTGGCATTGGGCTGTTCCATAGCGCCACGCCCTGAGGGAAGGCGCTTCTTGATCACCGGCTGAGGAATTCGCAGCCGCTCTGGAAGTGGCTCATCGGCCATTGGTCGGTCCTCCGCGCACGAGTCGAGCGTAGCCTCGTCGGTCATTCACGCCCGTGTCCAGGAGAAGGAGAGTTCTCCTGCCCGCCTTCGTTGGCTAGCGTCACGTTCTCAAACCGTTCTCGAGGAGTGTCAGGTGTCCGAATCCACCGCCAAAGCAACCATTGCGTCATTTTTCGATGCACTCTACGAACGTGACTTCGAGAAGGTCGCGTCGTTCTTTGGGCCTGAGTCGACGTACACCGATGTCGGAACTCCTGCAGAGGACCTTGCGGTTGGACCCGAGCAGGTCATCGCTCGACTGCAGCTCGGCATCGCGCAACTCGAGCACTACGGCCATACTCCCGTGCTCATGATTGCTGAAGGCAATGTTGTCGTGACTGAACACATCGAGAACTGGACGTGGAGTACCGGTGAAACAATTTCGTTTCCCTTCACGTCCGTCCATGAAGTCGACAATGGCGTCATTGTTCGTTGGACCGACTACTGGGACCTCGCAACGCTCCTGAATGCGGCTCCCGGATGGTGGATTGAGTCCATTGCTGCTGGCTACCTGTAGAAGGCAACCTGAACATTCTTGAGGTCATTGCCACCGACCCTGCCCAGTGAACGTGGATCTGGGGTACGGTGGCCTTACCGACAAGCCCAGACTTCGCCTCTGCCGACACGGACACCTGTCCGTACTGAGCAAGGAGATGTCCTATGGGACTACCAGGAATGGTCTTAAGCGCTGTTGCAGCGGTTGTCGGAGCAATCATGTACTGGGGAGTTGCTACCCAGACCTACACACAGGCCCACGGCATTCGGGTGTCGACCATTGGTGTGATCTTGATGGTTGCCGGTGGAGTTGGGTTCCTAGCGTCAGCAATTGTGTACGGGACCTCACAGAGGTCACCATCAACGCCAAGTCAGACGATTGACCGCAGCACCAAAGATGAAGCTGGCGCCACCACTGAAGTCCATGAGCGGAGGAGTTAGTTCATGATTGCTCTCGGTGTCATTTTGATGTTGATCGGCCTCGTTGCTGGGATTCCAATCCTCTGGACGATCGGTCTGATCTTGTTGGTGGTCGGCGTCATCTTGTTGATTCTTGGATCGACGGGACGGGCCGTTGGCGGTCGGCGTCACTACTACTAACGCCCTCCCCACGAACAACCGCATGACCAATTCAGTTGTTGTTGTGGCAAGGCAATTCCTCCGCGAGAACGATTGATCCTCTTCGCTACGCGCGTGATGCGTGGTTGAGCAAACAAAGCAAGGAAAGGAAACAACATGGGAGCAACAGGAGACCAGGTAAAGGGACAGGGCAAAGAAGCCGCTGGCTCGATGCTCGGCAACGAGAAACTCGAAGCCGAGGGTCGCCACGACCGACAAGTTGGCGAAGCAGAAGCCAAGGTTGACAAGGTCGAGCACAAGGCTGACGAGTTGATGGTCCGTGCGAAGGCCGAAGTAGAGAAACTCGCCGACAAGGTGAAGGAATCCCTGCATCGAAAGTAGGAATTGACAGCTTCAAGATCTCGAGTTGACCTCACGTCAACTGAGTAAGCACAGCGGAGTTACCCCCGCTCCTTTCGTTAGCCCGTTCATCGGACTCACGAAAGGGGCGGGGATTCCTTCGAACGGGTGGCAGGTCCTTCGGTGTCAACGAGTGCGTCGTCGTCTTCAGCTTCGATTGATTTGTTCGTGAGCTCGATTGGAGTGGTCGGCGACGTCTCGAGTGGATCGAGGGTGTCGAGACTCCTCACGAGTTCACCGTGAGCCCGAAGGAGGTCAATCGCCAAGATCGCCAACAAGACCGTGGCAACAAAGAGTGCTCCAGCAACCGCGTCCATGTCAGTCCATCCGACCTGGAGGATCGAGGACGAGAACGAAGAACCATGCGCCAAGAAGCACAACGGCGGAGAAGATGAGACCCAAGAAGAGGGACCGATGGAGAAGCGTCCCCAACGATGGACTTTCAAGCCCAAGGGCGATGGCACAGCCAATGGCCACCACGAGGTCAACCACAATCTGTCGGATCGACGGTGGTGACCCATCTTGTCCAAAGCAGCCACATGAAGCGACCTCTGGCGAACGCCGGGCGGCAGCCAAGAAGATCGCGAAGGCAAGATACGAGAGGAGGACGAGCGACGTCGCCCAAGCAGAGCCCGTGGTAATGCTCCAGATACCGAGCACCGCTTCAAACCCTGCGCCAACGCGCACCAATGCGTTCGATGACGGCAGTCCAATGGCCTTCATCGCCGCAACTGCTGGACTCGGTTGGAACACCTTGAGCATTCCGGCGCCGATGAGCAGCACCGCCGCGACAACAGGAAAGACCATGAAGAACTCGCTCACCTAGGACTGCACCACGCCGGTCGGTGTTCCAGTGAGGACACCATGCTCAAAGTTGACATGGGTCACGCCAACACCATCGTTGATGGTCGTCGTCGTCGGAAGGCCCAAAGCTCCAGTTGGACCACCAGCAGTGAGATAGGCAGCGAGCAGTGGGCCGACGAGGCTGCATGCATGACCGAGCGAACTGTCGTAGATCCTTCCTTTGGTGCAGATCAACTCGGTATAGGGGGTTGCGCCTGCCACACCGGTCGTTGGCGAGGTAGTCGGCAGCCCTGCGGATCCGCCCAAACCTTGATCCATGAAGAACGCACGGGCGATGTCGGCGTGAAGAACAACAGTGGCATCGTACGAGGTGACAATGATGCCAAGTGAGTTTGGAACGATTCCGGAACCATTGACCAAGGAGAATTGTTGGAACGAGCCAACGCCTCCAACCGCTGCCACTGCAGTGGCGACTGGATAGCCAACAGCGTTCACCCCTCCAGCTGAGGTCCAGGCGGTGAAGATGCTGGCGGTGACCGCCCAACCACCGGTGGCGCTACTCGTCACCACTGCAGCGGTCGCAAGAACGGTGCTGCCGCTGTACTTCGCGAATGGCGTGATGGTGCCAAAGCCATCCGAGCTCGCTGTCGTCGTGGCAGTCGGATACCCAATGCCGATCTCTGCTCCATTTGCGCTCCATGGAGCAATTGCGGCACCAATCACGCCATGCACCCCAGCAACTGGATGCGCAACCACGATGGCGCTTGGCGTTGCGACACCATTCGAAACGGTGGCAAATCCTTGACGCCAACCCACCTTGTCGACGACGGGATGCCCATCATCACTTGGATATCCCATCGATCCACTTGAAATCATGCCGGCAAAGTTCGTCCAAACCTTTGGCGGCACCGAGTGAACTCCGAGCCGCGGAATCTCAAAGATCGCTCCATTGGCATACTGCTGCCAGTGGCCTGACAAGGCGGTAATCGTCTGGAGCTTTCCAACCGGTGCGCCAAGAAGACCACCCTGACCTCCGAGATCTGACCACTTGTTGGTGATGGCACTGGGATTTGGCCCCGGCAGACACGGTGCAGAGTGGGTCACCGTCCGTTGATCAGTAAACGAGGTCGTCAAACACTTCGGATCGAACTGCCAAGGTGGCGTGCAGGTGACGAGTCGGCAGACGACCGGGCTCTTGTGCACGTCAATCGCGATGTCGGTGTGGCAATTTCCATATCGAAACTGCACGCACGAGACATGTCGCTTGTCACAGCTCGCGGTACTTGGGCAGTGGCAGTGCCACTCGGTTTGGGGCAGGCCATTGCAATCGACGTAGTACCGAGCCTTTCCACCGCAGAACGATGCCCGGTCAGCCTTCCACCAGCCAGCAATGAACGTTCCTGTCGGACAGAAGTTGGCCCCTGCATTGATCGTGCAGCAGAACGCGGTGTACCCATCGTGACAATTTGACGCTTGCCCGCAGATCGATTGGTAGGCGGTGCGGGGCTCGAGCGCGAATTCCTTCGGAGCGACCGCGACCGCTGAGCCGAAGAGGGCAGTGCGGACGAGGAAACTCCGCCGATTCCATACGGGGCCACCAAGCAGCCCGGCGAGACGCTCAACGAGGGGCTTGGTTACGGATGACATGGTCGATGAGGTGCTCATGCAATCACCCCCTCACGCGTCAACACAATCGATGGCAGGAGTGCGTTGACCATTGGCACCTTTGTCGAGAGTGCAACCCTGCCTCCGAGGACCACGTAGAGGACAATTCCACGGCCTGCAACGGTGCAAAAGTGCTGAGACCCGAGTTGGCCGGGGAGCATTCGCTGAAGTTGACGGGCAGAAAATCCCGAACGAGCAAGCCGTCGAGGTAGCCCACTTTGAGCAAACAGGGTCGTGTTGGCGGCATCTGGACCAAAGTCCAAGACGGCAACGAAGACGTCATCAGGCCGCATGCGTTCAACTGCGCCACCGCCATAGTGCGCACGGACAGGCGGCAGTGGGAATGAAGCCAAGTGAAGATAGGGATGGTGCTGCTCTTCAACATGGTCGCCTGGTTGCGGCGCCATACGACTGATCCATGCCTCCCAACCTCGCGGGACGTCGACACTGATCCCGAGTGCTCGGTGAATGGTCATGAAGGTTCCCCACGCAACGTCACTTCCGTCACCGGAGTTGGATAGAGCGATGGGTCACCGGGGAGAATCCCCGCATTGAGGAGAAGTAGGTCAACCTCATTTTCTCGTTCACGATCGCTTCTCGGCTTCGCGAGATCGCGACCCACTCCAGCCGCAACCGTGCCGTCCCCACTCGAGGTTGCAACCAGCGCAAGAACCTGCGTCCACGTGAGCGCAGTTCCCTCGCCGACCACACGCCCAGTCGCACCCTCGACGTAGGCAAAATACGGAGATCCTGGCGTCGAAAATGCATCCCAGATCTCCGTTGACATGAGGACGTCAACATCGCTCGGCGCAAGATCCGCAATCGCTGCGGGACTTTCGTCGGTTGCGCCGCGAGTTACCACCACAAGTCGGAGGTACTCCGGAAGTAGCGGCAGTTTTGCTTCCCGCAAATCCGCCCAGAGCGATCCACAACTGGTGCAGCCGCTTGAGAGGAAGGCAACGAGGAGGTCATGATCGACTCCAGCTGACGGGAGAACCACCTCGTCTCCAAATGGTGTCTGTCCGACAAGCCGAGCAATAGTGACGCCGCTTTCACTGAGCCCACTCGCAGGTGAGAGAGCGAAAGCATCCGGACGGATGCTCTGTTGTGGAGCACGACCTTCTACTCTCCGCACTCGTTCGGCAAGTCCGGAGTAGCTGGCGAGGAGTCCTGCCACAAGAAACCCAAGACCAAGAAGCACGACGGCTTCAATGACCACAACGACCCTCATGCGCGAACGAGGTCGTGGTCCTCGACCTTTCGTGACCGTCGAAGGTGCAGCATCGTGCCCGCTCCCACGACGAGGGCAGCGAGTGCGCCGACTAGTCCGAACACGGCACCAGCTCCAACTATCAAGACGAGTGACTCCGCAGCGAGACAGCATTGTTCGCTTGCCTGCTCGTGGTCGTCGAGCCATGCATGGACGGCAAGCAATTGCGTTGGTGAGGTCACTCGACTACTGAGCAAGATTCCAGCCCCTCGGGCGGTGCCAAACAAGAGGCAGAGCGCGAATGCCGCTATGGGTGAACCAGAGGAAACCGCGATCGCCACGAGGAGGTAATTTGCGGCAGTCATCACATACGTCGTGAACCCAGCGCCGATCTGCCAACCAAATCCTGCTGCGTAGACAATGGGTCGATACCGGTCGACCCATTGTTCATTTACCTGTCTCGGAATGACTGGGAGTCGAATGCCCCGAACATGACCATCGGTGAGAACTGCAACGAGTGCAACAAGTCCCGAGACCCACAGCATGAACATTGTGCCCAACCCGAGCGCATGGACGACAACGGCACCAAGGGCACAGAGCGATCCAAGTGATGCTCCGCCGACGACACTCCCGAGCGTGAACCACGTCGCGGTGACCGAAAAAGAGTGCCCGCGCAACTTCTCTGCGAGCGGCGTGATCGTCGAAAGCATTGAGAGTCCACACGGAGACCACATGCCACGAGCGGCGGCGACAAGCGCCAACACAATTGCTGCACCTCTGAGCATCGATACCTTCCGTAAGCAGCGAATCAAGGGAACGATTCACCCATTGCGCTCTCCGCCTCGTCGACGTCAAGTGTCCCCAATCTATGGTTGAACGCCACCTTGCTTGGACCAGACCCATCAGATCAAGGGGAAAGTACCGATTGCGCAACTTCCCAATTGAGGAACGAAGGATCGAGCGCGTGAGTACGATGCATTCATCCCAGGACAAGGAGTTCCCATGCGTCGCTCATTGAGCACAGGAGTTGCAGCGCTAACCCTCTTCGGCATCACCGCAATCCCCTCGGTTGCCGGCGCGGCAAAGTCCATCAAGGCACCGCCAACCATTGTGGTGAAGGGCACTACCTTCGTGAAGGCGAACACGGCGACCAATGCGAGCTTCAAAGGAGCTGGTCCCTACCACGTCGGCATCACGACCTTCGATCTGGTCGTTCCACCGACGACCTTGACTCCCGCTGGCTACACAACCAAGGTCGACTGTTGGTATCCAACCTTGGCGATTGGCACGCCATCGATCTACAACATGTCGCAGTGGCTTCCTGCCCCCATTGCCTTCATCGTCAATTCCAATCCTGCAGCCAAGACCATTGCTACCTATTCAACCGGTGGCATCGCCAAGGCACCGGTCGCTCCTGGAAAGTTCCCGCTCGTGCTCTTTAGTCACGGCTACGGCGGCTTCAGAGATCAGTCAGCCGCCATCACATCGCACCTCGCCGGATGGGGTTTTGCCGTGTGTGCACCCGATCACGTTGGTCGGGGCTTGACTGCCCAGCTCGACCCAACAGTAAGCCTCACTCCTCCAACAACTGATCCGAACGCGGACGTGAATGACCTCATCGCTCTTCGGACCTACCTCCTTGGTAATAACGTCGCACTCCTCAAGAACCATGTCGACACCACGCGAGTGATTGCTCTAGGCCACAGTGCCGGAGGCTCTGCTGCCGAGCGCCTCGCCTCGTATGCAACCTCGCTCGGGGCGAGCGGTTCGTGGCTCAAGGGTTGGATTGGGATGGCAGGCATGTCGAAGCTCGACTGGAGTCAAGCAATTGCCCCCTACAACCAAGTTCCAACCCAACCTGGGTATGTCTTGTCCGGGTCAAATGACATGACCGTCCCAACGGCGACCCTGGTGACCGCGTTCGCCGGTCTTACTGCTCCGAGTCATATGACCGTGTTGAGCGATGCAGGGCACAATGTCTTCAGTGACATTTGTGTTATCGGTGCCGGTAGCGGGGGGATTCTTGCAATCGCCAAGGCGCTGAATGTGACCGTCCCGGACAACCTCGCTGCCTTGGCGACTGATGGCTGTAAGTCACCGAATCGACCAGTTCTCGACGATTTGGGAATCATTGGACAACTCACGACCGCCGCATCAAGGGCATTCAATGGGCAGGACGTTGGCAAGGGAACCATGAGTGGACTCTCCGCTGCCTACCCTGGCCTCGTGGTGAGTTCCTCCTGAGCCCCAGATGTTGGTGAACCAGAAGCCGAACGAGAGCTCCTTTTCTTGCGTTGATCAGGGGTCTCCGACGAATTCGCGAAGGACGCGCTTTCTGCACGTTCGCTGAGTAAATCGGACGGTTGGGTTCAACAGGAGCGCTTTTGCCAGCCCGCGGAGCACAGATCCACATTCGTAGGTAACTTTGCAAGTGGGAATAACCCAACATCGGCTGACGAAGTCGATGAAACGCCCGAGAACAAGGAACGCCATGCATGAGATTGACTGCTGGGACGCGCATCCAGTCGCGCCTCATGGCGGGTTCATGGTTCCTGTGGTGAAGAGATGCATCGTCGCAGGTACGGCTCTTGCAACCATCGTCAGCGGGCTCACGGTCATTGGACCTACCCTCAACGCGGGTGCCACGGCGACTCCCGCACCAATCCTCACGCTCACCGCAGGCACTGGAGTGTCCGGGGTCCCAACTCCAGGGCCAGCTATCAGCTCAAAGTTGAGCAATCCCCGTGGGATTGCGATTGATTCGCTGGGCAATCTCTACATCGCCGACACGGGTGACAGTGTGATTGAAAAGGTCACCCCAACGGGAGCGTTGTCGATTATTGCGGGGACCGGCATCTCCGGCGTCCCAGTTCCAGGCCCAGCCGCCAATTCCCCGCTGGGCCACCCATCGGGAATGGCAGTAGATACCGCCGGCAATCTCTACATTGCCGACACGGGGTACAGCGCAATTGAAAAGATCACCCCTGACGGCGTGCTGTCGATTGTTGCTGGAACCGGCACAAGAGGCACAGAAATCTCAGGACCCGCGACGAGTTCGCCGTTGGGTGTTCCTACCGGTGTTGCGGTTGATACCTCGGGCAATCTCTACATTGCCGACTACCTCAATACCGTGGTTGAGAAGGTGACCCCCGATGGAGTCCTGTCAATTGCAGCCGGTAGTGGCAACTTCGGCATGCCATCGCCTGGGCCAGCCGTCAGTTCGCCGCTTGGCAACCCGAGAGGTGTCGCGCTCGATCCTTCGGGCAATCTCTACATTGCCGATTCTGGATATGGCGTCATCGAGAGAGTGACACAAGCAGGGGTGTTGTCCGTCGTCGCTGGAACTGGAATCAGGGGAACCCCAACTCCCGGGACTGCGACCAATTCAAAGTTGAACAACCCCTATGCCCTTACCGTCGATGGGGCAGGGAATCTCTACGTGGCCGACGCCGACAATCACGTGATCGTGAAAGTCACCTCGGGCGGCATGTTGTCGATTTTCGCCGGCACGGGTATCTACGGCACACCAACTCCGGGGACCGCAACCGGTTCTAAGTTCGCGAGCCCAAATGGTGTGGCTCTTGATCCCTCGGGCAATCTCTTCATTGCCGACTACGACAGTGCAGTGGTTGCAGGAATCACGCTCTCCGGAGTCTTGATCGCGAACCTCCCTCAATCAGGCGCAGTTGGCGGCTCCTTCCAACCATCCGTTGCCTCAACCGGTGACGGGACGACCACGGTGACGAGCGCCACTCCGGGGATTTGCTCAGTGGCGAGTTCGACGGTGAACTTCATCGCTGCCGGGACCTGTCGCCTCATCTCCCATGTCGCAACTGGCCCCAACTATTCGGGGGCCGACGGGGCAATCCAGTCCTTCACCGTCGCACGTGGAACACCGTCAGTCTTGCTCTCGATCATCGCTGGAACTGGCACTCAAGGCACCACCGTTCCTGGACCT
This sequence comes from uncultured Actinomycetes bacterium, assembly GCA_903918025.1. GTDB lineage: Bacteria > Actinomycetota > Acidimicrobiia > Acidimicrobiales > RAAP-2 > CAIQEU01. The sequence goes on from CAIXCS010000036.1 coordinate 18,719, forward strand.
GCGACGAGCTCGATGCTTGGTGGACCGAATGGCGTCGCCGTCGATTCGTCAGGCAATCTCTACATAGCCGACTACTTCAACCATGTCGTGCAGAAAGTTACTCCCACTGGGCTGCTCTCGATTGTTGTAGGGAACGGCACTCAGGGTGCCCCAACACCTGGTTCCGCAACAAGTTCAATGTTGAGCAATGCTCAAAGCGTCGCAGTCGACGCAGCCGGCAATCTCTACATTGCCGATTCCGACAATGCCGTTGTTGAGAAGGTGACTCCCAGCGGCATTCTCTCGATCGTTGCAGGAACCGGTGTCCCTGGAGCCCCGACCTCAGGAGACGCCACGCATTCGATGTTGCGCTACCCCGCGGATGTCGCCGTCGATTCGTCAGGCAACCTCTACATTGCCGACTACAGCAACTACGTCATTGAGAAGGTCACGCCCGCCGGGAACTTGTCGATCGTCGCAGGAACGGGAAACTATGGGACACCCTCGCCTGGATCTGCCACCAGTTCACGATTGAATGGTCCTTCAGGCGTTGCAGTTGACGCGACGGGCAACCTCTACATTGCCGACTCCGGCAATGCCCTCGTTGACAAGGTCGACCCTTCAGGTGCACTGTCGATAGTTGCAGGAAATGGAACGTCGGGCGCACCTACTCCAGGGGTCGGAATCGGGTCGATGTTGGGTTATCCCGAAGGTCTCGCCGTTGACCCCTCTGGAAATCTCTACATAGCTGACTTCTTCAACCACGTGATCGAAAAGCTCTCCCCCGCGGGGATGTTGTCGATCGTCGCAGGCACTGGGACTTCAGGTCCCCCGACACCAGGGCCAATTGGAAACTCAATGCTGAGTGGCCCCAACGGTCTTGCGGTTGACGCAACGGGCAATCTCTACATTGCCGACTACGACAACGCGGTTGTTGAGAAAATCACCCCTGCCGTGTCAATCAGCAACCTTCCACACTCTGGCGCAGTTGGGGGGAGTTTCACGCCGACCATCGCTACGACTGGTGACGGGGCGACCTCGGTCGTGAGTTCGACCAATGGCGTTTGCACGGTCTCGGGCTCCACGGTTACCTACGTTTCTGTTGGAACCTGCACCCTCATCGCACGAGTTGGTGTTGGCACGAACTACACGAACGCTGAGGGTTCAAACCAGTCGTTCACAATTTCGAGAGGCATGCCACCGATGCTTCTCTCCGTCGTTGCTGGAACGGGCACTGCAGGAACGCCGGCTCCGGGACCCGCCACGAGTTCGAGATTGAGTAACCCAAGGGGTGTTGCAGTCGACTCCTCGGGCAATCTCTATCTTGCCGATACGGGGTACAGCGTGATCGAGAAGGTCTCCCCAAGCGGCGTGCTGTCAATCGTTGCCGGAACGGGCACGCCCGGTGCACCGACGCCCGGGTTGGCTACCAGTTCAAAGTTGAACGTCCCAAATGGTGTCGCTGTCGACCCATCGGGCAATCTCTACATTGCTGACTCGGGAAATTCGCTGGTAGAGAAAGTTACCCAAGCAGGAGTGCTGTCCATCGTCGCTGGAACCGGAACGTCTGGCATACCAACCCCTGGGGCAGCCACCAGTTCGAGGCTCAACAGCCCGAGTGGTCTCGCTTTTGACGCATCGGGCAATCTCTACATTGCTGACTCAGATAACCACGTCATTGAGAAGGTCACACCAGGTGGGGTGCTGTCCATCGTCGCTGGAACCGGCGCGTATGGAACCCCAATTCCTGGAGTGGCAACAAGTTCGACGCTCTGTTTCCCCAATGGCATTGCAGTTGACGGATCGGGCAATCTCTTCATTGCCGACGCCGATGCACATGTCATTGAGAAGGTCACGCCAGCCGGTGCACTCTCTATCGTCGCAGGTACCGGTTTGATTGGTGCACCGACATCCGGTCCGGCAACGAATTCGCGCTTGAGTGTCCCGAATGGTGTGGTCACGGACGCTCTGGGCAATCTCTATATCGCCGATGCCGACAATCACGTGATCGAAAAAGTCACTCCCGGCGGAGTCATCTCCGTCGTCGTTGGAACAGGCAGTTACGGAGCGCCAACCCCTGGTATCGCCACCGCTTCAAAGTTGAGCTATCCCAATGGAATCGGCATGGACGCTGTGGGCAATCTCTTCATTGCCGACGCCGACGGCCATGTCATTGAGAAGGTCACCTCGATCGTGTTCATCTCCAACATGCCTCTTTCCGGTGTCGTTGGCGCTTCCTTTACCTCCACCCTTTCGACTACAGGGGACGGTCCGACTTCAGTGACGAGTTCCACACCTGGTGTGTGTACCGTTTCCGGATCGATCGTGAACTACATCGCTTCCGGCATCTGTCAGCTCACTTCGCACGTTGGACAGGGAACGAAGTACATGGGTGCAAACGGCATGCAGCAATCCCTCCAGGTTCAGGGTTTTGCGATCATGCTGCCCTCGCTTCCGCGAGCCACTCGTGGCCGAAGTTTTGGGCCTATTCGGTTGCAATCAACTGGAGTTGCCCCTTCAACGCCACTCAAGAGTGTCACGGTTTCGTGGACGCCGGTGGCAGTGCCGCTCGGGCTCAAACTCTCGTCTTCTGGAGTGCTCTCCGGTGTCGTGACCACCCACGTGGCACCCGGAAACCGTGCAGTCAAGGTGCGCGCCATCGAAACCATCAAGACTCGAGTTGGTGGAACATTCAAGGTGACCTCATTCGCCGTTCAAGCGACGTTTACCCTCACGATTCGATAGCCCAACAGAGGCTCCCACCTGGGTTCGGACCGGCAACCTTCTCAACCGCAGAGGGAATGGTTGCGCCAATGGAGCGTTGGCAAGTGTTCATTGCTCTGACGGTTCTAGGCCTCCAATTCCTTGGTATCTCCAGAGGTTCAGCATGGTGAATTTCGCCGTGAGTACACTCTGTGGTCGGAGTGTTCTTTGAGAGAACTCATGGTCGAGGGAATGCCCCGAGGACTCCGTATTGGCGCTAAGGGGATTCATGCATTCTCGATTCTTGACGTTCTGGTCGAACTCCAAGTTGGCTTCAGATCGCAACACCGATGGGTTGATTTCGTCTCGGTGGAAGTTTCGAAATTCACAGAAACAACATTTCCACTCTCCACGCTTTCTCTTGATGGCTGGCTCTGCTGCAATTTCGATCTTGGCTGCTTCGACGAGTTCGCAGGTTCTTGCTGGTGCAGCGTCGGTTGGAGGATCAATCGATACGAAGGCTCAACTCACCGTGGCCCTTAAGGCTGCGTCCAAGTTGACGACACTGCCCTCTCAACTTGTCGTTCCCCTCTCTGGAGCCGGTGTTGACTACCCAGATTGGACCATCAACCACTTCTGTTTCCTCAACAACCTCGACATACATCCAGTTCAAGACCGCCCGTCAGACGCTACGTGCTCCTTCGGAGACACCAAATCTTCAACTGTATTGGCTCTGCTCGGAGACTCCCAGGCAAATCTTTGGCTCCCTACGTTCGATGCAATGGGTAAGCAAGATCACGTCCGGATCGTCTTCTATGCGTTGGCTTCCTGCCAAATGGCAAGTATCGATACGTGGAATAACTGGGGGCTTGGCCCATCCCAAGGCTGCAGCGCGTTCAGGGCCTGGGCGATGTCGCAGATCTCGATCTTGAGGCCGAAATATACGGTCCTAGCCTTCTACGCTGACGATGACCACTTCACGTTTGACCACACGCTCATTGCGAGGGCTGACTACGGTGCAGCACTTGTTCAAACGCTGCGAACGCTAAAGCTCTCTTCAAACAACGTCATGATGCTCGGAAGAATTCCGCTGCCTCGCAATGATCCGAAGGTTTGCGTGGCTATTCACCCCACCAACCTGCAAGGATGCTCCACTCCGCGTGCGGCTGCAGTGACGGCTGCTACAGAGGCAATGCTGAAGAGCACGTCGAAGACTGCCAAGGTTGGGTACTTCGATCTGATGCATTACGGCTGTACGGCGGCTGTTTGTCCTCCGGTGATCAATGGCACCATTGCGTATGTCGACCTGTATCACTACTCAATGCACTACCTAGCTGAGATTCAAAAACTCGTCATTAGCGAACTTCACGCAGCAAAGATTCAATAGCAGTACGAATCGCCTCGGACGGTGAAGGTGTGCGGATCGCCGCCAGCAAAGAAGAAGCCTTGGCATGAACGACGAAATAGGTGACGCGAGACCACAAGGTTTGAGTGCTCTACCACCGAACGATTGCCAGGAAGGGAACTGCATTGTCTTTCCTGGCTAGGCACTTCAAGGTGACGTGCTAACACTTTGGCGTGGCTGAACCAAAGGTTGTCCTCTTCTACTGCTTCACTCCCCAGCACGACCCAGAAGCCATTCGCCTTTGGCAATTGACGCTCTGTGAAAGCTTGGATCTGACGGGTCGGATCATCATCTCGCCCCATGGCATCAACGCAGCTGTTGGCGGAGAGATGAAAGCGGTGAAGCGCTACATCCGCTCGACCAAGTCGTATCGTCCGTACAGGAACATCGACGTGAAGTGGTCGGTCGGAAGCGGCAATGACTTCCCTCGATTGTCCGTGAAGGTCCGGCCAGAGCTCGTTGCCTTTGGGGCTCCCGACGAAGTAGTCGTGACGAGCCTTGGAGTCGAGGGCGGTGGCACGCATCTCAGCCCACAACAGGTCCATGAACTCGTCGACGCTCGTGGTGAGGAAGTCGTGTTCTTTGATGGACGCAACGCCTTTGAGGCGGAAGTCGGCAAATTTCGCAACGCGATTGTTCCTGACGTCAAAACCTCACATGATTTCGTGGCCGAAATCGAAAGTGGGAAGTATGACGAGCTGAAAGATAAGCCAGTCGTCACCTACTGCACCGGCGGCATTCGTTGCGAAGTACTGAGTGCCGTCATGAAGCGCCGTGGCTTCAACGAGGTCTACCAACTACAGGGTGGCATCATTCGCTACGGCGAAGCTTTTGGCGACGATGGACTTTGGGAAGGATCACTCGTCGTCTTTGACGAGCGCATGATTCAAACCTTCTCCGACCACCCAAAGGTGATTAGCCACTGCGAATCGTGCGAGACACCAACGACCAACTACGTGAACTGCGGCAACCTTGCCTGCAGAGCGTTGCTACTACTTTGCCCAACATGTGTTGAAGCTGGTGCTGGATTCAACTGCTCTCCCAGTCACGCTGGTCGCAGGTAGCTGAAGCTTCTCAGGACCCCCCCTTCACGTCATGAGAGCTAGCAACAAGTGGCAACAGTGCAGTTCGCCGCTCGAGGAATTGTTGACTCGCACAATGGATCTTCATCATCAGAAACCACTCGTCGGCGACGAAGGTCGCCAATGTCGTCGCTACCCGATCATCCCGACTCCAAACAATCTCCTCTATCTTGAGAAGACTGAAGGAAAGCCTGAGGCGAGATGGAACTGAAGCTCATTACGGCAATTATCAAGCCGTTCAAGATCGGCGATGTCAAAGCAGGTCTCAAAGACCTTGGACTCGATGGACTGACAGTGACCGAAGTTCACGGATTTGGCCGACAACGAGGACACACCGAGGTCTACCGAGGCGCCGAGTACGAGATGGACTTTGTTCCAAAGCTCAAACTGGAAATCGTGGTGGACGGCGCTCGGGTCGATGAGGTGCTCGACAACATTGTGACCAATGCTTCGACCGGCTCAATCGGTGACGGCAAAGTATGGGTAAGCCCAATCGACACTATCGTCAGAGTTCGCACCAACGAACGCGGCGCTGACGCGATTTAGGACGACCTGTGAATAGCACTGACACCCTCTGGGTCATCGTTTCGGCAGCCCTCGTCCTCTTTATGACCCCCGGCCTCGCCCTCTTCTATGGCGGCATGGTTCGCAGCAAGAACGTGCTGGCCATCATGATGAACAGCCTCGCTGCCATGGCGATCGTCACGGTGTTGTGGACGCTTGTCGCTGGTAGTTGGGCGTTTGGTTCGGACCTCGGTGGTGGTCTCTTAGGAAACTTCTCGTTGGTGGGCCTCGCACATATCCCTTCGAATCTCGCGGGAATGGTGGGCGTCCACGCTTCGCCACTCGCGCTCTTGCTCTATCAAATGATGTTCGCCATCATCACTGCCGCTCTCATTAGCGGTGGCACAGCGGACCGAATCAAGTTCACGTCGTTCGTGGTCCTGATCAGCGTGTGGACACTGCTTGTCTATGCCCCACTTGCCCACTGGGTCTTTAGCCCAACCGGATGGCTGGCACACCGCGGCGTGCTCGACTTCGCCGGAGGGACGGTCGTGGAGATCAACTCTGGATTCTCCACTTTGGCCGTTGTGCTGGTTCTCGGAGCTCGGCGGGGTTGGCCACGCGAGTCCATGATGCCCCACTCGGTTCCTCTCTCACTGCTCGGTCTCGGCATCCTCTGGTTTGGTTGGCTCGGTTTCAATGGCGGCTCCGCAATGAGCGTGAACAATGTCGCCGTTTCGGCCGTCTTCAACACGCAACTGGCTGCGGCCGCCGGTCTCATTGGCTGGTTGCTCTATGAACGCGTGACTGAGCACTTTGCCACGACGCTTGGCGCCGCCTCTGGTGCCGTGGCCGGCATGGTCGCCATCACGCCATGCGCTGGCTACGTCCCTCCCTACGCAGCCCTGATTATTGGGTTGATCGCGGGGCTCGCGTGCGCCAAGGCGGTTCGCCTGAAGTTCAAGTTCGGCATCGACGACTCGCTGGATGTGCTTGGCGTTCACGGCGTTGGTGGTGTGGTTGGCATGATTCTCTTGGGCTTCTTTGCCACCAAGCAGATCAATCACGGAGGTGCGAATGGCCTCTTCTCCGGAGGCGGGCTGCACCTTGAACTCAATCAGTTGCTCGCAGTCGTCGTCAGCGCGTCGTTTGCCTTTGGTGCCACGTGGGTGATTGCCCAGGTCATCGATCGCACGATGGGCCTGCGCGTCTCTGACGAAGACGAAATGAGAGGTCTCGATCTTTCACAGCACGCAGAGAGTGCGTACTCCGCAGGCAACACTGGTCGTTTCAGTAGTTAGTTGGTGCGGGCGGGGTTGTTGAGTTTCACGGCTTGGTTGATAGATGAGTCGCGACGTTGTTGATACGGACGTGAACTCCACGACGGGGAATGTCCAAGTCTCTCGGCGTGGTGTAGTCAGTCATTCACCAGGGTTTGTCAACGGCCAACGTGGCGATGAGGTACAACGTGTCATGCCCCAGGCCCGCACCTTGGTGACCCGCTCGGGCGCCGGAGGTCTTGGAACTACAGCGCCCCGGAGTTCTTGATCGACCAGTAATCCTCGGCAATGACAAACGACACGGCTGCAGCAATCGTCTCGCTCCGCCACGAGCTGGTTGCCCCTGGGTCTAGACGAAGGTCCCATCACCATTGCATGGTGCTTCCGACAGCGGCGCCAGGCCGAGCCGTCAACCTCAAGCATGGTCCGTTGTTTCTCTGCAATGGTCGTGTGTAGCGCTGGGGCTGCTGAGTAGTGACCTGTCGTGGCGTTTCGACGACGGCGTTCAGTCGGCACCAAGCTCAGGTGACGACAAATTCCTCGAGCGGTCCGAAATCCCCTCGGTCCGCAGCTCGTAGAGCGATGAGATATTGCTGTCGGACTTGCTCGATATTGCGAGCTCCGCTGAAAGCGCCCCAGGTGAGCGGCGGCTGCCCTAGTGCCACTATGAGGTAATCGGCAGCCAGACGGCCATGTCTGCCGTTGCCGTTGGAGAACGGGTGAATCCAAACGAGGCGGTGATGAAACCGGACTGCAGCGATCAGTGGCTCCTCGCTTGCAATCCAAATCTTGGTATCGCTCACGAGGTCTCGCACCCTGACGGCAATCTGCACGGGATCGATGCCAAGCGACATCTCGAGTTGCCGATACTGGCCAGCCCAAGTCCAAACGTCACCAAACATTGCTCGATGAAGGTCTCGTAGATACTTGTCGTCCAGCAGCGCCTCTACCGTTGGCGGCCGTCTCCCCTGACGCGCTCGAAGGATGTTCTCCTGTTCCGCCTCGTTCAACTCGTCACGCGTCGTGACGTAGGTCAACTTCAACCCTTGGCGGTCGTCGTCACCAAGTGGCGTGTGGCCATCTCCAAGTGGAATGAGCGGATTGGTGGGCGGGGTCATGAAGTCAGCCGCGTTTTGGGCTCTGCCCAGAGGTTTCGTCCGTCTACAAATTGTTTGGCAAGCTCATCAACTTGTGCCTCGGCGACGGCAGGCCCTGGTGCCTGATCCTCGAGGGCCATCGTGTGCCACACAACCTCGACTTCGGCCCGTGCTCGCAGAACGGCCTGACGGTGCACCATCTCCTCGAGTGGCTCGTTTGGCACGAAGACATAGTGAACTTGGCAGTTCAGAGCTCGGGCAGCGCGCTCGAGCGTGTCGAGGCGGATAGAACCCAGCTCTTCTGACCGTTCGAGTTGGCTGATTCGGGACTGGGTGATACCCATGCGTTGACTGAGTTCGCCTGTAGTCATGCCGAGCGCCTGCCTGATCGCTCGGATCCAGCCTCGAGGCGGTCGCTCACCCAAGTCAAGACCGGCAAGTCGTTGATCAAGACGTCTCCTCGCGGTGCGTCGAATGGTGTTCACTTCGGCTCCTTTGAGTAGAAAGAACTACTTACTTACCTATCAGGCTAGTAGATAAAGCAACTGATAACTCACAAAATGAGTTGATAATCCTATTAAAAGCGTCTTCGCTCCATGGGGTTGAGCACGGCCGTCGTACTCACGAAGATCACCTAAAAGGACAAGAGTGTCAGTAGGGAAGCGTGGACGCCGCCTCCACGGAGTCCTTGACTCGAACAGCGGTCGAACCATTGATGCCTTGGCGCAGGTACTTCAAAACTCAGCCAATCGATGACATTGAAACGCTCGGAAGTCCTCTCCGACGACTTACAACTTTGAGGCATCAAGCAGGCCTATAAGCCACTCTTCGGTAGCGGACCATCTTCTTCGTTCCGACTTCACCCACATCGTCATGACAAATACGCCCCATAGGAAGAAACCGGGTGGAAACAAGAGCGCTGCCGGATGGATGGCATGCATCGAGGGTCCCGAATTCAACGCGGAGAAGATAAGGATTACTTCCATAGAAAGGCAGAACAGAAACATGAATGCCATCATCAAGGGTAGAAGTGCAATCGGCCCAACGCTTCCGACTAGGAGGGATCCTGTCGAAGTGGGTTCAATCACTCCATTGAACGAAAAGGCCGAATTATTACTGAGCCAACTCCTAGTTTTGATCGTGAAGTCTGCACCTTGGACCCAACCCCCCTGCTTCGCACTCAACCACCCGACGAATGATCCGGTGCGGAGCGATTCGGCGAGGCGATGTCGAACGATGTCTGAAGGCAAGGAAGTTTCAAACACGACATTCTGTTTAAAGAGTGGGAGTCTTCTGACTCGACCATAAATCCGAGGAATCACCGAATCACTTTCGGGTGGAACACCGTCATCATTCGAGTGGTTCACGCCGCAACTCTACGCACGCACTCAGCCAAAGGTGAAGGTGATCGGAACCACCACGATTGACTCATCGAAGAGCTACCAGAAAATGAGAGAACCCCTCTGAACTACGTTCACAGCGGTTCACCGTGTCCGCAAGGTCTCGCGACATCACACTGGTGCGGGCGGAGGTGTTTAGGTTCACGACCTTGTTGATACCTGTGTCGCGTCATCGTTGATACTGGCATGACCCCCACGATGGGGAATGTCCAAGGCTCGAGTCATTGTGTTGTCGGTCGTGCACCAAGGTCTAACCAAGGCTGAAGTGGCCAAGAAGTACAACGTGTCGTGGCAGTGGGTCCATACGCTCGTGACTCGCTACAACGCCGGTGGCCTCGAGGCGGTTGAACCGAGAAGCTCTCGACCAGCGAGTAATCCTCGGCAACTCTCTCCCACTACGGCAGCAGCCATCATTTCGCTCCGCCACGAACTCGTTGCTCAAGGTTTAGATGCCGGGCCAATCACCATTGCCTGACACCTTGAGCGCCAAGGACAACACGTCCCCTCAGTGTCGAGCATTCGTCGGGTGCTCCTTGGAGCAGGCCTCGTCCCACCTGAACCGAAAAAGCGTCCGAAAGCATCGTTGCAACGATTCGAAGCCGACCAACCCAATGAGATGTGGCAATCAGACTTCACTCACTGGCATCTCGCAGATGACAGTGATGTGGAGATCATCAATTGGCTCGATGATCACTCCAGATTTCTCTTGGCCATGGTGGTGCATCGCAGGATCACTGGTCGCATCGTGATCGAGACCTTCACCGATTGCGTCAATGCCTTTGGTCTTCCAGCGTCAACCCTGACGGACAATGGCGTCGTCTACACAACCCGCCTCATTGGAGGGCGAAACGGCTTTGAGCACTTGCTCGCCTCACTCGGAGTCATCCAGAAAAATGGACAACCGAGTCACCCGCAGACGCAGGGCAAAATCGAACGATTCCATCAAACACTCAAGAAATGGCTCACCGAACAGCCGTCTGCGGCCACCATTGAGCAACTCCAAGGACAACTCGATCGCTTTCGAGAGCTCTACAACGAACACCGGCCCCACCGAGGAGCACATCGACAAACACCAGGCACTGCTTATCGAGCAACGCCAAAAGCAACTGCTCGTTCGCGAGGATCGATTCACTATCGAGTTCGCTTTGACAACGTTGACCAATTCGGCAAAATGACCCTTCGCCATGCAGGAGTGCTTCGCCATCTTGGAATTGGCAATCAACACGCTGGAGCGAAGGCATTGCTCCTCATTGATGCAGCAATGGTGACGGTGACAGACCTGTCAACTGGCGAAATTCTCTCGCAGCATCACATCGACGAGAGCAAGAACTACTGGCGCAATCAACTTCGACAGCCCGGCCGCTGGCCGAGGTGACTATCAACGGTGTCGCGACTCATCTATCAACGATGTCGCGACTCATCACATGGTGCGGGCGGAGGGATTCGAACCCCCAACCTTCTGATCCGTAGTCAGATGCTCTAATCCGTTGAGCTACGCCCGCGAGGTGCTTCAGTGCCACCCGGAGGTGGCGGGTCACCACTCTAGCCTGCGAGAAAACAGATCCTCTCCAAGCCGGAACTTCGGCTCAGCGGTCCTTGCCAATCTGCTTCTCAAGGGCCGCCATCTCACGGACTATTTGCGCGAGATGCTGCTCTTGGTGCTTGAGATGGGTGTCTTGTTCAACCAGATGAGCTTGGATCTTGATCGCTTGTTCCAGAATCGCCGCTGCGTCGTTATACGTGGCCTCAGCTCGAGCGTCTGCAGCATTGGCTTGGATGTTCTGTCCAACAATGATGATGGGAAGCAAGACCAACTGAAGAAATGAACTCGAGAGCCAGAACACGACCGTGACGAGGTTGTGGCTTGAGATGGCAGAGGGAAGTGCCACGAGGGCGATCATGGCGAAGAGATACGCTGCCCACATCGTGCCAACAATGGTCGTGACCTTCAGCCCCAACTTCGCATTGAGGCGCGTGATGAAACTTGGGTGGTCAAGCTGCCGCTGATCGTTGACTCGAATTGGGCCAGCTGCGACTCGCGCTTCAAGATGTTCCTCGGGAGTTGGCCTCGGCTCTGTGGTCATGTCAAGAGTCTGCACGGCTGGTCCCCTTCAATGGTGGAGTCATTTGGCTCTCAACCATTGACGTCGGTTAGGTTCAGCCTTAATCGGATGACGTTGTCCGGACGCAATGACCAGGGGGAACCGGAGGTTTGGCCATAACGGGCAAGCCACGGGCTGGAAGGGGAGCACATGACGACCGCATTTGAATCGGCCAATCTCGGTCCACTCACAATCAAGAACCGCATTATCAAAGCAGCGACGTTTGAGGGTCGAGCACCGAAGGGTGACGTCACCCAAGATCTGATTGATTTCCACGTGCAGATGGCAGAAGGTGGCGTTGGTATGACGACCGTCGCCTACCTGGCGGTGGCTCCAGAAGGACGAACCGATCGCAATTGCGTCCTGCTTTCAGACGCCGACAACGTTGCCAAATTGCAGACGCTCACGAACGCAGTTCACGAAGCTGGAGCCAAGATTTCGGCTCAGGTTGGTCACGCTGGCCCGGTTGCGAACAGCCGGTCAAACCGGGTCCCGACCCTCTCACCTTCCGGAGGACGTTCGCCCCTCGGAATGGTCTCCCACGAAGCCACCGAAGCGGACCTCGACAGAATCTTGATCGCCTTTACTGAGTCGGCAAGAAATGCAGTTGACGCCGGATTCGATTGCATTGAGCTTCACCTAGGTCACGGGTATCTGTTGTCATCGTTCATGAGTCCGAAAGCCAACTCTCGAACCGATGCGTATGGAGGAAGTCTCGAAGCCCGATCGCTCTACCCGCGAAAAGTCGTGGAGGCCGTCAAAGAAGTCATTGGCAACCAGGTGGCGCTCACCGCCAAAATCTCTATGAGGGATGGAACGAAGGGTGGCATTGAGCTCGAGGACTCCATTCCGACTGCGAAGCTCTTAGAGGCAGACGGCCACCTTGACGCCCTTGTCTTGACTGCCGGAAGTTCCCTCAATAATCCGATGTATCTCTTTCGCGGCAAGGCGCCCCGCAAGGAATTTGCCGCAACCCTCCCACAGCCCCTCAAACTCGGTTTCAAGATTGTCGGACGCCATTTCATGCCGGACTACCCCTACGAAGAGGCGTACTTCTTACCAATGGCGAGTCAATTTCGAGAGGCCCTCACCATGCCGCTCGTCCTCCTCGGTGGTGTTGCCAACGCAGCAACCATTGAGCAGGGTCTCGATGCTGGCTTCGAGTTCGTTGCCATGGGACGCGCTCTGCTCGCAGAACCTGACCTGCTCCTTCGCTACGAGGCCGGAACCGCAACGACGTCGAAGTGCACGCACTGCAATCGCTGCATGCCCTCGATCTACACCGGCACTCGCTGCACGGAGTTTGTGACCGCTTAAGCCATCTCGTCGGCGAACAGGTAATGGCCTCCAAGAATGCCGGCGATGTTGCCGACAACGGTGATTCTGTCGAGGCGCTTGCCAAAACCGTCACGTCGGACAGTTCGAGCATTGCCACCACCAATGTAGAGATGGTCGAAGTTCACGAGATCATCAAGAAGCTCGACGGCTCGATGAACGAGAAGCGTCCACTGGTCATCGCCAATTCGCTTGCGAGCACGGTTCCCGAGTTCTCCATCGAGCGTTCCACTTCGAAGAAGTGGCATCGATCCCATTTCCATGTGCGGCGTCGCCACGCCATCTCGATACAGCGCAAATCCAAACCCAGTGCCAAGGGTGATGACGACTTCGATGCCTCGTCGAGCAATGACGGCGAGACCCTGCATTTCGGCATCATTCACCACTCGAACTGGTCGACCAATGGACCGCTCAAGCGCAGCCTCGAGCGGGAAACCCCTCCATGCCTTTCGAAGAACCGGATCAGCTTTCTGGCCAAGTCCCATTGACGATTCAAAGTGCGGAGCCACGAGAATCTTTCCCTCACGCACGACCCCTGGAAAGCCAACGGCCATTCTCGAGGTCACCGGGAACTTGGCTGAAAACTGGGTCAGGAGATGGACCATGGAGTCAATGCCTTCGGGTGGCAGTGGATACGGCGTCGAAAACTTCAACCGTTTCGTTACCATCTGTCCCTGAGCATCGAGCACCGCTCCCTTAATGCCGGTCCCGCCAATGTCAATGGCGAGGGTCGAAGGTGGTTGAACGCTCACGGAGCGAAAGGGTAGTGCCCGCGCCGACAACACACCTTCTCGAGATCGAGATCAGGCTCATTTCGCAGACTTCTTCCGCGTCATTCCGCCAAGACTCACCACGAAGGGACGTTCGGTGTCATAGAGCACGATTGCCTGTCCGCGCTCAAGGGCGACCAGTTGTTCACCTCGGAGACGAGGTCGCCGTTCGCGTTGCACATGGGTGGATACCTCGCCTTTCGCTCGAGTAGTTGAGCTGGTCTCCACCACTTCTTCGCCGCTCAAGTCACGGAACATCTGGACCGTCGTTGGATCAATGGTTCCCGCACACAGCACTCGGGCTCGATGGTTGAGCACGAGTGACGTGCCAAGAGCTCCGTGGCGAGCCACAACCTGACCAATGTCTTGGAACACCGTCAGCAGCGTGATGCCTTGACCTACTCCCGTCGCGGCAAGTTGGGCAAGTGTTTCGAGACCGGCGAGTTGCGCCGCTTCGTCTTGAACGACCAGAAGTGGTTGGCGGAGGCGACCCCCTTCAGACGCCGCACGTCGCATTGCGTGATCGAGCGCTTCGTTTCGTATGGCGGTCAGCATTCCTCGCGAGCGATCTTGGTCCCTCAGGGGGGCGCAGAGATACAGGGTTCCTTTGGCTTCAAGGAGTTGATCAAAATCGAGACGGCCGCCAATACCGGATCCTCCATCAATGAGCGATTCGACCACTACCTCAATTGTCGTCGTGATCGAACTCGACTGCCGGGGATCGCGATCAAGACTTCCGAGCACCACCCGATAGGCATCGTGTTCGGATGCTGCAAGGAGAATTGCCAATGGCTCACTGAGCTGCTGTTCACTAATCCATGAAAGGAGTTCAGCAAGCGTGGCATCTGACAGTGCGGCGGCGAGGAGCAGTGGAGCCAGCATTCTCGCGGCTGCTGCGAGCCAAAAGGCTTCGTCGCCACTCGGCACCATGGCGCTTGACGCAGCGCAGAGATCCTTGGCAAGTCGACGAGCCTCGCTGAAGGTGCCAACAGACGCCATGGGATTCCAAGAAACCGTCGGGAAGGTGCTCGCCTTTCCTGGGTCAATCACTGCAACTGGACCTCGACGTGAGCGGTGTTCCACGGTCGCTCGGAGCACGTCATCTTTGACGCTCGAAACGAGGACCGGTCCATCCCAGTTCTCAATTGCCGGAATGACGAGCCGAGTGGTTTTTCCCGATTGTGTGGGACCAACAATGACCACGCTGTGCCCCGCCTCAGCCGAGACCCCTCGATGGTTTGCTCTCCCGAGCTTCACGCGGTTGGGACCTTCTCCAGTAAGTCGTCTCGGAATTGACGTTCGGCGCTCTCCCTCTCGACTTCTTGCTATTCGTCTTCCAAGCCGTTCAGGTGAAGAGAGCACCGCAACGAGAGCCAGACTCACCACGGCGATGATCAACGTCGCATCGCGTGATCGCTATCGATCATTTCCCGCTCGTGATCGTGAACGTGATGTCGAACAAGATGCGCTTCACCTGAAACTCTCCAAAGTGCGACTCCCCTTCCGAGGGTTGGAAGGAGTCCAATCTCGGTTGCACCGTGCCCGAGGATCTCCCCCGCATCAGTTGCATCCTCCTGTCCGAGTTGGAAACACACCGACGTCCCTGAATCAGCCAACAATCCAGCTGCGAGCGCGACGGTTGAGTCGCCGCGGTCACCAACTCCAAGGACATCGGAAACACGGTGCAGCACGAGAATGTTTGACGTTGCCGTTGATCGCGCCAATTTCCACGAACCTTGGAGCCAACGAGAGACACTCAAATCACTGAGTACTGCCCACGCTTCATCGAGCACCAAATACCTCGGGCTCAAGGGGGTCGAACTCGCACCCTCCAGCCACGCAAGTGTGCAGGCAATGACCAGGGGCAGTGCGCTCGTGTTCCAAACGGCAGAGAGGTCGAGGATCACGAGCGAGTGGTCAAGTGTGCACGATGGCGAGGTGACGGCATCGAACATTCCAGCCAGATCCCCTTCCGTCAGGCGAAGGAGTTCAAGCGCGAGTTCTCGGCCATCGATCTGCAGTGCACTGACGGAACAGTGGAGGCGCTTGGCGGCACTCGCCTGAGGCTCAAACAGCGCATCGCCAATTGCTCCAATGGTGGCATTGCTCATCAGTGAAACAGCCCCTCTCGCCTCAACGAGCGCTGCTCGTTCTCCAGGGGTGAGGCCACGCTTGAGGCCATGTTCAAGAAGGGCCACGAGTAGCGCCACATCTGTGCGAATCGACGTTGGATCAGGGCCCCCACGAACGGGGTTCAGTTGGATCGATCCACCTGGTTCCAGTCGAATGGGTGTCACGCCGACCACCGCAGCGAGTGACTCGTACTCCCCCTTCGGATCGAGCACCACTGCCCTCCGGCCTCGTTTGAGTTCACGCAGGAGAAACGTCTTGATGAACGCGCTCTTGCCCTTCCCAAGTTGTCCAAGCACCACAAGATTGGGATTGGTCACGAAGCCCTGGGCATACGCCGTGAAGGGATCAAACGTGAACTCCCCTCCAAGGAGATCCGCACCAATTGCAGTGCCGTGATTGACCATGGAGCCAGTGGTCACGGGCGCTAACACCCCAAGATGTTCCGTCGTCCATTCAAACGATGCCTGCAGCCAACGCTTCCTCTTCACCGGATGCCTTCTCTCGGGTTCCCAAGTGCACGAAGGACTCGAAGTTGGCGCCCAAAGGAGGTGGCAACGTCAATCTCCATCGTCGAACCGAGTCCAAGGAGCGACGACTGACGAGTGGCAAGAGCACTCCGAGTCACACCTCGAACCGTGAGGAACATCGTCGCCTCCACCGGAACGGAACCCGCGGCCAGTGAAGCTTCGTAGGAGTCTCGACCTTCCGTCAGCCGTTCGGCCCTTGCTGACCTTCGAAACCCTCGGCGTTCAAGGACCCCTCGATCGGCCATTGAGCCCGTTTGACGTCGCTCAAGGCGACGCTGAAAGCCGGTGCGACTCGGAACTCGGATGGTAAGGGCCATACAGTCAAACGGCGGGTCAACAACCAGAGAGAGACCGAAGTTGAGTGCGACCGGGCGTTCCGGGAAGGAACGCACAATGACTGACGACCACCAACCAGACTTGGTCCGAGTGCTCCCGAGATGCACCTTCCGAGTTCGCCCGGTTGCAACGACTTGGCGGTCTGTTTCGACTCGCGAACCAATAACCCACTGTTTTCCCTGCAACTGCTCGAGAAAAGCGTTGACGGCATCGTCGTGACCACTTGGAACAATGAGCAAGGTCACGAGGTGGTGCTGCGAATTCGAGAGTTCGAGTCTGTCTGCCAGATGGAGGTCGAGGAAGTGTTGTCGACAGGTCAAGAGTTGAACCGGGGCTGCTGATCGTGCACCAAGTTGCGCCAGGGCAAGACCAAACTGCGATCGAATGACCACCTGTTGACTTGATGACCGCAGGTGAAGATCGGGAGCGTGCAGCACCATCACAGTTCGGAGCTGAAGCTTGGCAGCGGTTTGACGCGAAGCATCACCTCGAAGCATGAGGAGTTCCTCGCTCCAACACGCGAAGTGGCCCATCCACTGATCAATGCCAAATCCTCGAAACTCAAAAACGGCGAGAAGAAGAGCAACGCCGATGAAGAGGAGCGCTAACGGCAAACGAAACATGTCTCGAATCGAACCAAGACACCACAACGACAGCCCAAGTGCACCGACGGCGGCGGCGGCCTGAGTTGGCCGCAAGATACCAAGCAGTTTGCGTTCGTACCGAGGGGGGAAGTGGATAGTTGGCGCAGGCTCACTCACGCTCGGCACCTCGTTCAACAAAGGTGAGTACCGGCCCGAGCGCGTCGTGCGTCAGTACATGATCGCCGAGTGCTGACGCGGGAGTACCAAGTGGTGCTTGAGGCCTTGTCGGCGGTCGAGGTGGCGGTGGCGTGATGCCGACCACTCCTCCAATGTTCACCGCCCCTTCGGAGCTTGCGATCTTCGCTGGGAGTCCACCTGCCGGGGACTGCTCCACGAGGTGCTCAATCGCTCCTGCTCCGACGCCGGCAGGGATCGCACTCGCTCCTGCCATCGCCGCTCTTCCGATGGTGGTGGCGGACCTCGTCGCTCGCTGGCGCTGACCTTCGAGTCCGGTCGACAAGACCGCTTCAGCCAGCGGGACAATCCTGAGCACAAGAAAAGGTGAGAAGGCAGCCAGGAGCAACATCGTGATCCCAACCAAGATCCCGGCTACCCCCGACTGGCCCGAAATCGCTGATGCAGCCATAGAAAGCACGGCAACAATGACAAATTTCGACAGCACCAACGCAAGGAGAAGCTCAACCAGCCGCTTTGCGGCTCGTCCCATCTGTGGCCACACTTGAGCGGCCATGGTGAGCGGGAGGAACAACACCACGATTGCTATGGCCGCTGAACGAAGCAGCAGTTCACACCAAAGCGCCACTGAAGCAAGGATGGTAATGAGGCCGAGCAGCGCGCTGAGAAGCCCTGGTATTCCTCCACCCGTTGCAACCGATGTCACAGACAGGTGCACCATTGCTTTGACGAGTTCGGTAGAGCCATGGCCACTCAGGGCATCGAAGGACGCGGAAAGTTGATCGACACCGGTAAGCGCCAGCGTCGTTACCCGAATGCCAACGGCGACGACCAGTCCTGCGATGGGGAGATGGAGAAACATCGCCCGAAAAAGGAGCATCGGTTCACTTCGAATTGATGCTTCAACTGCTGTGGCCACGAGCGCAATCACGGCGAACGTCCCTGACAGGAGCACCATCGCTCGATAATGGGTCGTGAACCAAGAAGCCGTGAGGTCGACGGCCGTTGTCGTGTTGAGGAGATGCCCAACCATTGAGAGGACGAATACTGCCGCCCTCGTGACTGCTTGGAGAAGGCCCCCGAACAGCCCGTTGACCAGATCTCCCGTAGCAGAAGACGCGACGGAACAGATCGGGTCAAGCACAGAGAGTCCGAGACATCGTGGCTGGAGTGGGGCGGCGAAGAGAATCAATGGATACCCGATCCAGTCTTGAAGAAGAAGTTCACGAGAATTGGAGCGGCCCCGACGAGCAACGCTGCACCAAGTGACGCAGCGACGGCGCGACGACCGACATTTGCTTGCTGATAATTCTGCGCATGGGCACCGACAGCCCAGAGCCCGGCGCCGACAACGAGGCCAACCATCGCTCCGATGAGCGCCCACCCGGCCAGACCATTTGCCAGGGTCTGAAGAGCTCCACTTCCGGGAATTGCCGTTGGGGTTGGTGACAGTTGCACCGAGAAATGGAACTGCGGCACTACCCAATGTTCTGCTCGGACAACTACTGATGGTTTGGTCATCAACGCTCCTCGAATGGTGAGGCGCACAACCTGCATTTCGCTTTCGCCCTGAACCTCGCAGAGTCTCCTGAGGCAGAACTTCATCTCATCGGGGACGTGCCTGCCATGATGGAGGGGTGCACCTCCTCGTTGCAGCCAAGTTGTTCGGTCTCCCCGAATGGGCACTTCTGTCAATTGTCGGCGTCCTCGTCGTCGGTGTTGGCTGGTTGGGGCTCGCCACTGGCCGAAGGACTGGTCAGCGCGCAATCGCGAGCCGAATGGCTTCGCTTGGTGCACGGCTCGGATCAGATGGCCCGGGTCCCGACGCCACACTCGAAGAAGGCCTCACCTATTTGGAGCAGGTGACTGGTGCGGCCGCCGAAGCCGTCACCCAACAGTCAGCTGATGCGCTCCGACTTCGCCGAGCGCTCGACACCCTTCCTGAAGGCGTCATCATCTGCGACGAGAGCGGCGTCGTCCTCTACCGCAATGGTCGCGCTAATGACCTCATGACGAGCAGAAGCGGCGATGCACTCGCCGCTCAGGCGGTAACCGACCTCTTGCAAGAGGCGTGGACGGTCGGAAGTGCAGAGAAGACCCTTGATCTCTTCGGTCCACCTCGCTCGACCCTCTCGATTCGTACCCAACTCATTGATGACGGCAGGCGACCAGTCGGAGTCGTGGCGCTCATTGAAGACGTCTCGGAGCGACGCCGGCTCGATGAAGTTCGCAGGGACTTCATTGCGAATGTCTCGCATGAGCTCAAGACGCCAATGGGGGCACTCGGACTCTTGGCCGAGACCTTGATGATCGAGCGCGACAAGGACGTTGCCATTCGCTTGGCCGACCGAATTCACCGCGAGGCATTCCGAGTGAGTCGAATCATTGACGACCTCCTCGACCTCTCGAGAATTGAGTCTGAAATTTCACCCCCACGAGAGCCAGTCCAAGTTGGTCTCGTCATGGCGGAAGCAGCAGAACGCATTCGGTCGGCCTCAGAACAACGCGAGATCACGATCAACATGCTCGAACCAGATCCCGCGCTCCTTGTGCTTGGGGACCGTCGCCAATTGGTCTCGGCCGTTCACGCCTTGCTTGAAAATGCCGTGACCTACTCCTCGGCTGGAGATGAAGTGCTTCTCAAGGCTGATCTCGACCCAACACCGATGGAGAGCGAGCAAGGCGGCCTTGAGGTTGAGACCGAACAGATTCAACTTTCCGTCATTGACCATGGTGTCGGCATCCCCTCTCGGGATCTCGACAGAATCTTCGAGCGCTTCTACCGGGTCGACATGGGTCGCAGCCGCGAGACGGGAGGGACCGGGCTTGGGTTGGCAATCGTTCGCCACGTTGCCCAGAACCATCAAGGTCGCGTCGACGTCAGTTCACGTGAAGGCGAAGGGTCGACATTCACCTTGGTGCTTCCTCGGTTTAGCCAACCATGAGTGAGAAGAAGAAGGGGAAGAGCCAAGCAATCCCCCAAGCTCGTATTTCGGTGCTGCTCGTTGAAGACGAAGAGTCCTTCGTTGATGCTCTCCAAATCGGACTCACGTCTGAAGGGTTCGACGTCACCATTGCTCGAGATGGAGTTGAAGCACTGCAGGAATTTGACGAGGGCTCCTTTGACTTGATTCTTCTCGACATGATGCTCCCGAGATTGTCCGGTCTTGACGTCTGTCGAACCATTCGCGGCCAATCAGACGTACCCATCATCATGGTGACGGCAAAGAGTGAGGAAATCGACACTGTGGTTGCGCTGGAAATTGGCGCGGATGACTACGTCACGAAGCCGTACCGGCTCAGAGAACTCGTCGCTCGAATGCGGGCAGTTCTCCGTCGTCAAGCGGCGGAGGGGGTTGCTTCCGGGGATGAGGACGGCTTCGAGGTGATTGAACTCGGCGATGTTCGACTCGAACTCGATCGTCGTCGAGCCATTGTTCGAGGCGAAGAGGTCCATCTCCGCCGCAAAGAATTCGATCTCTTGGCAATCTTGATGGAGAACGCCGGTCGAGTCCTCACGAGGGAAGTCCTCATCGACCGGATCTGGGGGTCTGACTACATCGGCGACACCAAGACCCTCGATGTTCACGTCAAGAGGGTCCGGACAACCATTGAAGCCGACCCGAAGAGTCCACTCATGCTCACGACTATCCGCGGCGTTGGCTATCGCTTCGACGGCAAACCAAAGACTGACTGAAAGCGATTCCTACGACGGTGGAGCAATGGTGACATTGCCACCGAGGTAGGGAGCGAGTACTTCTGGGAGTTCCACCGATCCATCTGCGCAACGACCTTGTTCAATGAGGGCAGCCCAAATTCGAGGCCACGCGAGCGCGGAACCATTGAGCGTGTGCACAAACTGCGGAGCACCTCCACCCTCGGGGCGAAAGCGAATATTCGCGCGACGTGCTTGATAGTCGCCAAACCAACTCACCGAAGAGACTTCCAACCAGCGATCGCACCCCGGAGAGAACACCTCAAGGTCAAGCGTCCGTTTCACCGAGTTCGAAATATCTCCAGTGCAGAGGTCAAGGACTCGATAGGTGAGTCCGAGAGCTCCGAGAAGAGCTTCGGCCCTGGCCAAGATGTCATCAAACGATGCCTTCGCAAGATCCGGCGTCGTGTAGGCGACGAGTTCAACCTTGTCGAACTCATGGACTCGAAGGACGCCTCTCGTGTCTCGACCAGCCGAACCTGCCTCTCGACGGAAGCACGCACTCGAAGCGGTAAATCGAAGGGGCAACTGACGCTCTTCCAAGATCTCACCTCGATGCATAGAGGTGAGCGGCACTTCAGCGGTTGGGATTGCCCAGAGATCGTCTCGTCCAATGTGATACGCCTCATCGGCAAATTTGGGAAGGTGTCCGGTGGCGGTGATGGTTTCGGTCAAGACGAATGTTGGCGGTCGGAGCTCCTCGTAGGCATCCATGTGCGCATCGAGAGCAAACGACTCAAGCGCCCGCAAGAGTCGAGAACCCATCCCCCGGAAGAGTGGGAACATCGAACCCGACATTCGAGCACCACGCTCTAGGTCCAAAATGCCTAGTGCCTCACCGACTTCCCAGTGTGGGACCAGTTGGTGACTCTCGAAGGTTGGGAAGGGGAAACCCTGTTCAAGACCCGGCCACCACCGGCGAACTTCAACATTGTCTTGTTCTGAGGTTCCAATCGGGCAGTCCTCGGCGGCAAGGTTCGGGATGAGGAGCAGCGCGTTCCGTAGGGCCTCTCCTGCTCGGTCAACCTCCGTATTGAGCTCACGCTCCGCATCACCGATCGCACGGCTCTGCTCTGCCAAGGCCTGGGCCGTCGCCTCGTCTCCTGATTTCTTTGCTTTTCCGACCTCTCGAGAGAGAGCTTTCACCTCTTGCCGAAGGGTTTCTTGACGAGCAAGCAGCGATCGGTGCTCCAAATCCATGGCAATAACGGCATCGACTTCTTGTGGGTCCTCGCCTCGAAGAACGAGGCCACTTCGGACTACATCGGGTTGGTCACGGAACAGCCGGATGTCAAGCATGGTGACTCAACGGTAGCGTCTCAGAACATGACCACCAAAGCGACGACGCCACCTGAGGGCGCAGCCATCGTCGCAAGTGACCTCGTGGTGACCTTCGGGGACACAATGGCAGTGAACAAGGTCTCACTCAGTGTGGAGCCGGGCGAAGTCGTCGCCCTTCTTGGACCGAATGGCGCAGGGAAGACCAGCACCCTGCGGTGTCTCGAGGGTTATCTCTCTCCAACGAGTGGGTTCGTTCGTGTGCTCGGCCTCGATCCAGTTGCTGAGCACAGGGCGGTCGTCGAAAAGATGGGCTGCATGTTGCAGGGCGGGGGCATCTACCCAAGCATGCGGGTTCGAGAGACCCTCAACCTCTTTGCGGCGTATTACCCGAACCCTCGAGATCCTGGTGAACTCTCGACCTTGCTCGGGCTGAGTCATCTTGCAAAGACCACTTGGAGAAGGCTCTCCGGTGGAGAACAGCAGCGCCTCAGCCTCGCTCTTGCGCTCATTGGGCGCCCTTCGGTGCTCTTCCTTGACGAACCAACCGCGGGTGTCGATCCAGAGGGTCGCCTCGTGATTCGAGACGTCGTTGCGTCGCTCAAAGACGAAGGTGCAGCAATCGTGCTGACGAGTCATGAGTTGAGCGAGGTCGATGCTGTGGCCGACCGTCTTGTCTTCTTGGCCCAAGGAGCGGTCCTCGCCTCGGGCACACGAGCAAGTTTGACCGCGTCACTTGAGAGCGGATCGACCTTCGAATCACGCCCCGGTCTCGATCTTGAGGCGCTCTCACTCGCTCTCGAGAGTCAAGTCTCCGAGTCACGACCTGGTCACTACGCACTCACAGGATCGCTTAGCGGCGGTGAGATTGAGAAGCTCGTCACCGCACTGGCAACTCAAGGAGGGACCTTGGAAGCCTTCGCAGCGTCGAGCGGCCTCGAAGACCTCTACCACGCGCTGTATGCCAACCATCCAGCTGAAGAGCGTGTTCCATCCTCAAGGCGACGGCGTCGATGAAGGCGCTCCTCGCTCAGATCCGAGTTGAGCTCGCCCTTGCGCTTCGAAAGGGCGAGACCTTGCTCTTGACCATTGGCATTCCGGTCATGTTCTTGTGCTTCTTCTCGGCTGTTTCAGTCGTGCACTCGCCAACACCCAAACGAGTCGACTTCCTCTTTCCGGGAATCTTGGCGTTGTCCGTCATGTCAACGGCAATGGTGTCACTTTCCATTTCGACCGGCTTCGAACGCGGCTACGGCGTTCTTGTTCGCCTCTACGCGACGCCACTTGGACGGGGAAGATTGCTTGCCGCCAAGGTCGTGACCATCGCAGTAGTTGAACTTCTCCAAGTTGGCGTGCTTGGCCTCACTGCGGTTCTTTTGGGGTACCACCTCCCTCATGGGACCAGTCCCTCCAATCTGCTTGTGGTGGCAGCACTCGTCATCCTCGCAACGCTTGGTTTCGCGGGAATCGGGCTCATCACTGCCGGGAGACTCAAGCCTGAAGTCAATCTTGCGGCTGCCAACGGGCTCTACCTTGTCCTTCTGCTCATCTCTGGAATGGTGATCCCGCTGTCGAGTCTCGGCTCCTTTGCGAGTGTCTCTCGACTTTTGCCGTCAACAGCTCTCGCCGAAGGGCTCCACTCCGTCATGAGTTTCGGCACGCCAGTTGGTGCCTCCACCTGGATTGTCCTCATCGTGTGGGGCATTGTTGCGCCCGGTCTTGCTTCGCGCCTTTTTCTCTTTGAGTAGAGAACTCAGTGATGTGGAGCGACGAGAACGTCAACCATCATTGAGCCGAAGAGCAGCGAGAGGTAGGTAATGGAAAAAGAGAACAACCGCATGGCCTCTTTCTCTGCCGCCTTTCCCTCTCGAGCCAACTGCACCAACTTGACCGAACCGAAGATGAATAACGCACCGAGAACGAGTGCGGTGATCGCGTAGATCAGTCCGAGATGTGCCACGCCACCGAGCAGCGCGGTTGAGGCAACGAGCGCAATCGTATAGATGAGAATTTCGACCGCAGTCCGCTCCATCGAAGCAACAACCGGGAGCATGGGGATATCTGCGGCTGCATAGTCATCGCGATACCGGACTGCCAATGCCCAGAAGTGCGGTGGAGTCCAAATGAAGATCACGAGGAACATGATCACCGGTGCCCAAGAAAGCGAATTCGTCACTGCCGCCCAGCCAACGAGCACGGGCACGGCACCAGCGGCACCGCCAATGACAATGTTCTGCTTGCTCCGCCGTTTCAACCACATCGTGTAGATGAAGACGTAGAACGCAGTGGCTGACACGGCGAGAACTGCCGAAAGGAAGTTGACCGTCAACCAAAGTTGAACGAAGGCCAAGGTTTCAAGCGTCAGGGCGAACACCAGTGCTGCGGTTGGCGTCATCGCTCCGGTGACGAGCGGGCGATTCTTTGTCCGCTCCATCAAGCGGTCAATGTCTCGATCAACCACCATGTTGATGGCATTGGCGCCACCTGCGGCGAGTGTCCCACCGAGAAGCGTCCAAAGCACCAAGGTGAATGAAGGAACTCCCTCTTTGGCGACGAACATCGTCGGAACGGTCGTAATGAGCAGCAGTTCAATGATCCGAGGCTTCGTCAGGGCGATATACGCCTTCACTCGCTCAAACGGCGTTAGGACCGAAGGCTTGAGGTCGGTGTGCAGATCCACGTGGCGCAGCCTAGGTGTACGCAGCCATCTTGTTGGTTCTCTTCTGCCGAACGGAGGCCAGCCTCCGGATGAACTCTGGGTGCACTTGTTGAACGACGGTGAGCGTTACCCGGTATATCGAGCACTGAATTCGGGTGAGCAATCACCATCAAGGAACGAGACACAGTCCTCGGCCACTCGGCGAATGAGGTCGCTCTGCGCAGCATCTTCGACCCAGCGTGTCGGCACGGCATCGATGCCGGCCATGGCACCAAAGAGGTTCCCGCAGATCGATCCCGTCGAATCGGTGTCGCCATCGTGGTTGATGGCTGCAAGCAATGCGGTCTCCATGTCTGGACCGGCGACGGCGCAGGCAACCGCCACGGCGAGCGCCTCATCACCTACCCAACCCTGTCCGAGTTCATCGCACAGCGACATGGGTTCAATCGCTCCAGAGCCCCCGAATTCAACAGCGAAGTCGAGTAGTTCTTGGAGGTCACCGGGGATGAGTCCCACGAGTTCCAACACTGCCTCTTCAATCGTCGCACCATTGAGAAGATCGCCCACCATCACCGCAAAGGCCCCGGCGGGGTGAATACCGCCGTCGTGTCCATGCGTCACGGCGGCCGACAAGCAACCCACCTCGTAGCGGTCAGCCCGGCTGAAGGAATCACCAAGGAGAAGACCCACGGGAGCAGCCCTCATCACGCCTCCACAGCCCATTGAGTCATTGAAACGGTGTTCGAGCGTCCCGACCTCGCCACTCTGAAGAGCACGGAGGCAGGTATGGCCAGGCGCCTCGCGCCGATACAAGGTGGATTCGTGGACAAGCCAACTGCCACTGTTCTTCTCTGTGTCGTACCGGATCTCCTGGGTTCGCAACCACTCGAGGTAGGCCGTATGGAATGAACCGGTCCACCTCTCGCTGCTTGGACGATCATCGGCGAGGAGAGCCCTCACGACGCCAACCACGGTGAACAGCGTCATCTGGGTGTCGTCAGTGAACCGACCAGGCGGGTGAATTTCGGTGAGGCCGGCCGGGCCGAAATGCTCATAGATCGATTCCAGCGACTTGAACTCTGTTGCCGCGCCGAGACTGTCGCCAATTGCTCCAGCCATGAGGCTTCCGAGAATCTTGTCCTTCTTCGCCAGTTCCACCAGATGATGCTAACGAGCGGGTGTCACAACGCTCAGTGAACAGATCGAGCAACAGTGACACTGACATTGCTCGGTAGGCTGCTGGCGTGGCGAACACGTTGGAGTCGAACGGTCGAAGGCCGTGGTCAGTATCTCCGAAGCACTTCACCTGGCTCGCCATTGCCTGTGCGGTTGCGTATGGCTTGATCATTGTGTCGGGTGGAGCCGTTCGGCTCACGGGATCAGGACTTGGTTGTCCAAATTGGCCGGCGTGCTACAACCACCACATCCTCCCGCAAGCTTCGATTCACCCACTGGTTGAATTCGGGAACCGAATGGTGACTGGCTTCATCTCTATCGTGACGATCGCGACGATCATCGCTGCCTACCGCCGATCAGAGAAGCGTCAAGACCTCATTTGGCTGTCCTGGGCGCTGCTCGGCGGCATTGTGGTCGAGTCGGTATGGGGAGCAGTTGTTGTCTATACGAAGCTCAACCCGTACACCGTGCTCATTCACTTTCTGGTCGCACCCATCTTTCTCTGGTTAGCAATTCTCCTCGTCTACCGGAGCCGCCGTGACGTCAGTGAACCTGGAGTTCTCGTCGTTCCGCGTGCACTCCAACTCGCTGCTCGAGTCCAAACCGGACTCGCAGCGCTTGTGGTCGCTGCTGGAACGGCGGTGTCCAATGCCGGACCTCACGCAGGAAACTTCAGTGGCCAACAGGTGGCGCATCGACTGCCGTTTGAACTTCGAAGCGTCGTTGAGGTCCACGCTGGGCTTGCAACGGTCTTGATTGGCTTTGTCAGTGCACTCGTGTTCGCCGTTCTGGCCATCGGCGCACCACCAGTGGTCCGTCGGATCACTGAGCGCTTGGTTCTGGTCGTTGTTCTTCAAGGAATGCTCGGAGTGCTCCAATACGCAACACATCTCCCAACAGGGTTGGTGGAACTCCACATCGCACTTTCCGTCATGGTGTTGATTGGTGTGATCCGGTTCCAACTCTCACTCGTCGAGCGGCCAATGCTTCCCCATGTGAAGGTTCTTGCCAATCCCTAACCTCCTAGTCAACGAGCGCCTCATTCGCTGGTAGCGTCTTGGCTCCACCGCTCTGGCCCCCATCGTCTAGCGGCCTAGGACGCCGCCCTTTCACGGCGGTAACACGGGTTCGAATCCCGTTGGGGGTACCAAATCGCGAGAAGTGACACCAATGCGGATCTTCGGATCTGCGTGGGGTCTCACCCCGCTGAGCATCGTTGCGAAAACGGTGAAGGTGCCTCAGGCTTCAGGTGTGAGCCAACAATCAAGAAGCACCTTCACCACATCTGACCCTAGCGAGATCGTGCAAGCCCTCGTGGGACAGTTGGGGTAATCATCGTCTTCGTTTTACTCTGCCGGAGAACGAATGGTCCCCGTCAGTGCCGAAGGAGTTCCGGCGTTAACTGGCCTTCTCATTGAGCGATGACGCTGCGACGCCGAAGATGAAGAAGGAATCGAGGCAGTCGCTTGGGTCACGCGACCAGTCATAGGCTCGAACTTCCTCGAGGGTCCGACGGCCAAATCGACCACGAAAGAGTTCGAAATCTGGGGCCGATACTGAGATTGGTTCAAGCCCTGCTTGGGCAACCGAGGTCTCGAAGAACCCCAAGAGTTTCGGAGCTATCCACGGCAAGAAACCTTCGGGAAGCGAAGCCGGCACGCCACAGGCATTCGCGAGGTCAGCAAGGTGCGTGGAGACATCTGCCACTGCTTGCCACATTCCCTGACCGTCAGGAGAGGAGAGTGTTGCTTCAAGTGCAGGGGAACGCTCCGACCACTCTTCAATGAGTTGTTGCAGCGGCTTTGACCTGCCCCGCTCTACTTGCGCAGCAGTCCAAGGTTCGCCAGGTGCTCCAGCAAAATTGCCGGTTTGACCATCTTCGACAACGCCGGCAAGGTGCGAACAGACGTCATGGACGGTCCAAAGCGGTGTCGCTGGCACCTTCATTGCTTCATCGGTGCTCGTCACGAGTCGGATTACTTCTTCTCGTGCACTTCGGTAGGCAACTCCAAGGTCGATTTCCATCCCTCGACGATAACTGGAGTCGGAATTTCGTGCTCGAGTACCCCGTGATTCGCCGGGATTACCGAGTCACTGCTCTCATCAACAACTCCGTTATCGCGTCAATGTGCTCGGCCTCGTCAAGGACACCGTCATACGGATCAAATTTTGCAGAGAACCCTCGAAGTGTGAACGGTGCCTCCGCTCCATGAGCCACGAGGAAGAACAGACTTCGCATTGGCAGGGGAAGAATTTGCTCGTTCGCGCGCAGCCGATTGAGCAGGTCAATCATCGGTGCAATCTGGGGAAGGATCACCACTTCGAAGATGAAGTCAAGACGGGCCGAAGGCTCGACACCTTCGCGGTTCATCAACTGACCTAGTGCCGGGAACGAAGCCGAAGCCGTCAAGAACGAGTGGATGAGCGCCCTCAGTTCTTCGAGATCAGATAACTCAGCTGGCCAGGACGTTCGGGCATCTCTGATCGCGTTGAAAAAGCGTTGAAATTCCACCGTCACCGCCTGGCGAAAGACGCTGTCTTTCGTCCCAAACCGTTGACCGACAGCGCTATGACTCAAACCAAGGTCGGTGCTGAGTGTTCGAAGCGACATGCCTTCGTAGCCCTGCTCGGCAAAGCACTTGAGCGCGGCATTGAGGATGTCCGTATCCTCAATGATCTTCGGCCTGCCGCGCTCTCTCATTGCTTCATTCTCCCAAGTGCTGCTTTCGGCAGGGAACTTCTCCGAATTTTCTGCACTCTGGAGAAGTCTCTGCTAGAAACTACCATTAGTTAGTCACACGCCTAAGAAATAAGCGTGACGAGAGTAGAGGAAGCTCAATGGCACTCACCGACTTGATCGATATAGAACTCGCCGTTCCAAATCCAGGTGAGCTCCAAGAGTTTTGGAATCGTCGCGGCCTTGCAACAACCGGAACTGGCCGTCTCGGAACCCCCGAGCGTGCGTCACAGATTCGCCTCACCGAATCGGACTACCGCCATGTCTCCCAGATGCGAATTGCAACCGAGACCCAAGAGGACCTCGTTCAAATTTCGAATTCGCTCACAGCACTTGGTGCCCAGGTCGAACTCGGAGATGGCTGGTTGGAAAGTATCGATCCACTGATTGGTCACTCGGTGCGAGTGGAAGTTGCCCGCAATGCTCCGTTAGAGCAGGCACCTTCACGGGAAGTGAATGCTCCGGGCAAGATGATCAGGCAGAACCGTCGATCAGAAGCTGCCGTGAGCGAGTGGACGCCGAAACCGAGGCGACTGGGTCACGTGGTGTTCGGGTCGACCGACACCAAAGCCTCGGTTGACTACTACGTCAATGGGTTGGGGTTTCGCATCTCTGACCGATTGCCCGAGGTCGAAGCGACGTTCCTCCGGTGCTCAACCGATCACCACAACATGCTGATCCTGCCGGCGCCGGTTCCCTGCATGAATCACTACGCGTTAGAACTCGAGGACTTCGACGCTGTTGGCTTACGCGGCATCGAGGTTGTCAAGGAACGCCCTGATGCATCGGTCTATGGAATCGGCCGACACGTGGTTGGTTCCAATGTGTTTTGGTACCTCCTTGACCCCGCCGGTGGAATGTTCGAGTTCTTCGCTGACATGGACCAGATCACTGACGATGACCTCTGGGATTTGGAGATCCGTCGTGAGGACTGGGATCCGTTCACGATTGCCACCTACGAATCGGGAACGTCAAAGATGGACTTCTTCTTGCCGGCGGACATTGACGACATCGCGTCTGGGCGTGAACGGGCAGGCCTGTAATGGACCTCGGTATTGCCGGCAGGCAGGCCATTGTCACGGGATCAACGCGAGGTCTTGGTTTGGCCTGTGCTGAAGCATTGGCCGCCGAAGGAGTCCATGTTCTCTTGAACGCTCGCACCAACCTCGAGGGCGATCAACTGGCGAATGAACTGCACGCTCGATTCGGCGTTGACGTCGACTTTCAAGTAGCCGACGTCTCAACCGCTGAAGGTCGAGCACAACTCTTTGCCGTGTGCCCCAACCCCGACATTGTCGTCACCAATGCCTCGGGTCCGTCTCCGACGAACTTTGTCGACAACAGTCTGGAACAGTGGAGTGAGGCGTTTGATATGAACTTCCACTCCGCCGTTGGCATGATGCAGCTCGCACTTCCGGGAATGCGCCAGCGAAGGTTTGGACGCATTGTCAACATCACCTCCGCCATGGTGACCTCTCCGCACCCGTTGATGACCCTCTCCATTGCAGCCCGAACAGCGCTGACCGGCGTGACCAAGGCCGTCTCAAAGGACGTTGTTTGTGACAATGTCACGATCAACAACCTCCTCCCTGAGCGAATCGACACCGGTCGCCAACGCCAAATGGCCGAGCTCCAAGTGCAATTTCGAGGCATCACCCTTGAAGAGGCATATGACGAGATGAAGGCAACCATTGCGGCAAAGCGGCTTGGTCGCCCTGAAGAAGTCGGTGCTGCCTGCGCCTTCCTCGCCTCGATTCATGCTGGGTATATCTCAGGTGAAAACCTTCACCTCGATGGTGGAAGTTACGAAGGACTGATCTAGTGGTTGTGGCGTCACCGGGGAGTGAGCTCTACGACGTCTTGATCGTTGGCGGAGGTCCTGTTGGGCTCATTGAGACCCTGTTGCTTCGCCAACTTGGACTGAGTGTCGTCGTTCTTGAACAGCGAGATGGTCCTCAAACCGCCCCGTCGGCACATGTGGTGAGCGCACGGACGCTTGAAATCCTCCGAGGGGTCGGCGTCAACATGGCCGAGATTGAAGCCATTGCGCAGCGCCCCAGCGAAGGAGCGTGGGTTCGTTGGGTTGACAGGCTTGGCGGGAGGGAGCTCGGAGCTGTTCCCTTCGAGAGCTTGCAAGATCCGGAGAAGATGTCGCTGATGACTCCACAGCCACTTCGAAATCTTTCGCAACATCAACTCGAGCCAGTCCTCTACCGAGAGGTTGCCGACCTCCGAAGCTCCACGCAGTGGATCAGTTGCGTGGAACGTGAGGACGCCGTCGTGAGCACCGTTCGCGATCTCACGAGCGGCGAAACCTACGAGATCAGCAGCCGCTACGTGATTGGCTGCGATGGTGCGAGCAGTGCCGTTCGTCGCCACTGCGGCATTGAAATGATCGGGCCCGACGAGATTGAGAACTTCATCTCCATTCATGCCGAGGCTGATTTGCGAACGCTCGTGGCCCATACGCCCGCAACGCTCTACTGGATCACCGACCCGACGGTTCAAGGAACCTTCATTGCCCATGACCTCGCCTCGACATGGGTGTACATGACCACGTACAACCCAGCAACTGAATCGGTGGCTGACTACGACTTGGCCCGCGCAGAAGCGATCTTTCGACGAGCCGGTGGAATTCCTGACGATCTGCCCGTGACGATTCGTCACGTCACCTCTTGGAGGATGACTTCGCAAGTCGCAAGTCAGTTTCGTCAGGGACGAATCTTTCTCGTAGGCGATGCCGCTCACCGCTTCCCACCAACTGGTGGACTCGGCCTCAATACCGGTGCTGCCGAGGCCCACAACTTGGCGTGGAAGCTGGCTTGGGTGCTTCGGGGCTGGGCCTCGCCAAGCCTCCTGGAGTCCTATGAAGCCGAGCGTCGCTCAATTGCTCAGTACAACTCTGAAGTCAGTTTGGAAAATGCCTTCCGGCTCTTGGAAGTGTGGATTGCACTTGGCGTTGATGGCGACCTCGACGCTTCGAAGAGTCGCGCCGAGAAGATCCTCGCAACACCAGACGGCATGGCCGAGGTAACAACAGCGATCGAGCATCAAGCCGAACACTTCGATCAACTCGGTGTGCAACTTGGTTTCTTCTACGGCCAAGAGGCCGGTCTGGTGCTGAGTGATGATTCAACCCGACCCAATGTCGGAAATTCTGTGCGTGAGTATGTCCCAACGACGGTGCCAGGATCTCGACTCCCTCACGCGATTGTGCAACGGGGTGACCAGGAGCTCTCGACCTTGGATCTGGTTGAGCCCGGTGCATTCCTTCTTCTCTGCAATGAGTCAGCGTGGGCGAGCGTTGAGTTACCGAGCTCGATGCCGGTGACACGTGTAGTGGTCGGTAGCGACATCACCGATCCCTTTGGTCAATGGGCAGCCGTCTGTGGCATTTCAGAGGACGGCGCCATCCTCGTTCGTCCTGACCAGCACGTGGCTTGGCGCACACAAGCAGGACCGAGCGATTCTGTATCTGAACTCCAAACACTGCTTCATCAACTAGTCAGGAAGACCAAATGAAGATCGCCAATATCAATGGAAGAGCCAGCCTGATCATTGACGGTCAGGCGCTCGACATCGCCAAGGCAAGCGCCGGCGCGTTCGGCCCAAGCCTCCAGTCGGTCTACGACAATTTCGACACTTTCACCGCCGAAGCCCCCGTGTTTCCGCAGGATGGACTTCAATCTTTTTCGCAGAAC